>NZ_BCNF01000007.1 GCF_001485495.1 Gordonia desulfuricans NBRC 100010 | reverse complement strand
GTCGGCTCAACCATCCATGGTGGCAACCGAATTCGGTGGTTGATCGACGCAGGGGTGTGCTTCGGGTTCGGCTCGGCCGGTCTCTCAGACCAACCAGGCGGCGGCGTTCGGTGCGAGGTGACCGTCGACGAGCGGTGCGCTCACCAGCAGGAGCTCTCCGGGCGGCAGGGGCACCGGGGCGTCGCTCGCGTTGAGTGCGCAGATCAGCCTGCCCTCCGAGCGGCGGAACGCCAGGCAACCCTCGGGGGCGCCGTACCACTCCACCTGCGTCCCGGCGAACTCCGGTCGCTCCGACCGCAGGTCGATGGCCTGCCGGTACAGCGACAGCGTCGAGGTGATGTCCTCGAGTTCGGTCTCGACGGTGAACCGCGACCACGACTCGGGGAGCGGCAGCCAGGTCTGTGATGACGAACTGAACCCGAACGGCGGTTCGTTGCCCTCCCACGGAATCGGTACACGGCATCCGTCGCGGCCGCGCTCGGTGTGTCCGGACCGCTCCCACACCGGATCCTGCAACACCTCGTCGGGCAGATCCACGTTCGGCAGGCCCAGCTCGGCGCCGTTGTAGATGAACACCGAACCCGGCAGTGCCAACTCCACCAGGGCCATCGCGCGGGCGCGGGCGATGCCGAGTTCGAGGTCGGGCCGGGCATCGGTGTCACCGACCGGGCGGCCGTAACGGGTCACCTCGCGCTCGACGTCGTGATTGCTCAACGTCCACGTCGGCGTGCCGGCCACCGACACCACGGCATCCAAGGAATTCTCGATCGCATCACGGATCTCGTCGGCGTCGAAAGCGGCCTTGGCGAGCCGGAAGTTGAAGCCGAGATGCAGCTCGTCGGGACGCAGGTACTCGGCGAACCGCTCGTTGTCCTCGACCCAGATCTCGCCGACGTTGGCCGCGCCCGGGTACTCGTCGAGCACGGCGCGGATCTTGCGGTGGATGTCATGCACCGCATAGTTGTTGAACCGCGGATCGTCGTCGTCGTTCTGCAGCAGACGGGTGGACTCGAGGTCCATGTCCGGAAGATCCTCGGGCTTGGCCATGCCGTGGGCCACGTCGATCCGGAAACCGTCGACACCGCGATCGAGCCAGAAACGCAAGGTGGTCTCGAGATCGTCCCAGACCTCGGGATTCTCCCAGTTCAGATCCGGCTGCTCGGCGGCGAAGATGTGCAGATACCACTGGCCGGGAGTGCCGTCGGACTCGGTGACGCGCGTCCACGCGGGACCGCCGAAGACGCTGTGCCAGTTGTTCGGTGGCTCGTCGCCGCCCTCGCCGATCCCGTCGCGGAAGATGTAGCGGCCGCGCTCGGGACTGCCGGGGCCGGCAGCGAGCGCGGCGGCGAACCACGCGTGCTGGTCGCTGGTGTGATTGGGCACCAGATCCATCGTCACGCGGATGTCGCGGTCGTGCGCCTCGGCGATCAGATCGTCGAAGTCCTCGAGATCACCGAACAGCGGATCGATGTCACGCGGATCGGAGACGTCGTAGCCGTGGTCGGCCATCGGCGAACGCATGATCGGCGACAACCAGAGCGCGTCGATACCGAGCAACTCCAGGTAGCCGAGCTTGTCGATGACGCCGGCCAGATCGCCGACACCGTCGCCGTCGAGATCGGAGAACGACCGCGGATAGATCTGGTAGAAGATCGCCGACCGCCACCAGGTGTCGTCGGCGGGGTCGAGCTGGGGGACCGTCGGGAAGGCGCCCCCGGGGATCGGCGTGGGGCTGATCGCTTCCGGGTCGAACTGCTCGGGTTCGATCGTCTCCGGCCCGATCGGCTCGGGCACGTCGTCGGCGGCCGGGTGATCGTCGGCGGCCGGACCCGCGGCCGGGACGACCTCACGGGTGATCGCGTCATCCGCGTCATCCGCGGCGGACTGGGCAGACTCGGAAACCGGCTCGTCACCTGCGGATTCATCGGCGGGCTCACCGGCGGAGGTGACCGCATCCGGCTCATCGGCAGGCTCGGCCGGTTCCACGTCCGAATCGGGCTCGGCATGCGCGTCGGTCGGCCCGTCGTCGGGGACGAGATCGGCGGGCTCCACCGGGTCAGAAGGCCTCTCGTCGGTCACCGGCGAGTCGGCGGTGAGGGAGTCCTCGGGGGCGGCATCACCCGCCGGGCCGAGTGGCCCGCCGTCGGGACCTGCGACGGGGCCTTCGCTCGATGTCTCATCACTCACGTCGCAATTCTCTACCACCTGAACCACAGGTTGAGGAATCCTGGGGGGTACGGCGGGTCGCAGAGCGATGCGCAAACGCGGGTCAGACCGCCGAGTTCATCATCGACTGTGCGGCCATCTCCATGTAGTCGACCAGTGCCCGACGATGCGCGTCGTCGAGGGTGTCGGCGTCGATGGATGCGATCGCGATGTGCATGCAACGCAGCCAGGCGTCACGTTCGATCGGGCCGATCGTGAACGGCATGTGCCGCATCCGCAGCCGAGGGTGGCCGCGCTCGTCGGAGTAGGTGCGGGGTCCGCCCCAGTACTGCTCGAGGAACATCCGCATGCGGCGCTCGGCCGGACCGAGGTCGGCCTCGGGGTACAGGGGGCGCAAGATCTCGTCCTTGGCCACCTCGACATAGAACGTGCGGGTCAGCCGCACGAAGGTGTCATGACCGCCGACCTCGTCATAGAACGAACGCGGGGTCGGCTGGTCTTCGGGCTGCGCGTGCGGGGGCTGTCCACTCACACCGCACATTGTCCTCCAGTGTCGCCGACGCGTTCAAACCGCGACCCGCCGACGCGTTGCGGCGGATCGTCAGGTGACCCTGCGGCCACGCGCTGTTCACACAAACGACCTGCATCGACACCCAGAATTGTCGTGCAGACCGGGCCTCGCCGTGTTCCACTTGACCAGTCCGGTGGAAGTACACGGGAGGCTGGATGACACGCAGAGGCCAACGGCATGTCGGTGAGGTCACGACGCTGCGTGGAGTGCGTCACACCGATCCGCCGATCCTCGACGCCCCGACCGAGCCGCGTGACTCGACCTCGCTCTGGGGTCGCCGTCGGGTCCTGCTGCTCAACGCCACCTTCGAACCGCTCACCGCGGTCTCCCTGCGCCGCGCGATCGTGCTGGTCCTGCGTGAACGCGCCGAGGTGATCCACTCGGCCGGCCCCGGGATGGCCATCCACTCCGCCGACACGGTGGTCCCCGTGCCCTCGGTGATCCGACTCCGCAGCTACGTCCGCGTGCCCTATCGTGCGGTGATCCCCATGACCCGGGCGGCGCTGATGCACCGCGACCGGTTCCGCTGCGGCTACTGCGGCGCCAAGGCCACCACCATCGACCACGTCCAGCCACGCAGCCGCGGCGGCACCCACTCGTGGGACAACTGCGTGGCGTGCTGCGCGAGCTGTAACCACAAGAAGGCCGACCATCTGCTCAGCGAGATCGGATGGACGTTGCACACCCCGCTGACCGCCCCCAAGGGCAGGCACTGGCGGTTGCTCGCGACGATCAAGGAGATCGACCCGGCCTGGGCCCAGTATCTCGACGCGGGTGCGGCGTGAACGACCCCGAAATCGTCTACGACGCTCTGTAGGCCCCACTGGGACGCAGCGGCATCGGTGGGATAGATTGTTCACACGGCCTGCCGGCGCGGGTGCAGTCCATGGTAGTGACCTGGGCAGATCCGCCGATTGCGGGCGCTGATTCGAAAGGACGTTATGGACAGCTCGATGGTCGGCATCGGAGTCGCCGTCACGGTCATCTGCGTCGTGTTCGTCATCGCTTGTGTGGTCTCGATGGCGTTCTCGTTCGGCGTGAAGTACCCGAAGGTGCAGGAGTACAAGCTCGATCAGCCCTGGACGCACAAGCCGCTGCTGTTCAGTGCCACCGACATCGAGCCGATGGCGCTCCCGCGGCACGCAGAACCGACCGATGTGGATGGAGGCTCGGCCAGTGGCAAGTGGTGACGTAACTCAGGTTCAGGCCGCGGGCGAGGTCAAGCTCTCCCCGGTCACGGCGCTGCCGATGGGCACGGTGATCACCAACAGTGGTCGCGTCTCGGCCGCCCGCTTCCCGGGGCAGACCCCCGACACCCCGCCGTTCTCGCAGTCGGAGCTCATCGCGCTCGACGACGCGCTCAAGGCCGCCAGCGAGAAGGCACTGGTGCGGTTCTCGGTCTATATCGGCGACCTCGGTACCGATCCGGTCGACGAGGCCCGCAAGGTTCTCTCGAAGGCTCCCGAGCCCGCCAACGGTGCGCTCATCGCCGTCTCGCCCAACAGCCACGACGTCGTCGTGGTCTCCGGTGAGAAGGTCGCCGACCGCGTGAACGATCGCGTCGCCCAGCTCGGTGTGACCGCTGCGATCGGCAGCTTCCGCACTGGACATCTGATCGACGGTCTCATCGCGGCCCTGCACGTGGTCGCGACCGCCGCCGCATCGAACTGATCGCGCGGACCACAGGACAACACCACTTCGGCCGCCATCCCCGACGGGATGGCGGCCGAAGTCGTCTCGGCCGCCTCCCGCGCTAGGCGCCGGCGTCGAAGATCCGGGCCCGCTGGGAACGTGCCACCGAATCCCGTCCCTCCGAGATCAGACGCTTGAGGGCCGGCGGATGGTCTGCGGCGAGGAACTCGTCCGCTGCCGCGATCGCCTCGTCGGTCATCGCCCACGACGGGTACAGGCCCACCACCACGGTCTGGGCGACCTCACTCGACCGCCGCGACCAGACGCCCGGCACCGCCTCGAAGTACTTCGTGACATAGGCGTCGAGCAGATCGGACTGACCCGGACGGGCGAAGCCCTCGATCATCGTGCGGGTGTAGATGTTCGACAGCGAGTCGTCGTCGATCGCCCGCGCCCACGCATCGGCCTTGGCCTCGGGGAGGGGACGCGACGAGCGTGCCGCAGCCGCCTGACGGGTCCCGGCCGCGGTGTTGTCGCGCTCGGCCTCGGCGTCGATCACCGGGGTCGATGCCGGATCGGTGTCGATCGCACCGGCGGTGGCCAGTGCACGCACCAGCTTCCAGCGCAGATCGGCGTCGACGGTCAGCCCGGACAGGCCGTGTGCGGCCGGGTCGTCGCCGTCGAGCAGTCCCTGTGCCACCGGTACCTGATCCTCGGTGAGCCGGCCGGCGAGCAGCGTGTTGACGAAGGCCAGCTGGTGATCGGACCCGGCCTCGGCGCCCCGGGCCAGTTCCAGCAGCCGCGCGGAGAACCCGGGCCGGCCGGTCTGCGCCGCCCACTGCGGGTCGGCATAGGCCTCGATCGCGGTGGTCGCCTGCAGCAGCACCCGCTGCACCACACCGATCTCGGTCTCCGCGGCGATACCGCGCTGCACCAGCTCGACGAAGTCGCGGGCACGCATCTCGGCCTGGCGGGTCATCTCCCACGCCGCCGACCACACCAGGGTGCGCGGCATCGAGTCGGTGATGTCACCGATCCGCGCGGTCGCCGTCGCGAGCGAGTCGGGATCGAGCCGCACCGACGCGTAGGTGAGGTCGTCGTCGTTGATCAGTACCAGCTTGCCGCGGGGGACACCGACGAGTTCGGCAACGTCGGTGCGCTCACCGTCGACGTCGAGCTCGACGCTGTGCGTGCGCTCCAGCGTGCCGGTGGCGGTGTCGTCGTAGACACCCACCCGTAGACGGTGTGCGCGACGTTCACCGGCGCCCGGTGCGGCACCGTCCTGCACGATGGTGAACCGGGTGAAGGCCCCGTCGGCATCGAGCTCGAAGTCGGGGCGCATCACGTTGATGCCGGTGGTCTTGAGCCACTGACCACCCCAGTCCGAGAGATCGCGTCCCGACGACTTCTCCAGTGCGGCGAGCAGATCGGCGAACGTGGCGTTGCCGAACCGGTGGGTGGCGAAGTAGTCCCGCAGGCCCGCCAGGAACGGTTCGAGGCCCACATACGACACCAGTTGCTTGAGGACCGATGCGCCCTTGGCGTAGGTGATGCCGTCGAAGTTGACCTCCACCGCGGCGAGGTCGGGGATGTCGGCGGCCACCGGGTGGGTCGAGGGCAACTGGTCCTGGCGGTAGGCCCAGGACTTCTCGACGTTGGCGAAGGTGGTCCAGGCGCTGGTGTACTCGGTGGCCTCGGCCTGGCACAGCACCGAGGCGAAGGTGGCGAAGGACTCGTTGAGCCACAGGTCGTCCCACCACTGCATGGTGACCAGGTCGCCGAACCACATGTGCGCCATCTCGTGCAGCACCGTCTCGGCACGACGCTCGTAGAGGTACTTGGTGACGCGCGACCGGAAGACGTAGTCCTCCAGGAAGGTCACCGCGCCGGCGTTCTCCATGGCACCGGCGTTGAACTCCGGGACGAACAGCTGGTCGTACTTGCCGAACGCATAAGGGGTGCCGAAGTTCTTGTGGTAGAACGCGAATCCCTGTTTGGTCTCGGTGAACAGGCGGTCGGCGTCCATGAACTCGGCCAGTGAACCGCGGCAGTAGATGCCCAGCGGGATGGTGCCGTGCTCGTCGGTGTAGGTGTCGGTCCACTCGGCGTACGGGCCGGCGATCAGGGCGACGAGATAGGTACTCATCACCGCGGTCTCGCGGAACCGGAACACCCCCGGGGTGGCCGCGACGTTCTGCACCAGGGCCGCGTTGGAGATGACCTTCCAGTCCTCGGGTGCGGCGACGGTGAGGGTGTAGGTGGCCTTGAGATCCGGCTGATCGAAACAGGCGAACATACGCTTGGCGTCGGCGGTCTCGAACTGTGTGTACAGATACACCGAGCAGTCGGTGGGGTCGACGAAGCGATGCAGACCCTCGCCGGTGTTGGAGTAGGCGCAGTCGGCCACCACGGTGAGCTCGTTCTCGGCGGCCAGATCGGGCAGTGCGATGCCGACCGACTCGTCGAATCCGGAGACGTCGAGGGCGACGCCGTTGAGCGTCGCCGACAGCAGTCGCGGTGCCACCAGGTCGATGAACGTCGACGAGCCGGCGGTCGCGGTGAACGCCACGGTGGTGGTGGACCGGAACGTGTCGACACCGGGTCGGCCGTTGCCGTCGGTCAGATCGAGATCGATGGTGTACGTCGAGACGTCGAGGATGGCGGCGCGCTCGCGGGCCTGGTCGCGGGTGAGATTCGGGGCAGTCACGACGGCCAGCTTAGTCCCGGGCAGCCCGCAGGGGTCGGAATGCGCGGGGCCGTGAGCTGCCGAAGTGCGTCGTCCCGACGGGGTTTCGCGGCGAGCGGAATCCGGTGGCGTCCCCGGGGGTTGAACCGACACGGGGTGTCGACCCGATGCCGCCGCTGCTCGACGAACACTGTCGGCAGGTGAACACTGGTGGCAGACGAACACCGGTGGCAGACGAGCACTGCCGGCGGATGAACGCCGTTCGACCGACGAAGCGAACTGATGAAGGGACCGATGGGGATGTCATCGAAGGATCGTGTGGATTTCTGGTTCGACCCGCTGTGTCCGTGGTGCTGGATCACCTCACGATGGATCCTCGAGGTGGAGAAGGTCCGCGACATCGACGTGAACTTCCACATCATGAGTCTGGCGGTGCTCAACGAGGGCAAGGACATCCCCGAGAGCTACCGTGAGGTCCTCGCACAAGCCTGGCGTCCGGTGCGGGTGATCGCCGCAGCGGCTGCCCAGCACGGCGACGAGATCCTCGCACCGCTCTATGCCGCGATGGGAACACGACTGCACAACAAGCAGATCAAGGACTTCGACGTGGTGATCGCCGAGTCGCTCGCGGAGCTCGATCTCGACGCCGCGCTGGCCGGTGCGGCCGACTCGACCGACTTCGACGAGGCCATCCGGGTCAGTCATCACGAGGGGATGGACAAGGTCGGCGACGACGTGGGTACGCCCACCATCCACATCAACGGCACCGCGTTCTTCGGTCCGGTGCTCTCACGGATCCCGCGCGGGGAGACCGCGGGCACCGTTTGGGACGGGGCGGTGGCGCTGGCGTCGTACCCACATTTCTTCGAGCTCAAGCGATCTCGCAACGAGGACCCCGTCTTCGACTGACGCTCCCGGGGCGTCTGCCCGCCGTGGAACAACCCACCCGCCGCACCGTGCGGGTGGGTTCTCGGCCGTGGCCGACAGGCGCCGTTCTATAGTGGCCGCATGCGCGTTTACCTCGGTGGAGACCATGCCGGATTCGAGCTCAAGACGGCGATCGCCGATCATCTGACCAAGGCGGGACACGAGGTGATCGACTGCGGCGCCCACGCCTACGACGCCCTCGACGACTACCCCGCGTTCTGCATCGACGCCGCCAAGAAGGTCGTCGCCGACCCGGGCAGCCTGGGCATCGTGCTCGGCGGCAGCGGCAACGGCGAGCAGATCGCGGCCAACAAGGTGCCCGGTGCGCGCTGTGCGCTCGCCTGGAGCGTCGAGACCGCACAGCTGGCCCGCCAGCACAACAACGCCCAGCTGATGGGGATCGGCGGCCGGATGCACACCACCGAGGAGGCGCTCGCCATCGTCGACGCCTTCCTGGCCACCGAGTGGTCGGAGGAGCCGCGTCACCAGCGTCGCATCGACATCCTCGCCGAGTACGAGAAGACCGGTGTCGCCCCGGCGGTTCCGGAGGCCTGACCGGTCACCGTGCCCGAGGGGCACACGCTGCACCGGCTGGCCCGCCGGCAGCAGAAGATCTTCGGGGGCAGCCGCGTTCGGGTGAGCAGCCCCCAGGGCCGGTTCGCCGACGGCGCCGCCGTCGTCGACGGGATGGAGTTCGCCACGGCGCAGGCCTGGGGCAAACATCTCGTCCAGTACTACCGGGATGGACGTCGCACCGAGATGGTGCACGTCCATCTCGGTCTCTACGGGTCCTTCACCGAGAGTCCGGCTCCGATGGATGCCCCGGTCGGGCAGGTCCGGATGCGGATCGAGGGGCCCGAGATGGGCACCGACCTGCGTGGTCCCACCGCGTGTGAGCTCTACACCCCGGCGGACCTGGATGCACTGATCGCCCGCCTCGGCCCCGATCCGTTACGCGCCGACGCAGACCCGGAGCGGGCCTGGACGGCGATCTCCCGCTCGTCACGTCCCGTCGGTGCGTTGCTGATGGATCAGAAGGTGCTCGCCGGGGTCGGCAACGTCTACCGTGCCGAGGTCCTCTTCCGTGCCGGTATCGACCCGTTGCTTGCCGGTAAGTCCTTGCGGCGCAGCGACTTCGATGCGATCTGGACCGACCTGGTGGCCTTGATGAAGGTCGGGGTGCGGCGTGGCCGGATGCATGTGGTGCGTCCGGAGGACGATCACGGACCGGGGTCCTATGCGCGAGACCGTCCACGGACCTATGTCTACCGGCGCACGGGGGAGAAGTGTCGGATCTGCGGTACACCGGTGTCGACCGCGGAGCTCGACGGACGAAATCTCTACTGGTGCAGCAACTGTCAAACCTAGCTGTCCTACTCGCCCCCGCATCGGCCGGAGATGGCCGGGCGGTCCGGGCCCGGAAACGACTGTGTCCCGTGATCACCGCTGGTGATCGACGGGACAGGGGTGTCGGTGGGGCTCAGCGCTTTTCGAGGCGCTGGGCCATCACCAGGAGCTCGTCGCGCTGGGCTTCTCCGGCGACCTCGTGGATGCGGTCGTAGAGACGGCGCCGGGTGGTGTCGGAGGGCCGGATGCTCTGGGGGGACTGGAAACGTTCACGCAAGCGTGCGAACGACATGGGTACCGCTTCTTTCGCAATTCTCGATAGTGTGTAATCTTTTCTGACTGCTATCCATTGTCCGTGTAACAATTGTGTTACGCAACCGGATCTGACGTGATCTCCCTTACCTTCTGTTGTAGGCCAGTCCGGTTCTCAGCAGACGTTCAGTGCATATGACGGGTGCTCTCATGGACTCCGGCCGACCATGGACCCATGTCCTCAAACCTGATCGAGACCGCCGCCGACGGCAATGGACCGTCGCCGGTACCGGCCGCGGGTCCGATCTCGGTGCTCGTCGTCGGCGGCACCGGCGAGTCCTATCCGGGTGATGTCCGCACGCAGGTGACCGGACTTCTCGAAGCCGTGACCGACGTCCTCGACGACCGGTTCCGGGCGCGGTGGGTGGGCTATCCGGCGAGCTATGGGCCGGCTCCGACGCTGCACGGGATGAGCTACGAGCAGAGTGTGGCCACGGGTGTCGACGCGCTCACCGGCGCTCTCGGTGACTCCATCGGGCCGGTCGTGCTGATCGGATACTCCCAGGGCGCGGTGGTGATCCGCCGTGTCGTCGCGGCCCTGTGGGGGAGTGCCTCGCCGAGGGCTGCGGTGATTCGGCGACGGATTCTGGCGGTCGGACTGGTCGCCGACCCGCATCAGCCCCCTGGGGTGGTCCCCGGTTGCCAGGGCTGGGGTGTCGCGGGCCCGGGACCGGCGATCCCCGCCGATCTCCCGATCTGGTGGGTCGGTGCCGCCGACGACATGATCTGCAATGCGGCATCGGACTCCTACTTCCGCGATGTCGCCGACCTGACCGGCGCCCTGGCCCTGCCCACGACGAGGCGGTGGCTCGGCGTCATGTGGAGGTCGCTGCGCGCCAATGCCTTCCAGAACGCCGAACGAACCCGGTTCGGTCCGCGCCAATGGCGCCGCGACGTCGGGCGCCTGGCGTCGGCACGTCGTGAGGTGCTGGGATATCTGCCACCGGAGATCGCCGTCCCCGGGGCGAGGTTGCACAACCGGCGCGGTGGACGGCACACGTCGTATGCCGCAGAGCCGTATCGGCGCGCACCGGTGACCGACCCGGAGACCACCGGGTGTCAGGCGCTGGCGGGCTGGCTGCAGGTGCAGGCGACGTTCGCCGGGGCGCAGGCGGTCTCGTCGGACCCGATCGAGTCGAGGGATCGGCCGGGGTCGGCGACCCGGTGATCGGCGACCGATCGCACCCCGGCGTCGATCGACTCGAGCGGAGCACCCGCGGTGGATCATCACCGCGTCGGGTCGGGGCTCCGGATCGAATGACACAGGCGTGCCCGGATGTGCACGAAGGCCCGGTCCCCGTGATGGGGGCCGGGCCTTCGTGACCGGGAGACGCTGTGCTGATCAGACGTCCGGGACGTGATCAGTCGCCGGTGTACTGACCGCCGATGGTGCCGCGGACGACGATCGGGGTGCCACGCGGGATGTTGTCGTAGACCCACTTGCCGTTCTCGGTGCTCACGTTGATGCAGCCGTGGCTGACATTGCTCACACCCTGCTGGGCCAGCGACCACGGGGCGGCGTGGATGAAGATGCCATCCCAGGACATGCGGGTCGCGTACTCGACGTAGGTGCGGTAGCCCTCGGGCGAGTCGATCGGCACGCCGTAGGTGGAGGAGTCCATGTACATGTCACGGTACTTCTCCTTGGTGTGGTACACACCGTTCGGAGTCGGGTGCTGATTCGAACCCATCGAGATCGGCATGGTCTTGACGACGTCGCCGTCCTTCCACCAGGTGATGGTGTGGGTCGCGTCATCGGCCAGCGCGATGTAGCCGGTGGTGGTCTTGACCTTGGGCTGCACCGGGCCGGTCGGAGTGCTCGGCGCAGTGGTGGTGCTCGTGGTCGGGGGCTCCGGGGTGGTGGTCTTGGGTGTCGACGGTGTCGGCAGGCCCGGGATGTCGGGGACCTCGACCGGCGGCAGTCCCGGGATCACGGTCACGGGAGCGGCCTGCGCCAGCCCGGGCAGCGCGAGCGAGACGGCCATGACGCCGACGACGATCGCGACCAGACGGCTGATGCCGCGGCCACTACGGTGTGAAGCTTTGCTGTTCGGCACTCTCGTTGAACCTTTGCATTCGGGAATTACCAGGCACGGTGCGTGACTCCATCGTTACACAACCGTTGTGGGCGGGCCAAAGGCTTGTACTGCGGACAGAGGAGTACAGACGAACTTTGCCGTCTCGCATCATGAAAACTCAAGGTGAGCGAGATGGCGACCCGAATATGTGATTGCCCTCACATATCGAGGGAATATCGTCGAAAATGTCCGCTTCGCCCTTTGTTCAACGGCAATTGTCCGGTGCCGGAACATCATTGAATCGATCGCTCAAGTACGAGAAAGCCGCGGGAAGGCCGATCACGGCGGCGCTCATGTGGTCCGGTGACGGCGTCGAGAACTGCTGCACGCGCGCGCCCGCACGACAGTACCGACGGATCGTCTGATCGATCGCGGACACCGGGATGAGTACGTCGGTGGGACTGTGCCACTCGAAGATCGGCGTCTTCGGCACCCCGGGGTAGCCGACGAGACTGTTGTCGGCGACCACCTGTCGTGCCGTGGGGTTCTCGAAGATCTGCTTTCCGCCGACGCTCACCTGCTGTGCCGAGTGGCCGGCACCGAGTCGCAGGATGTCGTTGGTGCAGGCATTGCGCATCTCGGTGTACATCCGTACCCCGGTCGCCGACAGATACTTCTGCATCGGGATCTGCTGCGGATACCCACGGGACAGGCCGATCGCGGCGGCGAAGGCCAGGCCGAACGCCGGATGCGGGCTGGAATAGCCCAGGCCCTCGGCCATCCGGACGAGGTCCATCGGCACGCCGCCGTAGGCCGCGCCGACGATGGGCAGGTCGGGTGCATAGGTGGGGGCGAGCGCAGCCGCCCATGCGGTGGCCATGCCGCCGCCCGAGTAACCGGCCAGTCCCACGTCGGAGTGGGCGACTCGGGCCGGGGCGAAGTTCCGGACCGCCCGGATGCCGTCGAGGGCGATCTGACCGCCGAGCCTCGCCGCGCCGTAGGCGCTGCGGGGTCCGAGATGATCGGGGATCGCCACGGTCCATCCGCGCTGCAGTGCGACGTTGAGTCCCGGCGCCTCGCGGATCGTGAGGTTGGGGTCCTGGGTCCACAGCGCCTGGGACGGCGCGCACTCGAGCCCGACCGCGTTGATGATGTGCTGGAACGACAGCAACGGGCCGTCGGCCTTCTTCTTGGTGGGGATCAGCACCGTGGTGACCGCGGCGATGGGGTGGCCCTGGCTGTCGGTCGACCGGAACCGGAGCTGATAGGTCGCGACGTCGAAGAATCCCGGCGGATTCGGCCGCGGACGCACCGAGATCACGTCACCGTTGTGGAATCGGTCGAGATCGGCCGGTTGTGCATAGAACGGATCGGGCAACGGCGTCGGGAGTGCGACGTCGTCGGCGTGTGCGGGACCGGCCGAGAGCGTCCCGGCGGTCAGCGCGCCGAGGGTGAGGGCGGCGACGGCGGCGAGGGCGAGGCCCGTTTGTCCGGTCGTGACCCGTCGATCGGACGGTCGGTGTGTCCGAGCGTGCGCGGCACGTGGCCGGACGGCTGGACGGCGAAGAGCTCGGAACCCGACACGGGTTCCGAGGACGAGAGTCGGCACGATGTTCCCCCTGGATGGATATCCGATGTCTCACGCGGCGTCGATGCCGCGCCGGAATCCCCGACCTCGAACAGGTTGCGGGGCGGGTGGGGGGAAGTCAACACTTTTGCCTGCTAACGACCAGGCAGGGCGGGGTGTGTGGGGGTGTGGATCACGCGGGTTGGAGCAGTTCGGTCCCGAGGTGGCGGGCCGGTTCGGTGCAGGATTCGTCGCGGCACACCAGCATGGTGTCGACGCGGCGCATGCCGTTATCGGTCTCGGTGACGTCCTTGCGGACATACAGGTTGGCGCCACAGGATGGGCATTTACGTTGGCTCTTGACATGACTGGAAGACATGTCCCCACCGTACGCCCGAATATGATCTGAATCACAGGGCCGAAAGAACTGTGATGGCCCCCTGAAATGCAGAAACCCCGCACCAGATGAATCCGGTGCGGGGTGATCGCGAGCGGGTGACGGGAATCGAACCCGCGTAGCTAGTTTGGAAGACTAGGGCTCTACCATTGAGCTACACCCGCGTGCCGCCTCGACCTGGCCCTTCGGCTGCGGTCGCTCGTGCGGATCAGACTGTACCTGCTCGATGTGCCGGAACCGAAATCGGCCGTTGCCGGGAGTGTTCGGAGGTCCGGTGATCGTCGGCGTCCCGCCGCGTCGGGGGGCGGGTTTTCGTGAGTGGGAGCCCGACCCGTAAGATGTCCAGTCGGCCCTGCATGTGCGGGTACGTCCAGGTGACGTAGCGCGACGCGGGGGCCACGGGATGTGGCGCAGCTTGGTAGCGCATCCGCTTTGGGAGCGGAGGGTCGCAGGTTCAAATCCTGTCATCCCGACAGAGTTTCAGGGCAGGGACGCGACACCGAGGCGTCCGCAATGCAGAGATCGTCCGCAACGCAGAAATAAGGAGCATGCGCAGCGTGAAGAGCACCGTCGAGCAGCTGAACCCCACCCGGGTGAAGCTCAACGTGGAAGTGCCGTTCGAGGAGCTCTCGGGCGACTTCGACCGGGCCTACAAGGCCCTGGCCCAGCAGATCCGGATTCCCGGATTCCGCCCGGGTAAGGCGCCGGCCAAGCTGATCGAGGCCCGCGTGGGTCGCGACGCGATCCTGGAGCAGGTCGTCAACGACGCCCTGCCCGCCAAGTACTCGCAGGCAGTGGCCGAGACCGAGACCAAGGCGATCGGCCAGCCCGACATCGATCTGGCCGAGCTGAAGTACGGCGAGTCGATCACCTTCACCGCCGAGGTCGACGTCCGTCCCGAGCTGACCCTGCCCGACTACTCGGCCATCGCGGTCGAGGTCGACGCGCTGAAGTCCGACGAGGACGCCGTCGCCGAGCAGCTCGAGAACCTGCGCGCCCGCTTCGGCACCCTCGCCGGTGTCGATCGCGCGGCCCAGGACGGCGACATGGTCTCCATCGACCTGTCGGCCACCGTCGACGGTGAGGCCGTCGAGGAGGCCTCCACCGAGGGTCTGTCCCACGAGGTCGGCTCCGGCCAGCTGATCGACGGTCTCGACGAGGCCCTCGTCGGCCTGAAGTCCGGCGAGTCCAAGGTCTTCACCACCACCCTCGTCGCCGGCGACCACTCCGGCGAAGAGGCCGAGGTCACCGTCACCGTCAACTCCGTCAAGGAGCGCGAGCTGCCGGAACTCGACGACGAGTTCGCCCAGATGGCCAGCGAGTTCGACACCGTCGACGAGCTGCGCGAGTCGCTCGCCGAGCGTGCTGCCCAGTCGCAGAAGCTCGAGCAGGCCAATGCGATCCGTGAGGCCGTCCTCGAGCGTCTGCTCGAGACCGTCGAGATCCCGCTGCCGGAGAACGTCGTGCAGGCCGAGGTCGACGGACAGCTCGAGCAGGTGCTGCACAGCATCGGCCACGACGAGGCGATCTTCGCCCAGCTGCTCGAGGCACAGGGCACCACCCGCGAGGCCTTCGAGGCCGACGCCCGCGAAGGTGCCGAGAAGTCGGTGCGCACCCAGCTGCTGCTGGACGCGATCGCCGATCAGCAGGACACCGAGGTCAGCCAGGACGAGCTGACCCAGCAGATCCTGTTCACCGCGCAGCGCTACGGCATGCAGCCGGCCGAGTTCATCCAGCAGCTCACCCAGGCCAACCAGGTCGGTCAGGTGTACGCCGACGTCCGCCGCGGCAAGGCACTCGCGTCGGTCGTCCCGGACGTCACCGTCACCGACTCCGAGGGCGCCACCGTCGACACCTCCGAATTCTTCGGCAAGGACGACGAGGACGACGCAGCGGAGGCCGAGGACTGATCCTCGACTGCTTCGAACAGCCGGGTACCCGATACGGGTGCCCGGCTGTTCGCGTCCGCGCACGATGTGCGATCGGCACCGCCAGATGAGCGGGGGATGAACGGATACCGTTCTGCTCTCAGCGAATAGGGGTGTCCGAGGGAGTGCCGGTGGCCCCGGATTGGTTAGTGTCGGTGACGACGCCGGAGGGCACCGGAAGACGTGAGAAAGACGTGTGGGTCGCCGACCGGCACGAGGTTACGACAGGCAAAGGTAGGAACCGTGAGCAAGCCGACCATCCACACCCCTTCGATGAGCTCGGGCGTCGCCGGGCTCAACCTCACCGACTCGGTGTTCGAGCGGCTGCTGCGTGAGCGCATCATCTTCCTCGGCACCCAGGTCGACGACGACATCGCCAACCGGCTGTGCGCGCAGATCCTGCTGCTGGCCGCCGAGGACCCGACGCGCGACATCCACCTCTACATCAACTCGCCCGGTGGTTCGGTCACCGCGGGTATGGCGATCTTCGACACCATGCAGCTCGCCGAATGCGACGTCGCCACCTACGCGATGGGTATGGCCGCGTCGATGGGCCAGTTCCTGCTGGCCGCCGGCGCCAAGGGCAAGCGCCACGCGCTGCCGCACGCGCGGATCATGATGCACCAGCCGTCGGCGGGAATCGGTGGTACCGCCGCCGACATCGCCATCCAGGCCGAGCAGTTCGCCGCCACCAAGCGCGAGATGAACCGTCTCAACGCCGAGTTCAGCGGACAGCCGCTGGAGAAGATCGAGGCCGACGCGGATCGCGACAAGTGGTTCACCGCCGAGCAGGCCAAGGAGTACGGGTTGGTCGATCACGTGATCGCCCGGGCAACCGCCATCAAGCCCTGAGCGTGACGCAGCACCGCCACCGCCGACACCTCAATCCCACGGAGCAGACCATGACCAACATGTCCCACCTCGACTCGCTGCCGGCCGACGTGGCCGCAGGCATCCCCGCCTCGGCGCTGGCGCTGAAGTCCATCGAGGCGCGCTACATCCTGCCGCAGTTCATCGAGCACACCCCCAACGGGCAGCGTCAGTACGACCCGTACGCCAAGCTGTTCGAGGAGCGCATCGTCTTCGTCGGCACGCCGATCGACCAGACCGTCGCCAACGACGTGATGGCGCAGCTGCTGGTGCTCGAGTCGCAGGACCCCGACCGCGACATCACCATGTACATCAACTCGCCCGGCGGCAGTGTGCCGGACATGCTCGCGATCTACGACACCATGCAGTACGTGCACTGCGACATCGTCACGGTGTGCCTGGGTGAGGCGGCCTCGGCCGCGGCGATCCTGCTGGCCGGTGGTACCCCCGGCAAGCGCGCCGCGCTGCCGAACGCCACCATCCTGATCCACCAGCCGCGTACCGGCGGTGCCTATCAGGGTCAGGTCTCCGACCTCGAGATCCAGGCCGCCGAGATCGAGCGGATCCGCAACCGCCTCGACGAGATCCTGTCGCGCCACACCGGTCAGCCGGCCGAGAAGATCCGCAAGGACACCGACCGCGACAACATCCTCACCGCCGACGCCGCCAAGGAATACGGCATCGTGGACGAGGTGTTCGAGTACCGGAAGAAGTCCTTCAAGAAGTGACCCGATCGGGTCGACGGCGCCGCCGCTCCGGTGATGCGGCGCCGTCGACCACGATTTTCTCCCACGACATTTACGTCAAGCGGTCGAAGTAATCCGGGTACGCGGGTACCGTCGTAACAGCGGAGATGTCATGGTCTGCCCATGACGCGCCGCGTCCGCCGGCCTCCCGTCGCCACCGATCCGGTGGCGGCACCATCGAGACAACTGGCAGTCCGGCCACATCGAGGAAGTAGGTACAGCACGAGATGGCACGAATCGGAGACGGTGGCGATCTGCTGAAGTGCTCCTTCTGCGGCAAGAGCCAGAAACAGGTGAAGAAGCTCATCGCAGGGCCGGGCGTCTACATCTGCGACGAGTGCATCGACCTGTGCAACGAGATCATCGAGGAGGAACTCGCCGAGAACGGCGACGTGAAACTCGACGAGCTGCCCAAGCCTGCCGAGATCAAGGACTTCCTGGAGAACTACGTCATCGGCCAGGACACCGCCAAGCGCACCCTGGCCGTGGCCGTGTACAACCACTACAAGCGTATCCAGGCCGGCGAGAAGAAGGACGCCCGCAGCGGCGAGACCGTCGAGCTGATGAAGTCGAACATCCTGATGCTCGGCCCCACCGGTTGTGGCAAGACCTACCTCGCGCAGACGCTGGCGAAGATGCTGAACGTGCCGTTCGCCATCGCCGACGCCACCGCGCTCACCGAGGCCGGATATGTGGGTGAGGATGTCGAGAACATCCTGCTGAAGCTGATCCAGGCCGCCGACTACGACGTCAAGCGCGCCGAGACCGGCATCATCTACATCGACGAGGTCGACAAGATCGCCCGCAAGAGCGAGAACCCGTCGATCACCCGCGACGTCTCCGGTGAGGGCGTGCAGCAGGCCCTGCTGAAGATCCTGGAAGGAACCCAGGCGTCGGTGCCCCCGCAGGGCGGACGCAAGCACCCGCACCAGGAGTTCATCCAGATCGACACCACCAACGTGCTGTTCATCGTCGCCGGTGCCTTCGCCGGGCTGGAGAAGGTCATCGCCGAGCGAATCGGCAAGCGCGGCATCGGTTTCGGCAACGAGGTGGCCAGCAAGAACGAGGTCGACACCACCGACCACTTCGCCGCGGTCATGCCCGAGGACCTGATCAAGTTCGGTCTGATCCCCGAGTTCATCGGTCGTCTGCCGATCATCGCCTCGGTGACCAACCTGGACAAGGAATCGCTCGTCTCGATCCTGTCCGAGCCGAAGAACGCCCTGGTGAAGCAGTACACCAAGCTCTTCGAGATGGACAACGTGGAGCTGGAGTTCACCCCGGACGCCCTCGAGGCCGTCGCCGACCAGGCCATCCACCGCGGAACCGGTGCCCGTGGCCTGCGCGCGATCATGGAGGAGGTGCTGCTCCCGGTGATGTACGACATCCCGAGCCGCACCGACGTCGGCAAGGTGGTGGTGACCGCCGAGACCGTCAACGACAACGTGCTGCCGACGATCGTGCCGCGCACCGATGACGACGACGAGCGTCGCGACAAGAGTGCCTGAGCGGGTGCTCACCCCGCGCGCCTGACACCGCGCACCGGATATCCACGAGAAGCCGGGTTCCCACGGGAACCCGGCTTCTCGCTTGTCGAGGGTGTGGCCGTCTGCAGTCTGCCGTCTGCCCGCGGGCCCGGTGCCGGGCAACCGAGAACGCAGGCAACCGAGAACGCAGGGCAACCGAGAACGCAGGGCAGCCGGCGACCGGGCCGGGCGGGACGTGCCCGCCCGGCATCGGTCAGGTCAGGCGCGCGGCTCCAGCCGCACCACCACGGCCTTGGAGACCGGGGTGTTGGACTCGGCCGCCACCGATCTCAGCGGGATCAGCGGATTGGTCTCGGGGTAGTAGGCGGCGGCATTGCCCCGCGGGGTGTCGTAGGCGACCACCTCGAAGTCGGTGACCCGGCGTTCCTCGAGGCCGTCGGGTCCGTCGAACTCCGACACCACGTCGACGTGCTGACCGGGTCGCAGCCCGCGCGCGGTGATGTCGTCAGGGTGGAGAAGCACCACATGCCGATTGCCGCTCACGCCGCGATAGCGGTCGTCGTGACCGTAGATGGTGGTGTTGTACTGATCGTGACTGCGCATCGTCTGCAGGATGAGACGACCCGCGGGGACGGGCACCCACTCGAGCGGATACGCCGCGAAATTCGCACGCCCGGTGGATGTCTCGAACTTGCGGGCGTCGCGCGGGGGATGCGGGAGGACGAAGCCGTCCTTGGCCCGCACCCGGGTGTTGAAGCCCTCGAATCCGGGGATGACCCGCGAGATACGGTCGCGGATCAGGTCGTAGTCGTGTTTGAGCGCCGACCACTCCACCGGATGATCGGGGCCGAGGGTGGCCTCGGCGAGATCACAGATGATCGCCACCTCCGAGTGCAGCAACTCCGACGCCGGCTTCAGCGAACCGCGCGAGAGATGCACCACCGACATCGAGTCCTCCACCGAGACCTGTTGTGGCACTCCGGCGATGACGTCTTTGTCGGTGCGGCCCAGGGTGGGCAGGATCAGTGCGGCGTGGCCGGTGGCCACATGCGACTCGTTGAGTTTGGTACTCACCTGCACGGTCAGTCGGCACTGGGCGAGCGCGGCTTCGGTGGCCCGGGTGTCCGGTGCCGCGGACACGAAGTTGCCGCCCATCGCCATGAACACCCGCACCTGTCCGCGGGTCATCGCGTCGATCGCCGCGACGGTGTCGAATCCGTGGGCGCGGGGGCTGGTGATGCCGAACTCGTGGTCGACCGCGGCGAGGAAGGCCTCCGGCATCTTCTCGTAGATGCCCATGGTGCGGTCGCCCTGCACGTTGGAGTGGCCGCGCACCGGGCAGAGCCCGGCACCCGGCTTGCCGATCATCCCGCGCAGCAATAGCAGGTTGGTGCCCTCGGCGATGGTCGCCACCCCGTGTCGTTGCTGGGTGAGGCCCATCGCCCAGCACAATACGATCCGGTCGGCGCGGATCACCGCATCCGCCAGATCACGGATCTGCGCCTGGGTGAGCCCGGTGGCGGCCAGGACGTCGTCGAAGTCGAGACGTTCGAGCAGGGTGAGGTAGTCGTCGACGCCGGCGCAGTGCTCGTCGAGGAAGTCCTGGTCGAACACGGTGCCGGGGGCGGCGCGCTCGGCGTCGAGCACCAGTTTCGCGACACCACGGAACAGGGCCATGTCGCCGCCGATGCGAACCTGCAGGAAGTCGTCGGCGAGCTTGCTGCCCGTGCCGATCACTCCGCCCACCTTCTGCGGATCCTTGAACCGCATCAGGCCGGCCTCGGGGAGCGGGTTGATCGCGACGATCCGGGCGCCGTTGGCCTTCGCGTTGGCCAGGGTGCCCAGCATGCGCGGGTGATTGGTCCCGGGATTCTGTCCGGCGATCAGGATCAGGTCGGCGTGCTCGAGGTCGGGGACGCTGACCGATCCCTTGCCGATGCCGATCGACGACGTGAGGGCGGTACCCGACGACTCGTGACACATGTTGGAACAGTCGGGGAGGTTGTTGGTGCCGAGGCTGCGCGCGAACAACTGGTAGACGAATGCGGCCTCGTTGCTGGTGCGGCCCGAGGTGTAGAAGACCGCCTCGTCGGGGGTGGTCATCGCCGCGAACTCGGCGGCGACGATCCGGTCGGCCTCGTCCCAGTCGACCGGCCGGTAGTGGGTGTCGCCGGGTGCGAGGTACATCGGATGGGTCAACCGGCCCTGCTGGGAGAGCCAGTACCCGGACCGGGTCGCCAGATCGGCCACCGAGTGCCGCGCGAAGAACTCCGGGCCGACCTGTCGTCGGGTGGCCTCCTCGGCGACCGCCTTGGCCCCGTTCTCACAGAACTCGGCGTGCTTACGGTGTCCTGGCGTCTCCGGCCAGGCGCAGCCCGGGCAGTCGAAACCGTTGCGCTGGTTGAGTTTTGCGAGGGTGCGCGCTGTTCGGACGGGCCCCATCTGCTCCATCCCGCGCTGCAGCGCGACCGCCACCGCGGGCACCCCGGCCGCATAGTGCTTGACGTGGTCGACGTGGACCACGTCGGGTTCGTCGACGGTGACGTCGGCGTCGGCATCGGGGTGGTGAATATGGGCCATTCGTTCATCTTGCCCCCTCGCGGGCCCGTTGTCCCACAGACTGATCCCATGACCAACGCAACCGGGATGCACCTGGCGGGCCTCGTCCTCGCGGGCGGACGTTCGCGACGGATGGGCCACAACAAGGCGGCGATGGACTGGGCGGGGCAGCCGATGCTCGCGCGGATCGTCGAGATCGCCGACCGGCGCTGCCCGGCCGGGGTGTTCATCGCCGCGACCACCGCGTCCCCGGCGTATCAGGATCTGCACGGCACCGGGGGGCCGCCGGCCACCTGGGTCACCGGCGAGGAACCCGGTACCGGACCGCTCGGCGGGCTCGCCGCCGGACTGTCGGCGGCTGCGGCGGCGGGTGCCGATCTGGCCTTCGTCTGCGCCACCGACATGCCGCTGATCGAGACCGGACTGATCGACGAACTGCTCGGCGGGATCACCGAATCCGCCGACGCGGTGGTGGCCAGCGACACCCAGCGCGACCATCCGATGGCGGGGATCTACCGGGTGCGTGCGGCGTCGGTGATCAAGGGTCTGGTGGACGGGGGCGAGCGCCGGATGACCGCCGCGCTCGATGCCCTGGTCACCCATCGCGTGACCGTGAGCGACGCCACATGGCTGACCAACGTGAACGCGCCCGACGACCTGCATCGCCTGCGCACCTCGGTCGGCGGCGGGGGCCTCGGCGGCGTTTCCTAAGATTGTGGGGTGAGCACACCCGATTCCTCCCGCGAGCTGCCGAAGACCTGGGACCCCGCCGAGCACGAGGCCCGGCTCTACCAGGCGTGGGTGGACGCGGGCTACTTCACCGCCGACGCGAGTTCGGACAAGCCCGCGTTCTCCATCGTCATCCCGCCGCCCAACGTCAACGGCTCCCTGCACATGGGCCACGCCTACGAGCACGTCCTGATGGACGCGCTGTCCCGGCGGCGCCGCATGCAGGGCTACGAGGTGCTGTGGCTGCCGGGTATGGACCACGCCGCGATCGCGATGCAGACCATGGTCGAGCGCAAGCTCGCCGCCGAGGGCAAGACCCGCGACGACCTGGGCCGCGAGAAGTTCATCGAGCGCGTCTGGACCGAGAAGGCCGAGATCGGCGGCAACATCGGTGAGCAGATGCGTCGCCTCGGCGACAGTGTCGACTGGTCCCGCGAGCGCTTCACCATGGACGAGGGCCTGTCCCGCGCGGTGCACACTGTGTTCAAGAAGATGTACGACGACGGACTGATCTACCAGGCCGAGCGGCTGGTCAACTGGTCGCCGGTGCTCAAGACCGCGGTCAGCGACATCGAGGTGAGCTACGCCGACGTCGAGGGCGAGCTGGTCAGCTTCCGGTACGGATCGCTCGACGACTCCCAGCCGCACATCGTGGTGGCCACCACCCGTCTGGAGACCATGCTCGGCGACACCGCGATCGCCGTGCACCCCGACGACGAGCGCTATCGCCATCTGGTGGGCACCGAACTCGCCCATCCCTTCCTCGACCGCACCATCCCGGTGGTCGCCGACGACTACGTCGACCCCGAGTTCGGCAGCGGCGCGGTCAAGATCACCCCCGCCCACGACCCCAACGACTTCGAGCTCGGCCTGCGGCACGACCTGCCGATGCCGACGATCATGGACGAAGAGGCCCGGATCGCGGGCACCGGAACGCAATTCGACGGCATGGACCGGTTCGAGGCGCGCGTCAAGGTGCGTGAGGCCCTCGCCGAGCAGGGACGCATCGTCAAGGAGGTCCGGCCCTACCTGCACAGCGTCGGCCACTCCGAGCGCACCGGCGAGCCCATCGAGCCGCGCCTGTCGATGCAGTGGTGGATCAAGGTGGAATCCCTGGCCAAGGCCGCCGGCGACGCCGTCCGCGACGGGTCCACCGTGATCCATCCGGCGTCGATGGAGCCGCGCTGGTTCGGCTGGGTCGACAACATGCACGACTGGTGCATCTCGCGTCAGTTGTGGTGGGGCCACCGCATCCCGATCTGGTACGGCCCCGACGGCGACGTCGTGTGCGTGGGCCCCGACGAGGAGGCACCCGCCGGGTACACCCAGGAGACCGACGTGCTCGACACGTGGTTCTCCTCGGGTCTGTGGCCGTTCTCCACGCTCGGCTGGCCGGACAAGACCGACGATCTCGAGAAGTTCTATCCCACTTCGGTTCTCGTCACCGGCTACGACATCCTGTTCTTCTGGGTCGCCCGGATGATGATGTTCGGCACCTACGTCGGCAAGGAACTCGGCCCCGACAAGGCCGTCCCGTTCGGCAATCTGTTCCTGCACGGCCTGGTCCGTGACGAACACGGCCGCAAGATGTCGAAGTCCAAGGGCAACGGCATCGATCCGCTCGACTGGGTGGAGCGGTTCGGCGCCGACGCGCTGCGCTTCACCCTCGCCCGTGGCGCCAACCCGGGCAGCGACATCTCGGTGGGTGAAGACCATGCGCAGTCGTCGCGCAACTTCGCCACCAAGCTGTACAACGCCACCAAGTTCGCCATGATGAACGGCGCGACCGTGCCCGACGCCGGGTTGCCGGCCGACCTCACCGTCGCCGACCGCTGGATCCTGGGCCGCCTCGACGAGGTGCTGACCGAGGTCGACGCCGGTTTCGAGGCCTACGAGTTCTCCAAGGCGTGCGAGGCGCTGTACCACTTCGCGTGGGACGAGTTCTGCGACTGGTACCTCGAACTGGCCAAGGTGCAGTTCGCCGAGGACGACGAGAAGCGTTCGGAGGCAACACGACTGGTCCTCGGTGCGGTCCTGGACCGGCTGTTGCGGGCGCTCTCGCCGGTGATGCCGTTCGTCACCGAGGTGCTCTGGACCACGCTCACCGGCCGGCAGTCGCTGGTCGTCGCGGACTGGCCGACCCCGGTGGCCGCCGGTGACGGCGCTGAGGCGGCCGTCACCATCGACGATCTGCAGAAGCTGATCACCGAGGTGCGTCGTTTCCGCAGCGATCAGGGCCTCAAGCCCGGTCAGAAGGTGCCGGTGCGGTTCACCGCGCTCGCCGAGTCGGGTCTGGAACCGGCCGTGGCCTACATCGCGTCGCTGGCCCGCCTCGAGGACCCGGCCGACGGATTCGCCGCCACCGCGACCCTCGAGGTGCGTCTGAGCCGTGCGACCGTGGGCGTCGAGATCGACACCTCGGGCACCGTCGACGTCGAGGCCGAACGCAAACGCCTCACCAAGGACCTGGCCGCCGCCGAGAAGGAGCTGGCACAGACCACCGCCAAACTCGGCAACGAACAGTTCCTGTCCAAGGCGCCGGATGCGGTGGTCGCCAAGATCCGCGGACGCCGTGAGATCGCCGTCGAAGAGGTCGAGCGACTGAAGGCCAAGCTCGCATCGCTGGGCGGATCGTGAGCCGCGACGATCGTCGTCCCGACGACGTCGACATCGACGGACCGTTGCCCGGTGACGACGAGGAACCCATCTTCACCGCCGCCGACTTCGCCGGCTGGGAGGATGCCGGGGACATCGAACCCGATCCGATGGCGCTGGGCTCCCTGCTGGCCGACGACGCGGGCGAGGTGCGCGGCGATGCCGGATATCCGGGCGACGACGACGCCCCGGTGATCGTCGCCGACAGCGACGCCGACCTGGCCGAACTCGCCGAGGTCGAGGCCGACCTGGACACCCGGTGGCCCGAGACCAAGATCGAGCCGTCGCTGACCCGGATCTCCACGCTGATGGATCTGCTCGGATCGCCGCAGCATGCGTACCCGGCGATCCACGTCGCCGGCACCAACGGCAAGACGTCGGTGACCCGGATGATCGACGCGCTGCTGGTCGCGCTGCACCGGCGGACCGGCCGGATCACCAGCCCGCACCTGCAGCGGGTGACCGAGCGGATCGCCATCGACGGACGGCCGATCCCGGCCCGCACCTACATCGACACCTACCGCGACCTCGAGCCGTACATCACGATGGTCGACGACTCGTCGACCGCCGCCGACGGCCCGCGGATGAGCAAGTTCGAGGTGCTCACCGCGATCGCCTATGCGTGCTTCGCCGAGGCGCCGATCGACGTCGCGGTGGTCGAGACCGGGATGGGCGGCCGGTGGGATGCCACCAACGTCGTCGACGCCGCGGTCGCGGTGATCACCCCGATCGCGATGGATCATGCCGACTACCTCGGTGACACCCTCGCGGCGATCGCGGGGGAGAAGGCCGGGATCATCAAGCGCGGCAAGAACGATCTGGTGCAGATCGACCCGGTGACGGTGATCGCACCGCAGGCGCCCGAGGTGATGGACGTGCTGCTGCGCGAGAGCGTGGAGAAGGGCACGGTGGTGGCCCGGCAGGACTCCGAGTTCGCGGTGCTCGCATCGGCCACCGCGGTCGGCGGTCAGCTGCTGCGCATCCAGGGTCTCGGCGGTGTGTACGAGGAGATCTTCCTGCCGCTGCACGGCGCCCACCAGGCGGCCAACGCCGCCCTCGCGCTCGCCGCGGTGGAGGCCTTCTTCGGTGCCGGCCCGGACCGTCAGCTCGACGTCGACGCCGTACGCGCGGGCTTTGCCTCCGTGTCCAGTCCCGGCCGGCTCGAACGTGTCCGCAGCGCGCCGACGGTGTTCGTCGACGCCGCCCACAATCCGCACGGCGCACAGGCGCTGGCCCGGGCGCTGACCGACGAGTTCGACTTCCGTCGGCTCGTCGGGGTGATCGGCATGCTCGGCGACAAGGATGCCGAGGGCGTGCTCGCGGCCCTCGAGCCGATCCTCGACGAGGTGGTGATCACCAACAACGGATCGCCCCGGGCCCGTGACGCCGAGGCTCTTGCCGAGACCGCCCGTGAGGTGTTCGGCGAGGACCGCGTCGTCGTCGATCCCTTCCTGCCCGATGCGGTCGCCACGGCGATCGGACTGGCCGAGGAATCCGACGGTGAACCCGTTTCCGGCGCGGGGGTGATCATCACCGGCTCGGTGGTGACCGCCGGTGCCGGCCGCACCCTGTTCGGTAAGGAACCGTCATGAGCGAGCATCCCGGCTTCACCGCGCCGGCCACCGATCCGTGGAAGGGGCTGCGTGGCGTGATGGCCGGCACGCTGGTCCTCGAGGTGATCGTGATGATCCTGACCTTCCCGGTGGTCGCCCAGCTCGGCGGGGGACTGACCTGGGTGTCGGGGACCTACCTCGCGGTCATCACCGTGCTGCTGATCCTGGCCTGCGGGATGCAGGGCCGGGCCCGCGCGCTCGAGATGGACATCGGCCTGCAGTTCCTGGTGATCATCGGTGGCCTGTTCCACTGGTCGATCGCGGTGATCGGGCTGATCTTCCTGTTCGTGTGGCTCTACATCCGCTACATCCGGGCCGACGTGGCCCGTCGGATGCGGGAGGGCCGTCTCGCCGGACAGCGTCCGATCGGCGACGGACCGGATCCCGAGGCCTGAGCGAACCGGGGGCTGACCGCACAGGACACCGGCGGTGGGGAGCCGTCACCGGAAGTGAGGGCGCAATCGCGACCGAATCGTGACCTTCTCGTGGTCATCGGGGTCCTGTGGGGCTGTGATACTCGGGCGAAAGTTCGCCGAGTGCGGCATCCGTCGACCCGAGGAGTTGCGTGATCATCGCCCGTCCCCGTACCCATACCGCCGTATCGCGCAGGGTTCGTTCCCACTGGAGACGGGGAGTTCCGGCACTGCTGGCCGCAGTGGTCGCGGTGGTCGCGATGATCGTCACCGCCACCGGGGCCCAGGCCGCGCCCGAGACCACCCCGGAGACCTCGGAACAACGAACCCCGGCGCCGGGATCGGTGTCACCGGTACCGGAGGCAGAAGAGCCGCTGTACCCCACCGCGAGTTCGCCGATGCCGGTGCCCGCGGGATCGTACGGCTACCAGGCCACGCACGGATTCACCGAGCAGCTCTCCCGCATGAAGGCCGCCGATGCGATCGCGGCCCTGCCGGTCCCGTCCGCATATCGCCTGGCCAACCTGGGTTTCGCGCAGCAATTCGACCTCGCCTTGCGCGGTGCGCTCGTCGACCCCGGAGGGTGTCTGCAGCTGATCGTCAACCCGAACACGGCACCGGGCAATCTGTTCGACTACGGGTTCTACGCCGTGTCGGGGCCGTACTGTTCGTGAGCGTGCGACCGGCCCGGCCAGGTCGGGCACGGTGGTGGTCCGGCCACGCCGCTACAGTGTGTGCGTGACTGAACGGACACTGGTACTGATCAAGCCCGACGGCGTCGCCCGTTCCCTGGTCGGCGACATCATCGCCCGCATCGAGCGCAAAGGACTGACCCTGGTCGCGCTCGAACTGAAGACGGTCGACGACGAGCTGGCCCGCCGGCACTACGCCGAGCACGAGGGCAAGCCCTTCTTCCCCGCACTCCTGGAGTTCATCACCTCGGCACCGCTGGTCGCGGCCGTCGTCGAGGGTCCCCGCGCCGTCGCGGCGTGGCGTCAGATCGCCGGTGGCACCGATCCCGTGGAGAAGGCCGTGCCCGGCACCATCCGCGGCGACTACGCCCTGAGCACCCAGAACAACCTGGTCCACGGCTCGGATTCGCCTGAATCCGCCGAGCGTGAGATCGCGATCTGGTTCCCCGAACTCGCCTCCTGACCCTGTCCTGACACGCGGGTCGACGCGCGCTGTGCACGTAGTGTGCGGGCGTCGACCCGCAGTGTGGGATACTTGTGGGGTTATCGCGGACACACTTTGTCCGAGACGACACCGATGACGTTCGGAACCGGGACGGACCAGCACGCAACGATCAGTGCCCGCCCACCCGTCCTCCCCATCGAGGTCGGCCACCGTTTGGTGACCGATTGACCGGCCACAGCCGGCCGACGATGGCGTGGAGAACGGTCCGGATACGCATCGACCCCGCAAGAGCGCCCACCGGCCCCGATCGGAGCCGACGGGCGCGGAGACCACACAACACCGGCAGACGCCGGGACACAGGACAGGCCCTCGCGTGGCCGCGTCGTGATGACGCGCCCGGGGGTTCGAGGAGAACGAGTGACCGACAACGGGTCACCGGCTGACGCGAACGCAGCGTCGGATCCGGTGGAAGAAGAATTCCCCAACAAGCTTCGTGTGCACGCACTGGCCCGAGCCCTCGGGCTGACCAGCCGACAGGTGATCGCCCACCTGGCCGAACTCGGATGGCACCTGCGGAGCCCACAGTCGAGCGTCGAGCGTGCGCAGGCCAACGCCGTCGCCAAACTGGTCCGCGAGCCGCAACCAGAGATCGACGAGAACGCCGAGGCGAGCGAGAACGCTGACGCGGCTCCCGCAGCCGCGGGCGAGCCCGAGGTGCCGGCACCGGCCGCACCTGAACCGGCCACCGAGGCCGTTGCGGACAGCGTCGGCGCTGCCGCCGTCCCGGCCGAGCCCGTCCCGGACACGGTCGAGGAGATCGTCGTCGCGGAGACCGTGGTCGAGGAGGTCGTCACCGATCAGGCGCCCGCCCCCGAGACCGTGGTCGCCGAGGCACCGGTCACGGCTTCTGCACAGGAGCCTGCCGCAGAAGATGTCCCTGCAGACCAGACCCCGGTAGACGAGACGCCTGCAGATGCGGCCCCCGAGGCCGACGCCCCCGCAGAGTCGATCGCCGCAGAGGCCGAGACCCCGGTCACCGAGCCTCCGGTCACCGAGACCCCGGTCGAGGCAGCCGACACCGCATCCGCCGAGGCCGCACCGGCCCGGCCGAAGATCGACTCCGTGCTGTTCTCGGCAGTCGAGACCGTCAGCCACGAGCCGGTGTCGCCGGTCGGCGAGGTCGTGGCCGGACCGCTGTTCCTGCAGCCGCAGCTGACCGAGCCGCCCGCACGCCCCCGCAAGGCGACCGTCGAGCCCGCCCCCGAGGCACCCGCCGCAGAGACCGACAGCAGTGAGCAGGTCACCGAGACCGAGCCGGAGGCCGACTCGGCGTCGGTGGCCGGTGAGACCGCCGACGACGATCAGCACGGCGAGTCCGGGCGTCGTCGCCGTCGGCGTGGCCGCCGTGGCCGTGGCCGTGGGCGTGGTGATCAGAGCGAGCGCGACGACTCCGACGACGAGACCGACTCGGAGTCGCAGGCCGAATCCGAGTCCCTCGAGTCGACGGGCTCGGATGCCGCCGGCGACGATTCGAAAGACGCCGAGTCGAAGGATTCCGACTCCGCGGGCACCGACGCCAAGGACGGCGACTCGGGCAGCGGCCGCGGCCGGAGGCGGCGCGGTTCCCAGCACGGGGAGCACACCACCGAGGACAACACCGCAGACGACTCCGACGAGGACGGATCGGACGACGAGTCCGGCTCCGATGACGACGACGCCTCCGTCCCCACCTCGAAGCGCCGGCGCCGCCGTCGCCGTCGCAAGGGTGGCGACGAGCCCGACGAGGTCTCGCCCGACGACCCGCCGAACACCGTCGTCCACGAGCGTGAACCGCGCAGCAAGCGGGTCCGCGACGAGGTGCAGGGCATCTCCGGGTCGACCCGGCTCGAGGCCAAGCGTCAGCGTCGCCGGGACGGCCGCGATGCCGGACGGCGCCGCCCGCCGATCCTGAGCGAGTCGGAGTTCCTCGCGCGCCGCGAGGCCGTCGAACGCGTGATGGTGGTGCGCGAGCGCAGCGCCAACGTCGCCCTGAACCACGGCGACCACACCGATCACACCCCGATCGAGGACTACACGCAGGTCGCAGTCCTCGAGGACGGCGTGCTGGTGGAGCATTTCGTGACCACCGAGACGTCGTCGTCGATGGTCGGCAACATCTACCTGGGCCGCGTCCAGAACGTGCTGCCGGGTATGGAGGCCGCATTCGTCGACATCGGCCGTGGCCGCAACGGCGTGCTCTATGCCGGTGAGGTCAACTGGGATGCCGCCGGACTCGACGGCGGATCGCGCAAGATCGAGCAGGCACTCTCGCCCGGCGACAACGTCGTGGTGCAGGTGTCCAAGGATCCGGTCGGCCACAAAGGCGCCCGGCTGACCACGCAGATCTCCCTGGCCGGCCGCTACCTGGTGTACGTCCCGGGCGGCTCGTCCACGGGGATCAGCCGCAAGCTGCCCGATGTGGAACGCAAGCGTCTCAAGCAGATCCTGTCCAAGCTCGTCCCGGACAACGCCGGTGTGATCATCCGGACCGCGTCGGAGGGCGTCAGCGCCGACGACCTGGCCGCCGACATCGAACGCCTGGAGAACAAGTGGGAGGGCATCGAGGAGTCGGTCGCCGAGGCCAAGAAGGCCAAGGGATCGGTCTCGCCGCGCGCTCTCTACGAGGAGCCGGACCTGCTGGTCCGCGTGGTGCGTGACCTGTTCAACGAGGACTTCCGCAAGCTGGTCATCGAGGGTGACCGCGCCTGGAACCTGGTGGAGACCTACGTCAGCGCGGTGGCACCCGACCTGCTGGAGCGGGTCGAGAAGTTCGAGCGTGCCCACGCCGACTCCCCGGACTCGTTCGTGGTGCACCGCGTCGACGAACAGCTCGCCAAGGCGCTCGACCGCAAGGTGTGGCTGCCGTCGGGCGGCACGCTGATCATCGAACACACCGAGGCGATGACGGTCATCGACGTCAACACCGGCAAGTTCACCGGGTCGGGCGGCAACCTCGAGGAGACGGTCACCCGCAACAACCTGGAGGCCGCCGAGGAGATCGTGCGGCAGATGCGGCTGCGCGATCTGGGCGGGATGATCATCGTCGACTTCATCGACATGGTCCTGGAGTCCAACCGTGACCTGGTGCTGCGCCGCCTCACTGAGGCGCTGGCCCGTGACCGGACCCGTCATCAGGTGTCCGAGGTGACGTCGCTGGGCCTGGTGCAGATGACCCGTAAGCGTCTCGGTACCGGGTTGCTCGAGGCGTTCTCGACCACGTGCACCGCGTGCGGTGGGCGTGGCGTGATCGTGCACTCGAGCCCCGTCGAGGTGCGCTCGGACGACAACACCCGCGGCGAGGGATCGGGATCGAAGCGGTCGCGGCGCGGCAAGCGCAAGAGCGAACCGGCCGTGGTGGAGCAGGCGCCCGCACCCAAGGCCACCCAGCATCGCGGTGAGCATCCGATGTTCCGCGCGATGGCCGCACACTCGCATCCCGATGGGGAGCACGAGGAACACGACCACGACGGGCACGACCACGACGAGCACATCGACGTGGCGCACGCGGATCAAGCGCACGCGGATCAGGCGCACGAGGATCAGGCGCACGAGGACCAGGCGCACGAGGATCAGGCCCGTCAGGATCGGAGCCGCCGGGATCGGACGCAGCGGGATCGGACGCAGCGGGATCGGACGCAGCGGGACCGGACGCAGCGGGATCAAGCCCAGCGGGACCGGACGCAGCAGGATCAGTCCGCGACCGTCCCGGCGGAGCGCGGCCGGACCGAACCTGCTGACGACGAGCACGTCTCGGCCGAGACCCCGGTGGCCGAGACCCCGGTGGCCGAGACCCCGGTGACCGAGACCCCGGCAGTCCAGGTGACCGAGAGCCCGGCAGCCGAGAGCCAGGAGCCCACCCCGGCTCCGGAGCAGGAGACCGCGACGCGACGGCCACGGCGGCGTCGTGCGGCACGGCGGGCGGCGTCATCTCCGACGCACACGTCCGAGGTGTCGACGCTGACCCTGCCCGACGTCGCGGCCGAGCCGCTCACGACGTTCGGTCCGACGACATCGTCGTCGAACGGGGAGACCACGGTCGCGGTGCACCGCCGACCGCGGCGACGGGCCGCCGGACGTCCGGCCGGTCCGCCGGTGGAGGAGTAACCACCGGCCACCGGCACGGTGACCGACACGCGACCCCGAGGTGAGTTTGACCTGAACCGATGGGCTCCCGTAATCTTGATTGGTCGCCTCTGGCGGAGGGTTCGAGCTGTGCCTGTTGCAGGACATTCGCACAGTGGAGATCCCGCCGGCAGGCCCTCTGGAGTGACCGAGCGAATCCCGGCGTAGCGCGCGGGGACTCGCACGGCCCGCAACAGATGCACACACCCACAACACCCGTGGTTCCCCCAGGGCGGATCACGGCCCGAGATGATGAGTAAGAGGACAGCTTCGATGGCAACGTACGCGATCGTCAAGACCGGCGGTAAGCAGTACAAGGTCGCTGAGGGCGACATTGTGAAGGTCGAGAAGATCGACGGCGAGCCCGGCACCACCGTGAGCCTTCCGGTGGCCCTGGTCGTCGACGGCTCCACTCTCACCACCGACGCGGACAAGCTCGCGGCGATCTCGGTCACCGGCGAGGTGGTCGAGCACGTGAAGGGCCCGAAGATCCGCATCCACAAGTTCAAGAACAAGACCGGCTACCACAAGCGCCAGGGTCATCGTCAGAAGCTGACGGTCCTCAAGGTCACCGGTATCAAGTAAATCGACTCACCTGTATCCCAGGAGGACTGACAGATGGCACATAAGAAGGGCGCGTCCAGCTCGCGCAACGGTCGCGATTCCAACGCCCAGCGCCTCGGTGTGAAGCGCTTCGGCGGTCAGCAGGTCAGCGCCGGTGAGATCCTGGTCCGCCAGCGCGGCACCAAGTTCCACCCGGGCGTCAACGTCGGTCGCGGTGGCGACGACACCCTGTTCGCGCTTGCCGCGGGCGCCGTCGAGTTCGGCACCAAGCGTGGCCGCAAGACCGTGAACATCGTCCCGGAGACCGCTCAGGCCTGACCCGAGCGGTTCATCGGAACCACCAGAGCTCTCACAACAGGGCGGGCAGGGGCATAAGCACCCAGCCCGCCCTGTTGTTTTGGTTCGACCCTGTTGTTCTGCCCCGAACTGTTCCTCGGTTCGACACTCTCTACTTGATTCAACTGCGATCGTCATCGGTGAGGATCGCGAACGGAAGGAAATCGACATGTCGCGGTTCGTCGACCGGGTGACCATCCACGTCGCCGCCGGCAACGGGGGCCACGGCTGCAGCTCCGTCCACCGGGAGAAGTTCAAGCCGCTCGGCGGCCCCGACGGCGGCAACGGCGGCAACGGGGGATCGGTGCGCCTCGTCGTCGACCCGCAGGTGCACACCCTGCTCGACTTCCACTTCCGTCCGCATGCCCGCGGCACCAACGGCAAACCCGGTATGGGTGACAACCGGGACGGCGCCACCGGCGACGATCTGGTCCTGCCCGTGCCCGACGGCACCGTCGTCCTCGACACCGACGGCACCATCCTCGCCGATCTCGTCGGCGCGGGCACCGTCTTCGAGGCCGCCCAGGGCGGCCGCGGGGGACTGGGCAACGCCTCACTGGCGTCCAAGGCCCGCAAGGCCCCGGGTTTCGCGCTGCTCGGCGAACAGGGCCAGGAGCGCGACCTCGTCCTCGAACTGAAGTCGGTGGCCGACGTCGGCCTCGTCGGCTTCCCGTCCGCCGGTAAGTCGTCTCTGGTGTCGGTGCTCTCGTCGGCCAAGCCGAAGATCGCCGACTACCCGTTCACCACGTTGCAGCCCAACCTCGGTGTGGTGCAGTCCGCCGGTGACGTGTTCACCATCGCCGACGTCCCCGGCCTGATCCCGGGCGCATCCGCCGGCCGCGGTCTGGGCCTGGACTTCCTGCGCCACCTCGAGCGCTGTGCGGTACTCGCACACGTCGTCGACTGCGCCACACTGGAACCCGGCCGTGACCCGGTGTCCGACATCGACGCGCTGGAGGCCGAGCTGGCCGCCTACCGGCCCGCACTCGACGCCGATCACGGACTCGGTGACCTCGCCGAACGTCCGCGTGTGGTGATCCTCAACAAGATCGACGTCCCCGATGCCGCCGAGCTCGCCGATCTCGTGGAGAGCGACATCGCCGAGCGCGGCTGGCCGGTGTTCCGGATCTCCGCGGTGGCGCACACCGGGCTCAAAGAACTCACCAACGGTCTGGCCTCGATGGTCGCCGATTACCGTGCGGCCCACCCGAAGCCGGCCGCGCGCCGTGCGGTCATCCGGCCCAAGGCGGTCGACGAGTCCGAGTTCAGCGTGATCCCGGATCCGGAGATCGAGGGCGGCTTCATCGTGCGAGGCGCACGCCCGGAGCGCTGGATCGCCCAGACGCAGTTCGGCAACGACGAGGCCGTCGGCTATCTCGCCGATCGCCTGAACCGTCTCGGCGTGGAGGACGCGCTCACCAAGCTGGGTGCGCAGCCGGGCGCCGCGGTCACCATCGGTGACATGACCTTCGACTGGGAACCCACCACCCCGACCGGCGACGAGGTCCCGATCACCGGACGTGGCACCGACATCCGGCTCGACCGCTCCGATCGTGTCGGCGCCGCCGAGCGCAAGCAGGCACGTCGCCTACGTCGCGGACTGCCCGACGAAGCCGACGACGCATGAGCGATGTCCGCGAACAGATCGCGCATGCCCGCAGCATCGTGGTCAAGATCGGGTCGTCGGCGCTCACCGACGTCGGCACCGGACTCGACATGGCCAGGCTCGACCGGCTCGCCGACGCCCTCGAGGCGCGGATGCGGGCCGGTTCGGATGTCGTCGTCGTCTCGTCCGGGGCGATCGGTGCGGGGATCGCGCCGCTCGGCCTGAAGAAGCGACCCAAGGATCTCGCGACCAAGCAGGCCGCGGCGAGTGTCGGCCAGCTCGCCCTCGCCTATGCCTGGGGGACCAGCTTCTCCCGCTACGGGCGCACCGTCGGACAGGTGCTGCTCACCGCCGACGACATCTCGAATCGCTCACACCATGCCAATGCCCAGCGCACCCTCGACCGGTTGCGGTCACTCGGGGCGATCGCGGTGGTCAACGAGAACGACACGGTGGCGACCAACGAGATCCGGTTCGGTGACAACGACCGGCTGGCCGCCCTCGTCGCGCACCTGACCAGTGCCGACGCACTGGTGTTGCTGTCGGATGTGGACGGTCTCTACGACGGTGACCCCCGTAAGCCCGGCCCCGACGGACGTCCCGCGCGCTTCATCGCCGAGGTGAACGGCCCCGACGACCTCGACGGGGTGATCGCCGGTTCCGGCGGAGCGCTGGGTACCGGGGGGATGGCCTCCAAGCTCGCCGCCGCGCGTCTGGCCGCCGACGGCGGGGTGCCCGTCCTGCTGGCCTCGGCCGCCGACGCCGCGGCCGCATTGAGTTCCGCCTCGGCCGGCACCGTCTTCGCCGCACGTCCGGAACGGTTGTCGGCCAGGCGTTTCTGGGTGCGGCATGCCGCCGACACCCACGGGCAGCTGGTGCTGGACGACGGCGCGGTGGCCGCGGTGTCCAAGCGTCGTCGGTCGCTGCTGGCCGCCGGGATTCTCGCCGTGCGCGGCGGGTTCTCCAACGGCGATGTGGTGGAGCTCGTCGACACCACCGGCGGGATCTTCGCCCGCGGCGTCGCCTCGTATGACAGCGACGAGGTCGAGACGATGATCGGTCGTTCCACCACCGATCTGCCGCCGGACCTGCAGCGCCCCGTCGTCCACGCCGACGATCTGGTGACGGTGTAGGTTGCGCTGAGCCGTTCCGCGCCCGGGTTCGTCCCCGTGTGGTGACGTCGTGTGCTCGGGCGTGGGAGGTTTCGACTCGACTTGTCGCTTCGCTCCTCGTCGGCTCAACCATCGTGCGGCGGTTGGCGTTTGGTGGTGCTTGCGATGGGTGGTGACGTTGTGTGTTCGGGCGTGGGAGGTTTCGACTCGACTTGTCGCTTCGCTCCTCGCCGGCTCAACCATCGTGTGGCAGTTGCTGTTTGGTGGTGCTCGCGATGGGTGGTGGCGTCGACTCGGACGTATCTTTGATCAAAGACCCACTGTGGCAACAAGTGTTGATGGTTGAGCCGGGACCGAGCCGGAAGGGCGAGGACCCGTGTCGAAACCCGGTGAGATGAGCATGTCGGCGACCACGTCGACCCACGCCCGAGGCGATCGGCTCAGCCGGCCAATGCCGGCAGCACCACGCCGCAGTAGTGATCGACCTTGAGGTCGGCGATGTCGTCGGCACGGGTACCGCCGCGGTTGACGACGACGAGGACCTTGCCCGTCCGATGCGCGTGACGGGCGAAGCGCAAGCCGCTCATCACCGTCAACGACGACCCGGCCACCAACAGTGCATCGCTGGCGTCGACGAGCGAGAACGACTGTTCCACCAGATCTTTCGGGGCGTTCTCGCCGAAGTACACGATGTCGGGCTTCAGGATTCCGTCGCACATCGGGCATTCGGCGACGATGAAGTCGGCGGTGTCGCGGAGCACCATGTCGGCATCCGGTGCCACCTCGATCGCACCCCGACTGGTCACACGGTCGGCGAACCCGGGATTGCGAGCCTCGAGCATGTCGGCGAGGCGGTGTCGGGACACGATCCACCCGCATCCCAGGCACCGCACCCGCCCATACGAGCCGTGCAGGTCGATCACCCCGCGGGTACCCGCCTTGGTGTGGAGCATGTCCACGTTCTGGGTGATCACGCCGTTCAGACGACCCTGTCGCTGCAACGCGGTGAGCGCATGATGTCCGGCATTCGGCTGCGCGGCGTCCATGTGCCGCCATCCCAGATGGTTGCGGGCCCAGTAGTGGCGCCGGAAGTCCGGTGACGACAGGAACATCTGCACCGTCATCGGGGTCCGGATCGGCGCACCGGGACTGCGATAGTCGGGGATACCGGAATCGGTGGAGATCCCCGCCCCGGTGAGCGCCGCGATTCGGGCCCCGTCGAGCAGCCCGCGCAACCGGGCGATCGAGGTGTCGACATCATCATCGGCCGGGGTCGGTTCGGCCGGAATCCAGGCGGCCTGCGGACGGGTACGCACCCTGTCCAGAATAGGCCGGTCCGGATCCGGCCGGCGGGTCAGGAACCGACGGAGTGGCGACCCGGCTCGGGCACCGCGGTCACCAGCGGATAGACGCCGTTCTCGTCGTGAACCTCGTCGCCCACGACCGGCGGATTGAACACACACAGCATCCGCATCCGGGTGTCGGTGGTGACGGTGTGGCGCTCATGTCCGTCGAGCAGATACATGGTGCCGGGCCCGAGCGGATACTTCTCACCGGTCTCCCGGTCGAGCAGCGTGCCCTGCCCCTCGACCAGCCACACCGATTCGATGTGGTGGGCGTAGTGGAACTCGTTGACCGTTCCGGCCTCGATGGTGGTCTCGTGGAAGGAGAATCCCACACCGTCGCCGGCCAGCACGATCCGTTTGGACACCCACTTGCCCGCGGGGTCGGCGACGTCGCGGTCGGTGCCGGTGATCTCCTGGGTGGTGCGCACGATCATGCCAGAACCTCCTCGGTGGCGTCGACGAGAATCCCGAGCCCACGGTCGAGGTCCTCGGTCGAGATGGTCAGTGGTGGAAGCAGTTTGACGACTTCGTCGGACGGCCCGGACGTCTCGGCGAGCAGCCCGGACTCGAACGCCCGCGTGCACACCTTGCCGGCATGTGTGGCGTCGTCGAAGACGAGTCCGCGGACCATGCCGCGACCCCGCGTCGACAACCCCTGATGGCGTCCGGCGAGCGCGGTGAGCACTTCTTCGATCTGGCGGCCCTTGATGTGGATGTCGCGGGAGAACGTGTCGTCGGCCCAGTAGTGCTCGAGCGCACGGGTCGCGGTGACGAACGCCGGATTGTTGCCGCGGAAGGTGCCGTTGTGTTCACCCGGTGTCCAGACATCGAGATCCGGTCGGATCAGGGTGAGCGCCAAGGGGAGTCCGTATCCGCCGATGGACTTCGAGAGGGTGATGATGTCGGGGACGATCCCGGCCTCCTCGAACGAGAAGAACTCACCGGTACGGCCGCAACCCATCTGCACGTCGTCGACGATCAGCAGCATGTCGTGCCGGCGGCACAGGTCGGCCAGGCCACGCAGCCACTCGGGCCGGGCGACGTTGACCCCACCCTCGCCCTGCACCGTCTCGACGATCACCGCGGCGGGCAGGTTCAGTCCGCTGCCGGAATCGTCGAGGACACGCTCGAACCAGGTGAAGTCCTCGACCACACCGCCGAGATAGTTGTCGAACGGCATCGGGGTGGCGTGGACCAGCGGGATACCCGCGCCGGCGCGCTTCATCGAGTTGCCGGTCACCGACAGCGATCCCAGCGTCATGCCGTGGAAGGCGTTGGTGAATCCGATCACCGACTCGCGGCCGGTCACCTTGCGGGCCAGTTTGAGGGCCGATTCCACCGCGTTGGTACCGGTCGGACCGGGGAACTGGATCTTGTGGTCGAGTCCGCGCGGCTGCAGGACGTTGTCGCGGAAGGTCTCGATGAACCGGGCCTTGGCCACGGTCGCCATGTCGAGGCCGTGCACGATCCCGTCGTCCACCAGGTACTCCAGCAGGGCCTGCTTGAGCACCGGGTTGTTGTGACCGTAGTTGAGGGCGCCGGCACCGGCGAAGAAGTCGAGGTAGCGGTCACCGTGGACGTCGGTGAGCCAGGAGCCACGTGCCTGCTCGAAGACCGTCGGCCAGTTCCGGCAGTAGCTGCGCACCTCCGATTCGTGCTGTTCGAACACCGACATGTCGGTGATGGTGGGGACCGCGTCGTCGACAGGGGAGTCGAGCAGGGTCATGGAAAGGCACCTCCAGGGGTGGGATGACGCCCGGATACGCTGGACGTGCGTAGCCGGACAGACACGATCGGGTTGATCGCGTTCAGCAGAAACCGTTGTGGCGCCTAAGAAGTGGCGTCAGTGGTCGAATCGAACCCATCGGGTTCGAGGGTGTAGAGATCTTCGGGTTGATGGGAATCCGGGAACAGGTCCGCCGCGAACAGATCACGCCGGGAAAACCGAAGGCCGCGTTGGGCGGCCACCGCCGCGAACAGCCGCTGGGATGCGGGGTTGTCCGGACTGATGGTGGTCTGTAGGCGCGAGACACCTTGTGCCGCAGTTCGGTCGAGTAGGTGGTGCAGCATCGCCGCAGCGATTCCGAGGCCGCGGTAGGACTCTCCGGTCGCCACCTGCCAGACCATCAGGGTGGCCGGGTCGTCGGGCCTGCGGTATCCGGTGACGAATCCGACTGGTGTGCCCTCGATCTCGGCGACAACCGAGGTGTCGGCGAAATCGTGACACCAGAGGACGTAGGCGTATCCGGAATTGACGTCGAGAACGCGTGAGCGCTCGGCGATCTGGTGGATGGCTGCGCCGTCGGTGACGGTCGGGACGCGCAGCGTGGGCGCCGCGGATGGCGCTCTGGGTGATGTGGCCGTTCTTGTTGGGGACGGGCTCATAACGGTTTTCGACGCTAACAACCGCTGTCGACGAATTCACCCATCGACGAGAATCGGTCGGCGAAACACCGTCGTCGGCCCAGTTCAGCCGACGGATGTGACTTGGGACACATTCCTGTAACGAATGCCGCCATGTCCGAATCGGGCACGGGTCCCGGGCCCGGATTCGCACGCGCGACAATGTGGGGATGACACGCATCATCGCCGGCCGGTTTCGCGGCCACCGCATCGCGGTCCCCGACGAGGGCACCCGCCCGACGTCCGACCGGGTCCGTGAGGCGGTGTTCAACGTGCTCGGCGCCCGCATCGACCTCGACGAGGCTCGCGTGCTCGACCTGTACGCCGGATCCGGTGCGCTGGGGATCGAGGCGCTCTCGCGCGGCGCGACCCACGCCGAGTTCGTCGACAGCCGGCGGCGGGCCACCGCGGTGATCACCAAGAACCTGTCGGCGTTGAAGGTCTCGCGGGAGACCCGCGTCGTCACCGGCACCGCGTCGTCGTATCTGGCCGGCAGTGCCACCCGGGGATTCGACGTGATCTTCTCCGACCCGCCGTATGCCCTCGGTGACGAGGAGATGACCGCCGACCTGACCGCCTTGGCCCAGGGATGGCTGGCCGAGGACGGGCTGGTGGTGCTGGAACGGGATCGGCGCAGTGCGGTGGACTGGCCCGCGGCGTTCGAGGTGATCGTGGACAAGACCTACGGCGACACGGTGGTCCAGTTCGCCCGCCTGGCCTGAGCGGTCCGGTCTGATCTGGGCGGTCCGGCCGATCTGCCCCTCCGGGTGCGCAGACGTGCTCGCCGGGGCGGTGACGGGCCGGGGGAGGCGGGGTGGGCGCGGCCGGGGCGCAGGTAGGTTGACCGGCATGACAAGCGCGGTGCTCCCAGGCTCCTTCGATCCCTTCACCCGTGGCCACCGGTATGTCGTCGAGCGCGCGGCGCGGTGCTTCGACGAACTGGTGGTGACCGTGGTGGTCAACCCCAACAAGCGGGGGATGTTCGACGTCGACGAACGCCTCGACCTGATCCGGCACGACTGTGCCGATCTGCCCAATGTGCGCGTCGACAAGTGGCGCGGACTGCTCGTCGACTATCTGACCCAGAACGGCATCCACGCGATCGTGAAGGGATTGCGGTCGTCGGTGGACTTCGACTACGAGCTGCCGATGGCGCAGATGAACCGTGAACTCGCCGACGTCGAGACCATGTTCCTGCTGACCGACCCGAGCTACGCCCACGTGTCGAGCTCACTGGTCAAGGAGGTCGCCAAACTCGGCGGCGATGTGCGTCCGTTCCTCTCCGAACACATCCACGACCGGCTGCAGGCAGTCCTCGCGGGTGAACGACAGGTCTAGGGTTTTGCCGTTTCCCGGGCGTTGACCTCGAGTTTTCGACCTCCATAGCATCACACGACACGCCGACCACAGGGGCCTCCGCAGTCACAGTCGCAACATTCGGCACAATAGTCACAAGCGTTTCATCGACGGAACCAAGGCAGATGCCGGATTGGGGTGGCTGTGTACCGGGTATTCGAAGCACTCGACGAGCTCGTTGCGATCGTCGAGGAGGCACGGAGTGTCCCCATGACCGCGGGCTGTGTGGTCCCGCGCGGGGATGTGCTCGAGCTCCTCGACGACATCAAGGACTCCATCCCAGGTGAGCTCGACGACGCGCAGGACGTCCTCGACCAGCGGGAGACCCTGCTGTCGGAGGCGCGCGATCACGCCGACACCGTGGTCACCGGCGCCGACTCCGAGTCCGAGGCGGTCCTCGCGCACGCCCGCGCCGAGGCCGACCGCATCCTCTCCGACGCCAAGGCACAGGCCGACCGCATGGTCGAGGAGGCGGGCAACCACGGCTCCTCGCTGGTCGAGGACGCCACCGAGGAGGCCCGTCGCCTCTCGACCAGCGCGGCCCGCGAGTTCGAGGCGGTCACCGGCCGCGCCCGCGCCGAGGCGCAGCGCACCATCGACGCCGCCAACAACACCTACGACAAGTCGGTGGCCGACGGCATCGCCGAGCAGCAGCGTCTGGTCAGCGAGGCCGAGGTGGTGGCCGCGGCCAAGTCCGAGGCCGAGCGCATCATCGACGCCGCCCACGCCGAGGCCGACCGCCTGCGCGGCGACTGCGACGTCTACGTCGACGAGAAGCTGGCGCAGTTCGAGGAGACCCTCACCAACACGCTGCGGTCGGTGAACCGCGGCCGTCACCAGCTGCGTACCGGCGCCGGGATGCACGACTACGTGGAATACCCGCGCAGCGTCGACCACGAACCCGTTCGCGGTGGTCGCGGGCGCGGCCAGGAGGCCGAGCAGCCGTCGCCGATGGCGGTCTGAGCGCACCTGCCGACACGCGTCCGGGCGGGCATTCGATACTTGCCTGACCCGGGCGTATGGTGCATACGTGGCCGAAAATGCTGTGACCCCGGGAGTATCCGCGTCGGGTACCGATGCCGTCGCCCGTGATCCGTTTGTGCTCGACATCCGGTCCTTCGGGCGCCGCCCCGGCACCATGTCCGAGGTGCACCGGACCGTGACCGCCCCCGACCGTCTGGGCGTGGAGATGATCGCGATCCCCGAGGGCTCCGATGTCGAATTCGATCTGCGCCTGGAGGCGGTCAGCGAGGGCGTGCTGGTGACCGGAACCGTGTGCGGCGAGACCGCCGGACAGTGTTCGCGATGTCTGGAGCCGCTCGACGGCACCGTCACGGTCTTCCTCACCGAGCTGTTCGCCTACCCCGACAGCCAGACCGAGCAGACCACCGACGCCGACGACATCCACCGGATCGTCGACGACCGGATCGATCTCGAGCAGTCGGTGATCGACGCGGTGGCCCTCGAGCTGCCGATGTCGCCGCTGTGCGAGGACGATTGCCAGGGACTGTGCAGCGAGTGTGGTGTGCGGCTGGCCGTCGCCGAACCCGGACACGGACACGAGAAGATCGACCCGCGCTGGGCGGGACTCGCCGGCAAGTTCGGGGATCTGAAGACCGCCGACGAACCCACGCCCGGTGAGGACGGCGAACGGCAGGACCCGCAGTGAGCAGCGGCTCCCGTAAGGGCACCGAGGCCACCGAGTTCGCCTCCCTGCTGACCGCGATCGGCACCGAGATCTCCGACGACCTGCTGACGCTGGCACTGACGCACCGCTCCTTCGCCTACGAGCACGGCGGACTGCCCACCAACGAGCGCCTGGAGTTCCTCGGCGACTCGGTGCTCGGTGTGGTGATCACCGAGCGGCTGTACGTGGGCTTCCCCGACCGCCCGGAGGGCGAGCTGGCCAAGATCCGGGCCAGTGTGGTCAACATGCACGCCCTGGCCGACGTCGCGCGTGAACTCGGTGAGCACGGACTCGGCCACTATCTGTACCTCGGTCGTGGTGAGGAACTCACCGGTGGCCGGGACAAGGACTCGATCCTCGCCGATGGCATGGAGTCCCTGTTCGGGGCGATCTACCTCGAACACGGTCTCGAGACCTCGCGGCGCGTGATCCTCGGCCTGTTCGACGACGTGATCGACCGTTCCGGACATCTCGGCGCGGGCCTGGACTGGAAGACATCCCTGCAGGAACTCAGCGCCGAGCGCGGCTTCGGGCCCCCGCAGTATCAGATCTCCTCGACCGGACCCGACCACAGCAAGGAGTTCACCGCCACCGCGGTGGTCGCCGGCGAGAAGATGGGCAGCGGTGTCGGACGCACCAAGAAGGAAGCCGAGCAGAAGGCCGCAGCCCTTGCGTGGCAGGCGATCTCGGATCGGTCGGATACTGCGTCGGCCGATGCCTAGCCGTCGCCGTGTGATCGCGGATGCCTGAACTCCCCGAGGTCGAGACCGTCCGTATCGGTCTCGTCGACCACGTCGTCGGCCGTCGGATCACCGACGTCGAGGTGGCCCATCCGCGTGCCGTCCGTCGCCATCCCGGTGGTGCGACCGACCTGATCGGCCGGCTGACCGGCAAGACGGTGACCGCGGCCCGACGCCGCGGCAAGTTCCTGTGGCTCGAGGTCTCCGATGCCACCGACGACGCCGCGCTCGTCGTGCATCTCGGGATGAGCGGGCAGATGCTGATCTCGCAGCGCGATGCCCCTGATCACACGCACCTACGGATTCGGGCCGGACTCGACGGCGGTGTCGCCGTGGGAGATGTCGCTGCGGGGGATGTCGCTGTCGGCGATGGTGCTGGTGCGGTCGGTGCCGAACTGCGCTTCGTCGACCAGCGGACCTTCGGTGGCTGGCATGTCGACGAACTGGTCGACGACCCGTTCCGGCCGGGCGAACAGGTACCGGCGTCGGTCGCCCACATCGCACCCGACCCGTTCGATCCCGGTTACGACCGCGAGGTCGTCGTCGCCCGGATGCGGGCCAAACACACCGAGATCAAACGAGCCCTGCTCGATCAGACGGTGATCTCCGGGGTCGGCAACATCTATGCCGACGAGGCTTTGTGGCGCGCCAAGCTGCACGGTACACGGATGACGGACACGTTGGCGCCCAAGCGGATTCGCGAGTTGCTCGACGCCGCGACCGAGGTGATGGCGCAGGCGCTCGCAGTAGGCGGGACGTCGTTCGACGCGCTGTATGTCAACGTCAACGGGCAGTCCGGGTACTTTTCCCGATCCCTTGACGTTTATGGCCGGGTTGGCGAGCCTTGTAATCGGTGTGGAACGCCGATCGTGCGCGAGCAATTCATGAACCGCGGCTCGCACTTCTGCCCGCGCTGCCAGCGAATAGGTCACTCTGTGTAGGTTGACAAGCACGCCCGTGCCACGTGGACATGGATTCATCTACCCGGGACACGCCATTTCGTTCTGTAGCTGTACTACGAGAGAAGCTCTGCGCACGCTTGGATGACGTGCTCCGGGACCGAATCAAACTCTCGTGGGTTCAGCTGCATCACGTACTCATTCTCGATATGGTATGTCTCGTTCACGAACTTCTTAAATGCGACATCTGCTATAGAAGCTTCGGGATCGAGCTCCAATGCAATACGGAAGATCTGCACCTTCTCGTAGCCTACGTTTGTCTCTTGGAACTTGGCCTTTAAGACCTCCCGGTCTTTGAGCTCCGCCAGGAGCGCTTCGTAGTCAAAACCGGGGATGATCTTCTCGATCTTGGCGATTGCGTGTTCACGTTCCTCTTTGCCGAGGGCGTTGAACTCTCCGTTCTCGCCCTTCGCGCTGGGTTCGTCCCGTACGTGGAGAAGACTGGAAAGAACGTCGTATTCCGGCCCACGATCTCCGTGGACCTCATAGCGGCGGCGTAGATAGATGCACTTGATTATCGGGTCGGCCGAGGAGTCAGTATTCTCGTCGCAGATCTGTGAGAATGTCATAATGTCTGCGGGCCTGATGGGTTTCTCTTCCACTTGACCTTCGCGACTTTGGAGAAAGTGGACGGCTGGAGTCGCTGCCCGAAACTGCCCCGAGGTCGCCGTTCGGATGATGTCGATGGCGGGCTCAATGTCGTGAGTCAGGAGCAGCGTGGTGAATCCCCGGAGACTTTGCTTGCCGTGAAACAGCTTGTGGAGAATCGCGAACTTTTTAGTCTTGTCAAAGCTCGACACTGGATCGTCCAGGACTACAAGGTCAGGGCTGTCGCGGCGGACCTGGTGCATGAACAGTACTAGTGCGAAGGCGTTGCGCTCGCCGAAACTCAGGTGGCTGCCAGCAGCTTCCAAGTGGCCCGGGGCATCCTTGTGCTCAAGTATCATTCGGTAGGAGTCGCCTTTGGGCTCGATCCGCACTGCATACTTGTAGCCTGCGGATCGAAGGTACTCGTTGATCTCGCCCTGATTTCGTTCGATCGACTTCGCTACCTGACTCTTCTGAATGCCCACCCGTCGCTTGATGTCGGTGATCCGCTCAGCAACATCGTCTAGCCGCGCATTCATGTCTTCTACAACACCGCGAGTGCCTTCAGAGTTGAGCGCGTCAAGAAGGTCCAGTTCGATCTTCAGGCTCCGCAGCGCCTTGTCTACGTCAGGCTCGTCTCGGAGGGAGACAAACGAGAGCCCCTTGAGTGCGGTGAACTTGTCCAGAAGTGTCTCGACCTGACCTCGCAGATTTGCCAAGAATTGGTCCTGCTCGCGCGACAGTTCCTCCAGGCTTGTTGTGATCTTCCTGAGTTGGTCAAGGCGTTCCGGTACGAAGAACCCTGCTAGCCTGTCGATGACGAGACGTAGCGCGCTCATGTTCTTGACCGCAGCAGATTCGTACGTCTCGGATACGTGAACCGCAGTCTTCTTATCCACGTTGGGAACTGAGCAGAAGGGGCAGTTGTCTGATAGTTGAAGGTAGTTCTTGCCCTTTGCTTGCCAGGATAACCACCCTGCGGGGTCGTCGCTATCGAGAAAACTCTGAAACCCTAGGAGGGGCTTCGGGATCTTGCTGAGCTTCCCGCCCACGCCGAGCGCCTTGAACCCTTTGCTGGTCTTCGCAATCGCGCCGGATTTGGTGATGGTAAACGCGTTGCGCAGCTCGGTGAATCCGGCGATCACATCATCAAGCGCCTTGTTCTCTAGGAAGACTTTCTTTAGATCTTCGAATATCTCCTCAAGCTCCTCGTTACCTGCTTGGTATTCGGGTGTTCTGATGAAGATTTCGAAACTGTTCTTTATCACTTCGTCGGGTTGGAAGACGAACTGGGATACGTAGTGTTCATCGAAGACGAGAACGCTCTTGATCTCGTCGGCACCTACTACTGTTGGGGCCTCTTTGCCGCCTCGTTGACGGTATTTGAACGGGAGTAGTTCATGCAGAGCATCCTGCCCTCTGGTGTTGAGTACCAGTGCGCGGGCGATGGTGCTCTTTCCGATTCCGTTGGGTCCGTACTTGATGTTGAGTGCCTCGCGCCGGAGTGTGATGTCTGCCCTGGAGATGCTGTTGCAATCCGCGATGGTGATGGCGTAATCGTAGGGCTGCGCGGGCACGTCCGACCGGTGCGGGGGAGTGGAGACTGTCTCGACCATAATCCGACAACTGTCTCACGAGTGCTGTAGTGCGCGACGGGAGTTGCAAGATTCGAATCAAGTCAGAAACCTGCCTCGACGACCGCCATCGCTGCTCGTGTGGCGTTGATTCGGTAGCGGCGCGAGCGCTGTCGATTCAGCTCCCAACTCTCAACGATGCCCGACACTACGGAGTCCGGTGGACGCAACTACTCGCCGTCGTCGGTGGGGCTGCGGATTATGCTCAACCAACAGGCGGAGGCTGTGCTCACGCATGTTGTTCGACGTTCACGTTCACTCCGGAGCTGGGCGTGCAAGGTAGCGGCTACGGAACATGCGCAAGCGGCTATGGTCGGACAAGGTAGGACATCAACGTCACATACTGCTGAAGTCAGGGTACTTCGAGCGATCGCTGAATGCCTATGGGCGAGAAGGGCAACCGTGCCGCCGATGCGGGCGGGTGATGCGCCGCGAGCAGTTCATGAACCGTAGTTCGTTCTCGTGCCCGCAGTGCCAGCGGGCGCCTCGTCGTCGTCCGTCGAGCTGATCCGGCTTCGGTGCCGACCGCTCGCGGTGTGGTCCTGTGTGTCGGCGTCGTCAGCCGACGCTGAAGGTGGCACCGCCCGGGATGGCCCAGGCGCCGGCGGTGGGAATGATGATGGAGCCGACGATCTGTCCGGAACCGGTGTGCAGCCGGGCGCTCGTCGGGGGCATCGCGTGGCCGCCGCACGGATTGACCGTCCCCGAACCGCGAGCGCCGGTGGTGAGGTTGGTGTAGTCGAGACGAACCAGCGCATTGGCGACGCCGTACCGGCCGCAGTCGCCGCTCGGTGCGGTGAGGACCACCCAGCCGCGTTTGTCGCTGGTGTGGATCTGGATGAACGCGGTGAAGACACTCCAGTCGGCGGGGCCGTTGGCGACGATCGCAGTGGCGGGGAGTTGCTGCACGCCGATCGGTGCGGCCTGCGCCTGCCCCGCACCGAGCGCACCCGCGACTGTGGCCGCCGCCACGGCGGCGGCTGCGGCGAATGCCCGGCCCTGATGTTTGACTACGGCCACGACGACTCCTCGGGTTCGGCGGCCCGCCGGGCGGCGAAGCACTTCGCTGTCTGCCATATCGCGGTGCACGATATGTGTGTTACGTCACGGTTCCGAGGTGAACCCGTCTATCGGTGCAGGCTTCGGGCGTGGCGAGTGTGAGCTGATGGCACCGTGGGCAGTCCGGCTACGTCGTGCGCTCGCGCAACGCCTATGGTCGAGCCGTGCCGCCGAGACGGCCGATGGTGCGCGGCGAGCAGTTCACGAACCGCAGTTCGTCCTCCTGCCCGGGGTGTCGCGCGTGCGGCGAGGGCGAGCCGGGAAGCAAGCCACCGGCTCCGGCGTTGACCGGGCGTCGGGCATTCCATCCCCACCGAATCCGTTTCCACCGACCATCCACCGATCGCCGACCGACGAACGAGGAGCTCCATCCGCGATGACCACCGAGCAGCAGACCGCAGGGCAGCAGACCGATGCGAACGCCGCGCCGCACACCGAGCTGTGGGTGCAGCGCACCGGCACCCGCCGCTACACCGGGCACAGCTCGCGCGGGGCGCAGGTGCTCGTGGGATCCGAGGACGTCGAGGGTGTGTTCACCCCGGGTGAACTGCTGAAGATCGCGCTGGCCGCCTGCACCGGCATGTCGTCGGACCGTCCGCTCGCGCGCCGTCTCGGTGACGACTACGACGCGACCATCCGCGTGTCCGGCGCCGCCGACCGCGAGAACGAGCTCTACCCGCGACTCGAGGAGATCCTCGAGGTGGACCTGTCCGAACTCGACCCCGACGCCGCCGAACGACTCCTCGTCGTGGTGCAGCGCGCGATCGACGCGGTCTGCACCGTGGGCCGCACCCTGAAGGCCGGCACCACCGTCGACCTGCGCATCGAGACGGAGTGAACCGATGAGTGGCGACACCCGCGTGACCGCCTACGTACACGGACATGTGCAGGGCGTCGGCTTCCGCTGGTGGACCCGGTCACGAGCCCTGGAACTGGGGCTCGTCGGCTACGCGGCCAACCAGGCCGACGGTCGGGTGCGGGTGGTGGCCGAGGGGCCCGAGGACAAGGTCGTCGCCCTGATCGACCTGCTGCGGTCGGGTCGGACGCCCGGGAGCGTCGACCTCGTCGTCGAGGCCTTCGACACCCCGCGCGGCGATCTCACCGGCTTCGTCGAGAAGTGACCTCCCAAACCCTCCACACTTGCGCAAATACCCCGGGAAAGTGGGGGTGTATCTGCGCAAGTGTGGAGGGTTTGCTGCGCACCACGCGGGCTACGGCCTGCGGCCACCACAGCGCCCTGCTCAAGTAGGCTTGACTGCCGTGCACCTCAAGTCGCTCACCCTCAAAGGCTTCAAGTCCTTTGCGTCGGCGACGACCCTGCGCTTCGAACCCGGCATCACCTGCGTGGTGGGCCCCAACGGGTCGGGCAAGTCGAACGTCGTCGACGCCCTGACCTGGGTGATGGGGGAGCAGGGTGCCAAGGCCCTGCGCGGCGGAAAGATGGAGGACGTCATCTTCGCCGGCACCTCCGGCCGCGCGCCGCTGGGCCGCGCCGAGGTGACCCTGACCATCGACAACGCCGACGGCGCACTGCCGATCGAGTACTCCGAGGTGTCCATCACCCGACGGATGTTCCGCGACGGTGCCGGTGAGTACGAGATCAACGGCAGTACATGCCGGCTCATGGACGTCCAGGAACTGCTCTCGGACTCCGGCATCGGCCGCGAGATGCACGTCATCGTCGGCCAGGGTCGCCTGGCCACCATCCTGGAATCGCGGCCCGAGGATCGTCGTGCCTTCATCGAGGAGGCCGCCGGTGTGCTCAAACATCGCCGGCGCAAAGAGAAGGCCGTCCGCAAACTGCAGTCGATGCAGGCCAACCTCGACCGATTGACCGACCTCACCGCCGAACTCCGCCGACAGCTCAAGCCACTCGGCCGGCAGGCCGAGGTGGCCCGCCGCGCCCAGACCATCCAGGCCGACCTGCGCGATGCGCGGCTGCGGCTGGCCGCCGACGACCTGGTCACCCGACGTGGCGAGATGGCCGAACACACCGAGGTCGAGGACCAGATCCGGCGTGAACAGAACGACGTGGCCACCGAACTCGACGCGGTGAACGCCGACCTCGCCGAACAAGAGGAACACCTCGCGCAGGTGGTCCCCGCCGCCGAGGCCGCCGGGCGTGCCTGGTTCACCCTCTCGGCCCTGGCCGAACGTGTCGGCGCCACCGGCCGGGTGGCCGCCGAACGCAGCCGCTACCTCGACGAACCGGTCACCGAGTCGACCGGACCGGACCCCGAGGAACTCGAGGAGCAGGCCCTCGAAGCCGCCGAGAACGAGGCCGAGATGACCTTCGCGGTGGAGACCGCCGCCGAAGGTCTCGAGCTCGCCCAGTTCGAACTCGAAGAACGGGAGCGCGCCGCCGCGGCCGCCGAACAGGCGCACATGGCCGCGGTACGGGCCATCGCCGACCGTCGCGAGGGTCTGGCCCGCCTCGAGGGCCAGGTCGACAACCTGCGCACCAAGGCCGACTCCGTCGACGCCGAGACCGCCCGCCTGACCGCGGCGATCGCCTCGGCCGCCGAACGCGTCCAGCACGCACAGGTCGAGCAGGATGCCGTCGCGGCATCCCTCGGGGAGCTCGAGACCTCCGAACGCGGACTCGACGAGCACCACGAACGCTGCGTCACCGCACTCAACCGCTCCAACGAGCGGGTGGCGACCCTGCAGGCCGAGGAACGTGAGGCGGCCCAGCGCATCGCCTCGCTGTCGGCGCGTATCGAGGCGCTGTCGGTGGGCCTCGAACGCAACGACGGCGGCGCGTGGCTGCTGGCCAACGCCCCCGACGGCCTGCTCGGCCCGGCATCGGAGCAGATCACCGTGCAGGCCGGATACGAGACCGCGGTGGCCGCGGCCCTCGGCGGCGCGGTCGATGCGATCGCCGCCACCGACCCGGACGCGGCCCTGCGCGCCCTCGACGCACTCAAGGCCGGTGACGGCGGCCGGGGAGCACTGATCATCGGCGGTACCGACGCGACCGGCGCCGACCGGACCGCATCCCTGCCGGACGGTGCGCGGTGGGTCGACGACGTCGTCGACTGCCGGGAGTCGATCCGTGGCGCCATCGAGACGATCCTCGGCGACACCGTCGTCGTCGACTCGGCCGCGCTGGGACTCGACGTGGCCCGGCGGTTCGGCGTGCGCGCGGTGACCCGCGACGGCGACCGCATCTCGAGTGCCGCCGTCGAGGGCGGATCGGCGCACCGGCCGTCGACCCTGGAGGTGCAGTCGGCCATCGACATCGCCGCCGACGAACTCACCGCCACCCGGCGCCGCGCCGAGGAACTGACCGCCGCACTCGACGGTGCGCTCACCGAACAGCAGGAGCGTCGCGAGGCGGCCGAGGAGGCGCTGGCGGCGCTGCACGAATCCGACAGCGCGGTGGGCGGCGCCTACGAGCAGCTCGCCCGCCTGGGCCAGGACATCCGCGCCGCACAGGCCGAGAGCGACCGCCTCGCCCGCCAACGCGACAAGGCCGAGGAGGGGCGGGCCGAGACCGTCGCCCGGCTCGAGGAACTCGAACAGCGGCTCAGCCTGGCCCACGACGAGGGGGTGGAGGAGCCGACCGACGTCGACGCCGGCGAGCGGGGCGTTGCGGCGGAGGCGGTGGCGGTCGCACGCAACACCCAGATGGAGGCGCGGCTGGCGCTGCGCACCGCCGAGGAGCGACTCGCCTCGGTCCGTGGCAAGGCCGACTCGCTGCGCCGCGCCGCCGAACGTGAACGAGATGCCCGCGAACGTGCACGGCTGCAGAACGAGGTCCGCCGACAGGCCGCCACCGTCGCCGCGGCGGTCGCGTCGTCGGCCGGCGAGCTGGCGCAGCGCCTGGTGACGGCGGTGGCCACCGCACAGGCCGGCCGCGACGAACTCGAACAGGTGCGTCGTGAACGGACTGCGACCCTCGACGAACTCAAGAGCCGATCGGCCACCCTGACCCAGCGTCTCAACACGCTCAAGGACGCCGTCCACCGTGACGAGGTGGCGCGTGCACAGTCGGCGTTGCGGATCGAACAGCTCGAAGAACAGATCATGGAGTCGTTCGCGATGTCACCCGACGACGTCGTCGCCGAGTACGGTCCCGACATCCCGATGCCGCCGTCGGCGCTGGAGATCAGCGAGTACGAGGCCGCCAAGGCCCGCGGTGAGCAGGTGGTGACGCCCGCGCCGATGGCCTACGACCGCAAGACCCAGGAGGCGCGCGCCAAGAAGGCGCAGAAAGACCTCAACACCCTCGGCAAGGTCAACCCCCTCGCCCTCGAGGAGTTCGCGGCACTCGAGGAACGCTACAACTTCCTCTCCGCACAGCTCGAGGACGTCAAGGCCGCCCGCAAGGACCTCCTCGAGGTGGTCGAGGAGGTCGACGCCCGGATCCTGCAGGTGTTCACCGAGGCCTACGCCGACGTCGAGCGCGAATTCGCCCAGGTCTTCTCCACGCTCTTCCCGGGCGGCGAGGGGCGGCTGGTGCTGACCGATCCGTCGGACATGCTGACCACCGGCGTCGAGGTGGAGGCACGCCCGCCGGGCAAGAAGGTCAAGCGGCTGTCGTTGCTGTCCGGCGGCGAGAAGTCACTGACCGCGGTGGCGATGCTGGTCGCGATCTTCCGGGCCCGCCCGTCACCGTTCTATGTGATGGACGAGGTGGAGGCCGCCCTCGACGACACCAACCTGCGCCGGCTGATCAGTCTGTTCGAGCAGCTGCGGGAACGCTCGCAGCTGATCGTGATCACCCACCAGAAACCCACCATGCAGATCGCCGATGCCCTCTACGGCGTGAGCATGCGCGGCGACGGGATCACCACGGTGATCTCGCAGCGACTGCGCGGGGTGGACGTCCCGGTGGCGACGCCGCCCGATCCCGAATGACCCGGCCGGTCCCGCCGTCCGGACCGCCCGGGTGACACCCGCCCTGCGGCCAGAATCCTCCCGAGAACCCTCCTCTGAATACGCAGCGGGCCCGCATCGCGCGGACCGGCCGGCGAGAACAGGACAAGCAGAGTGAACACCGAAGTCATCATCGGCATCGTCGTGGCCGTGGTCGTGATCCTGGCGCTGCTCGCGCTGGGGATCGTGCTGCGCCGCCGCCGGCAGATCTCGCTGAAGGACACCACCCCCGACGTCCAGGTGACCGACGGCAGCACTCCGCAGGTCGACAGATCCGGTGGCTACCAGGCGGGATCGGGGTTCACCTTCAGTCAGGGCGGGGGCACCACGGTGGCGCCGCCGCCGGAGCCGGTGCGACCGCCCGTCGAACGCACCGAGACCGACGGGCAGCCCGCGGTCGGTGACGACGCCTCGGTGCCACGTGATTCGGCACAGCGCCCGGTGACCGAGGTCGCCCTGCCCGAGATCGACGACGAGCCCGAGACCGCAGCACCCGAGACCGCTGCACCTGAGACCGCTGCACCTGAGGCGGCAGCGCCGGAGACCGCTGCACCCGAGACCACAGCACCCGAGACCGCTGAGCCCGAGGCAGCTGCACCCGAGGCGGCGCCCGCCGAGGTCGAGGACACCGATTCCCCGGTCGTCGAGCCCGAGACGACCCAGCCCGAGACGACCCAGCCCGAGACGACCACGCCCGCGGTCGCACAGCCCGAGGCGTCCACGCCGGCCGAGACCCCGGCCGCGGAGCCGGAGATCGCCGCTCCCGTCGATGCCGCCGACGCCGCGGTCACACCGCCACGCGAGGAGATCGCGCCGACCGCCGGGCGTCTGGGACGTCTGCGCGGACGGCTGTCGCGGTCGCAGGGTGCCATCGGTAAGTCGATGCTCGGTCTGCTCGGTGCCGGCGACCTCGACGAGGACAGCTGGGAGGAGATCGAGGACACCCTGGTGATGGCCGATCTCGGCACCGCCGCCACGAGCGCCGTCGTCGAGCGGCTGCGCACCGAGCTGGCGACGACCCCGGTGCGCAACGCCGACGAGGCCCGCGCGCTGCTCAAGCGTGTCCTGGTGGATCAGCTGCACCCGGAGATGGATCGATCGGTGCGTGCGCTGCCGCATGCCGGTGCCCCCGCCGTGGTGCTCGTCGTCGGCGTGAACGGCACCGGGAAGACCACCACCACCGGAAAGCTCGCCCGGGTCCTCGTCGCCGACGGCCGACGTGTGCTGCTCGGTGCCGCCGACACCTTCCGTGCCGCCGCCGCAGACCAGTTGCAGACGTGGGGTGAGCGCGTGGGTGCCGGCATCGTGCGCGGCAAGGAGCAGGCCGATCCCGCATCGGTGGCCTTCGACGCGGTGGCCAAGGGCATCGAGGACGGCGTGGACGTGGTGATGATCGACACCGCCGGACGTCTGCACACCAAGACCGGTCTGATGGACGAGCTGGGCAAGGTCAAGCGTGTCGTGGAGAAGAAGGCGCCCGTCGACGAGGTGCTGCTGGTGCTCGACTCCACGGTCGGACAGAACGGCCTCACCCAGGCCCGCGTGTTCGCCGAAGTGGTCGACATCACCGGCGTCGTGCTGACCAAACTGGACGGTACGGCCAAGGGCGGCATCGTCTTCCACGTCCAGGAAGAACTGGGCGTCCCGGTGAAGCTGGTGGGTCTCGGCGAAGGTGCCGACGACCTCGCCCCGTTCGAGCCCGAGGCGTTCGTCGACGCTCTCCTGTGACCTGTACTCCTGAGAGGACGCTGAAGTCCGACCTGGGAGGTTACGTGGCCGCAATACAAACCGGCCACCGGTTCACATGCACGAAACGTCAGGGCACCACTGCTGAAACCAGGTGGCGACAGTCTCTTTGAAGGCGCCGAGCCGTCGGCGCGGCTTAGGGAGGTTTCTTACAGTGGTTTCTGCACTGCCGGAAAGCGTATTCGGAGAGTTCGACACAGGCGACACGGCGTGGGTCATCACCGCCGCTGCACTGGTGTTGCTGATGACTCCCGGTCTGGCTTTCTTCTATGGCGGCCTGTCGCGGGGCAAGTCGGTCCTCAACATGATGATGATGTCGTTCGGGGCACTCGCCACCGTCAGCGTCATCTACGTCCTGTGGGGATTCTCGATGTCGTTCAGCGACGGCATCACCGGTAACAGCGACATCGGCGGAATCTTCGCCAACCCGTTCGCGCTGTTCGGCTCGGATCAGCTGATGAACACCGCGACGATCGACGGCAAGGAAGCGGTCGTCACCGCGGGCCTGTCGATCCCGGCGGTCGTGTTCCTCGGCTTCCAGCTGACGTTCGCGGTGATCACCGTCGCCCTGATCTCGGGTGCGGTCGCCGAGCGTGTGAAGTTCTCCACCTGGCTGGTCTTCACCGTCGTGTGGGCCACCATCGTGTACTTCCCGCTGGCCCACATGGTGTGGGGCGGTCTCGTCGGCGGCGGCGGCATCATGGGCGGTGGCGAAGACGGCTTCGCCGCATGGATGTTCGGCACCACCGACGGTGAGGCCAACGTCGCACCGATCGACTTCGCCGGTGGCACCGTGGTCCACATCAACGCCGGTATGGCCGGTCTGGTCCTGGCCCTGATCGTCGGCGCCCGCGTCGGCTTCGGCAAGACCGCCTACCGCCCGCACAACATCCCGTTCGTCATGCTCGGTGCCGCACTGCTGTGGTTCGGCTGGTTCGGCTTCAACGTCGGCTCGGAGCTCGCCGCGGACCTCACCGCGGGCAAGGTGTGGGTCAACACCACCGCCGCCACCGCCGCCGCGATCATCGGCTGGCTCGCCGTGGAGTTGATCCGCGACAAGCACGCCACCAGCGTGGGTGCGGCCTCGGGTATCGTCGCCGGCCTGGTCGCCATCACCCCGGCCTGTGGCAATCTGACCCCGGTCGGATCGCTGATCCTCGGTGTGATCGCCGGCGCGCTGGCCGCACTCGCGATCGGCCTGAAGAACAAGTTCGGCTACGACGACTCGCTCGACGTCGTCGGTGTGCACCTCGTCGCCGGCCTCTGGGGCACCATTGGTGTGGGCCTGCTGGCGCAGGACACCGGCCTGTTCTGGGGTGGCGACTACAAGCAGGTCGTCGTGCAGATCGTGATCGCCCTGTTCGCCCTCGCGTTCACCGGCATCCTGACCACGATCATCGCTTTCGCACTCAAGCCGCTGGGCTGGCGAGTCGACGCCGACGAGGAGAAGAGCGGCATCGACGAGGCAGAACACGCCGAGACCGCGTACGAGTTGGCCTGACTCGCGCATCGTTGACCACTACGCTTGAAACCCGTGGAGAGGGATAACTCATGAAGCTGATCACCGCAATCGTGAAGCCGTTCACACTGGAGGACGTCAAGGCCGGGCTGGAACAGGCCGGAATCCTGGGCATGACCGTCAGTGAGGTGCAGGGTTACGGTCGCCAGAAGGGTCACACCGAGGTCTACCGTGGCGCGGAGTACTCGGTGGACTTCGTCCCCAAGGTCCGTGTCGAGGTCGTCGTCGACGACGCGGCAGTGGACAAGGTCGTCGACGTCATCGTCGAAGCCGCCCGCACCGGCAAGATCGGTGACGGCAAGGTCTGGGTCTCACCGGTCGAATCCGTGGTTCGTGTTCGCACTGGTGAACGCGGCGCCGACGCACTCTGACGAGGGCCGATGCCCTTCGTGAGCACA
>NZ_BCNF01000006.1 GCF_001485495.1 Gordonia desulfuricans NBRC 100010 | reverse complement strand
GGACGCGGCCGGTCTGCGTCAGGTCCTGGTGGACCTGCACGAGTTCTGGCTGACCAGCAAAGGTGCAGAGCTCGGGATCAAGCCCGGCAGCGGGATGGCCATCGTCGCGGTCGGGGGACTCGGCCGCGGTGAACTACTCCCACATTCGGATCTGGATCTGATCCTCCTGCACGAGGACCTGTCCCCGGAGCGGGTGTCGGAGGTCGCCGACGGACTCTGGTATCCGTTGTGGGACGCCAACATCCCGCTCGACCACAGTGTCCGCACGGTGCCGCAGGCGTTGCAGGTGGCCGGTGACGACATCACCGCGGCACTGGGCCTGTTGGAGGCCCGGCACATCGCCGGTGACGAAGATCTCTCGTCGCTGTTGATCGGTGGCGTGCGCCAGCAGTGGCGTACCGACATCCGCAACCGGTTCCCGGCCGTGGTCGATCATGCGCGGGACCGGTGGCGCCGCAGCGGTGACATCGCCCACCGCGCCGAACCCGACCTGAAGAACGGTCGCGGCGGGTTGCGGGATGTGCAGCTGCTCGGTGCGCTGGCCATCGCGCAATTGACCGACGGTATGGCCAACCTGCGTCCCGACAGCCCCAACGCCGGACCGCAGGTGGCCTACCAGCGATTGCTGGACATCCGTACCGAACTGCACCGGATCGCCGGTCGCGCACGCGAACAGGTCCGGGCCCAGGACGCCGACGAGATCGGCGCGGCACTGGGGATCGGGGACCGGTTCGACCTCGCCCGGGTGATCAGTGACGCGGCCCGCACCATCGGGTACTCCACCGACGTCGGGTTGCGGACGGCGGGCAACGCCCTGCCGCGACGCGGCCTGGCCAAGCTCCGGCGTTCACCCATCCGCCGTCCGCTCGACGAGGGTGTGGTCGAACACAACGGTGAGATCGTGCTGGCGCGCAACGCCATCCCGAGCAAGGACCCGGGGCTGATCCTGCGTGTCGCGTCGTCGTCGGCGCGTACCGGGCTGCCGATCAGCGCCTCCACGCTGTCCCGGCTGGCCGACTACGCCCCGGAACTGCGTGAGCCCTGGCCGTCGGAGGCCCTCAGCGACCTGCTGGTGCTGTTGGGTTCCGGACCGCACATGGTGGCGCCGATCGAGGCACTCGACCGCACCGGACTGTGGGGCCGGCTGCTGCCGGAATGGGGTGCGGTCCGCGACCTTCCGCCCCGCGATGCCATCCACACCTGGACGGTCGACCGGCACCTGGTGGAGACCGCGGTCTATGCGGGGTCGATGACCACCCGGGTCTCGCGCCCCGATCTGCTGTTGCTCGGTGCCCTGATCCACGATCTGGGCAAGGGGCGCGGCGCCGATCACAGCATGGTCGGCGCGGAGCTGGCGGTGCAGGTGGGCAACCGGATCGGTCTGTGGCCGGAGGATGTGGCGATCCTCTCGGAGATGGTGCGCCATCATCTGCTGCTGCCGACCATCGCCACCCGGCGTGACCTCGACGACCCGGCCACCGCCGAGGAGGTGGTGGAGACCCTCCGCCACAAGCGGGTGCTCCTGGAACTGCTCGCGGCGCTCGCCGAGGCGGATTCCCGGGCCACCGGGCCCGGCGTGTGGGGTGACTGGAAGGCCTCGCTGATCAGCGATCTGGTGCGGCGGGCCACCCGCCTGCTCGACGGTGACGAACTCGTCGCACCCGAACCGCTGACCGAGGAGATGATCGAGGTCGCCGAGTCCGGGGACTTCGGGGTGCGGCTCTCGCCGGCCGACGGGGTGCACACCTACTCGGTGATCATGGTGGCTCCGGACCGTCCGGGACTGCTGTCGAAGATGGCAGGTGTGTTGGCGCTCAACGGGTTGCGGTCGCACTCGGCGAATGTTGCGCACCATCGGGGTCGGGCGGTCAACCGTTTCATCGTGGTACCCGCATTCGGCGAGCCACCCGAAGCGGGTCTGCTGCGACAGCAGCTGATCGCCGCGGTCGAGGGCAAGGTCAAGGTGCTCGACCGACTCGACAAGCGGGAGAAGGACTCTCCGGTCCCGACCATCGGCACCGTGACGAGTTCGCCGGGTGCGTCCACCTCGGGCAAACCGCCCGACGACCCGGAGGCGGTGGCCGCCAACGCGGTTCCGGCGCTGTTCGCGGTGGCACCGCCCAGGGTGCTGTGGGCCGAGGCGCCGGCCGCCGGTGAGGTGCTGATGGAACTGCGCACCGACGACCGGCTGGGGCTGCTCAGCCGGGTCAGCGATGTGATGGAGCAGGCCGGTGCCCGGGTCCGCTGGGCCAAGGTCGCCACCCTCGGCAGCACCGTCGTCGACACCTTCTGTCTGGTGCTGGCCGAGGACACCCCGGCGGCCCGGGAATCGCTGGCCGAGAAGATCGTCGCGGTGTGCCCGGTACCGCGGCCACGGACCGACGACGAGGACGACGGCACCGGTCCGGCCAGCTTCGGCGGCACCGGACGATCCGGGGTGCCGATCAGCTGACCCGGACACCGACACCGCCGGTCGGCGATGTCGTCACCACACCGATGACGACATCGTCCGGCCGGGCGGGCGCCGGGTCCGGCCGACATGCGAGGATGGGAGAATGTTCGATTCCCTCTCCGACCGGTTGACCGGTGCGCTCTCCGACCTGCGTGGCAAGGGCAGGCTGTCCGACGCCGACATCGACCGGACCTGTCGTGAGATCCGTCTGGCCCTGCTCGAGGCCGATGTCTCCCTGCCGGTGGTGCGGTCCTTCATCGCGCGGATCAAGGAACGTGCCAAGGGTGCCGAGGTCTCCGGTGCGCTGAACCCGGCGCAGCAGGTCGTCAAGATCGTCAACGAAGAACTCGTCGGCATCCTCGGTGGTGAGACCCGCCGGGTGGCCTTCGCCAAGACCCCGCCGACGGTGATCATGCTCGCCGGTCTGCAGGGTGCCGGTAAGACGACCCTGGCCGGCAAGCTCGGTGCCTGGCTCAAGAAGCAGGGCCACACCCCGCTGCTGGTGGCCTGTGACCTCCAGCGCCCGGGTGCGGTCTCACAGCTGCAGATCGTCGGTGAGCGCGCCGACGTCCCCGTCTACGCGCCGCATCCGGGCACCTCGGTCACCGGGGAGGGCGCCCCCACCGGCACCAACCCGCTCGGGGTGTCGGCGGCCGATCCGGTGGCCGTGGCCACCGCCGGTGTCGACGAGGCCCGCGCCAAGCACTACGACGTCGTCGTGATCGACACCGCCGGCCGCCTCGGCATCGACGCGGAGCTGATGAAGCAGGCCGCCGACATCCGTACGGCCACATCGCCGGACGAGGTCCTGTTCGTCGTCGACGCGATGATCGGTCAGGACGCGGTCACCACCGCCGAGGCGTTCGCCGAGGGTGTCGACTTCACCGGTGTGGTCCTCACCAAGCTCGACGGTGATGCCCGCGGCGGTGCGGCGCTGTCGGTCCGTGAGGTCACCGGCCGGCCCATCATGTTCGCCTCGTCGGGTGAGAAGCTCGAGGACTTCGACGTCTTCCACCCCGACCGGATGGCCAGCCGCATCCTCGGCATGGGCGATGTGCTCAGCCTCATCGAGCAGGCCGAGCAGCACTGGGACGCGCAGCAGGCCGAGGAAGCCGCCGCCAAGATCAGCCAGGGCGAGCTGACCCTCGAGGACTTCCTCGAGCAGATGCTGATGATCCGGCGGATGGGTCCGATCGGCAACATCCTCGGTATGCTGCCCGGCGCCGGCCAGATGAAGGATGCGCTCGCCCAGGTCGACGACAAGCAGCTCGACCGGGTGCAGGCGATCATCCGCGGCATGACCCCGGCCGAGCGGGACAACCCGAAGATCATCAACGCCTCCCGCCGCCTGCGCATCGCCAACGGTTCGGGTGTGACCGTCAGCGAGGTCAACCAGCTCGTCGACCGGTTCTTCGAGGCGCGCAAGATGATGGCGCAGATGTCCGGCCGGATGGGCCTGGGCCCCGGCCGCAAGTCCAACCGCAAGAGCAAGGGCAAGGGCCGCAAGGGCAAGGGCAAGGGACGCGGTCCGACGCAGCCGAAGGTGCGGGGCGGATTCCCCGCTATGCCCGGTGGGATGCCGGCCGGATTCCCGGACCTGTCGGCGATGCCGCCGGGGCTCGACCAGATGCCGCCGGGGCTCGAGGGCATCGACGTCTCGCAGTTCCAGCAGCCCAAGAAGAAGAAGTAGGCCGTGGCCGGCACCGGTGCGGTTGCGACCCCGCGACACTATCGCGGCCGCGACCCGCTGACCGACGAACCGGTCGAACTGTGGGTCACCGGTGAGGTGATCAGCCGCACCCCGGCCGCCGGGGCGGTGACCGCCGCCGACGGTGTGTGGATCCTGCCCGGGTTCGTCGACGCCCACAATCACGTCGGGATCGCTCCCGGCCTCGGGGTGACGATCGACCGGGCCCGTGAGTTCGCCCGCGCCGACGCCCGTGCCGGAACCCTGCTGATCCGCGAGGTCGGGTCGCCGCTGGACACCCATCCGCTCGACGACGACCCGATGTGTCCGCGGTTCATCCGCTCGGGCAAGCACATCGCGCGGCCGAAGCGGTACCTGCGCGACTACGGCATCGACCTCGACGACCCCGACGAGCTGGCCGCCGAGGTCGCCCGCCAGGCCGCCGACGGCGACGGCTGGGTCAAGATCGTCGGCGACTGGATCGACCGTGAGGTCGGCGACCTCGCCCCGCTGTGGGACCGGACGCAGCTCGAGGCCGCGGTGGCCGCCGCACATGCCGGGGGAGCGCGGATCACGGCCCATGTTTTCGGGACCGATGCCCTCGGTGACCTGATCGAGGCGGGAGTCGACTGCATCGAACACGGCACCGGGCTGACCGCCGATCACATCGACGCCCTGGTCGACCGCTCGATCGCGTTGGTGCCCACCATGATCCAGGTGGAGAACTTTCCTGGGATCGCCGACGGCGCAGACCGTTTCCCGACCTACGCCGCTAATATGCGGTCGTTGTACGCCCGTGCCGCGCAGACGTTCTCGGCGGCCCGCGAGGCCGGGGTGGCCATCTACGCCGGTACCGACGCGGGTGGCTTCGTCGAGCACGGCCGCATCGTCGACGAGATCGACGCACTGACCGGCATCGGGATGTCGGTCCGCGAGGCGATCGCCGCGGCCAGTACCGCGCCACGCCGGTGGCTCGACGCCGGCATCCTCGCCGACGGTGACCGCGCCGACTTCCTGGTGTTCGACACCGACCCGACCACCGATCCCGGCGTGCTGCGGCACCCGACCGAGATCGTGTGCTCCGGCCTGCCGGTCTGAGTTCCGACCGGACCCCTCGCGGCGCCTGTCGGCCCACGCTCCCGATGCCCGCGTCTGGGGCAGTTGTGGCGTCTGAGCACGGTGTTCACACCGGGGGTGCCCGATCTGGGCGTTCCTGGTGAAATACGGGCCACAGTCGCGATGGTTGTGAGTCAGATCACCCAACGGACGTTGGTCAGTTTTATTACTCTTCGGTAGGGTTTCATGTGCGTTGCATGATTCCCCGCCGGAACCGGCGGGTGGGAGCGTGATCGCCGCGGCCGCGAGGGGGAGCGAACGGCCCGCATCACCCACCCAGGTCATCGGGTCGAGCGCGCAGGCATGTGGTTACCTCTCGCGGGGTGGGTAACCACATGCCGCTCCCTTTTCGGGCCCGTCCCACGCCCCTGCGCGCCACCGTGCGGCCTCGCGATTTCGGTTCATCGGGTCTCGTCTGGCAGAATTGTCTGCTGGTTCGTCGGAGCCGGTCACGTACCGACCGACGGTCACACCCGAATAGATCGCAAAACCGGGCTCGGCACCTCCGCCGGGTCGTCCGAATTGCGCAGTGACCACTGAAAGAAGAGAAGACATGGCTGTCAAGATCAAGCTCACGCGGCTCGGCAAGATCCGCAACCCGCAGTACCGCATCATCGTCGCCGACTCGCGCACCCGCCGCAACGGCCGCGCGATCGAGACCATCGGCAAGTACCACCCCAAGGAAGAGCCCTCGCTGATCGAGGTCGACTCCGAGCGTGCGCAGTACTGGCTGAGCGTGGGCGCACAGCCGACCGAGCCGGTCGCCGCCCTCCTGAAGATCACCGGTGACTGGCAGAAGTTCAAGGGCCTGCCGGGCGCCGAGGGCACCCTGAAGACCGCTGCCGAGAAGCCGTCCAAGCTGGACCTGTTCAACGCTGCGCTGGCCGCCGCCGACAGCGCGCCGGTCGCCGAGGCGATCACCCCCAAGAAGAAGGCCGCCAAGAAGGACGAGGCCGCCGAGGGTGCCAAGGACGAGGCCGCCGCCGAGGGTGACAAGGCCCAGGCGTGAGCGCTGTCGTCGCCGACGCCGTCGAGCACCTGGTGCGCGGCATCGTCGCCAACCCTGACGACGTGCGTGTCGAGCTGATCACCGGTCGTCGTGGCCGCCTCGTCGAGGTCCACGTCAACCCGGAGGATCTCGGCAAGGTCATCGGCCGCAACGGCCGCACCGCCACCGCCCTGCGCACCCTGGTGGGTGGCATCGGTGGCCGCGGCATGCGCGTCGACATCGTCGACACCGACCGCTGACGACGCCGTATGGAGCTCGTGGTGGGCCGTGTGGCGAAGTCCCACGGCATCCGCGGTGAGGTCGTCGTCGACGTCCGCACCGATGAACCGCAGCAGCGGTTCGCCACCGGAGCCACGCTGCGCGGCAAGCTGCCGCGCGGCGGTGGCGAGCGAACCTTCACGGTGACAGCCGCCCGGGATCATGCCGGGCGGCTGTTGCTGTCGTTGAAGGAGATCGCCGACCGGTCGGCGGCCGACGCGCTGCGCGGGACCCTCTTCCTGGTGGATTCCGCCGACGTCGACTCCGGCGACGACCCCGACGAGTTCTACGACCATGAACTCGAGGGCGTGCCGGTCACCCACGTCGACGGCACCCACGTCGGCGTGCTGGAGTCGATCCTGCATCTGCCGGCCAACGACCTGCTGTCGGTGCGTACCCCCGACAACCGTGAGGTACTCGTGCCGTTCGTGCGCGAGATCGTACCGACCGTGACCCGTACGGGCATCGTCATCGATCCGCCCGACGGTCTGATCGACCCCGACGCCGCCGACGAGGCGGGGGAGCGCTGAGGCGTGCGCATCGACATCGTCTCCATCTTCCCCGAATACCTCGAACCCATGCGGGTCGCCTTGCTGGGCAAGGCGATCGACCGCGGGATCATCGAGTTCGGTGTCCACGACCTGCGCGACTGGACGCACGACGTGCACCGCAGCGTCGACGACTCGCCCTATGGCGGCGGACCCGGCATGGTGATGAAACCCGAGGTGTGGGGGCCGTGCCTGGACGCGGTGTGCCCCGACGACGCCCTGCTGGTGGTCCCGACCCCGGCGGGCGTCCCGTTCCGGCAGGCCACCGCACAGCGGTGGGCCGGCGAGGAGCACCTCGTCTTCGCCTGCGGACGCTACGAGGGCATCGATCAGCGCGTCTTCGACGACGCCGCCCGGCGCGTGCGCGTCGAGGAGGTCTCGCTCGGTGACTTCGTCCTGATCGGCGGCGAGGTCGCGACCCTGGCCATGGTGGAGGCCGCCGTCCGCCTGATTCCCGGTGTGCTCGGCAATCCCCGTTCACACCAAGAGGATTCGTTCTCCGAGGGGCTGCTCGAGGGTCCCAGTTACACCCGGCCTGAGGTGTGGCGTGACCTCCCGGTCCCGCCGGTGCTGCTCAGCGGTGACCACGCCAAGGTCGCCGCCTGGCGGCATGAACAGTCGCTCGAGCGTACGCGTGCGCGCCGCCCCGATCTGCTGCCCGAACCGGAGTCCGGCGCCCCCGCCTGACCTGCACGCCCGACCTGTGGATGGTCTCCCGATGCCGGCGGCGAACGCGGGCTACACTCGACCGACCTGCATTGCGGATCCGAGGGGGAGGCGCGCATGGTCACGGGCCGGGGGCAACGCTGGGCGGACGTCGTCGACGAGATCGCCCGCCAGCGGGCCGAATTGAACCACGCCCAGGGCGTCCTCGCCGATCTCACCGCATGCGCGGTCAGTGCCGACAAGCTGATCTCGGTGACCGTCGACGCCCGCGGCAAACTCACCGACCTCACCATCGAACCCGCGGCCCTGCGTCGTCATCGCGCACCCGTACTCGCCCAGCTCATCACCGACCTCGTCGACGATGCCGATGCCCGGCTGCGCATCCGGCGTGCCCAGGTGCTGACCGCCCTGACCGAGATCGAACCCGGCTACGACGTCCTCGTCGACGAGGCCTGATGAGCACCGACCGGATGGGGATCGATCCCGACGCCGCACACCGGCTCGCCGAGGGGATCGACATCGTGGCGGGCCGGCTCACCGAACTCGGTGCGGCTCTGGAAGACCTTCTCGCCGAGGTCGATTCGACACTCGGCGCCGATCGGGGTGCCCAGGTCTTCCGTGCCGGACTGCGCTCACTCGCCGACGCCGCGACCGCCGCGGTCGGCACCGCGGCCGACCTGGCCGCCGAGCAGGCGAACCGGATCGTGCAGGCGGTGGCGGCGGTGCAGGACGCCGACCTCGACGCCGCCGGTGACATCGACGCCGCCGGTGACATCGACGCCGCCGGTCACGGCGGGTCCGGTACCGGCGTACGGGACGGCCGATGACGGTCGGGGATGCATCCGATGATGCCGACCTCACCAGGAACGCGGCAGGGGAGCACTGGCCGACCACCGACCCGGACGACCTCCGACGCCTCGCCGCGACCGTGGCCGGCCTGGCCACACGCGCCGACGAGCTGGCCGCCGAACTCGATGCCCTGCACCACGACCCCGTCGTCGGCGAGGGGCGCCTGGTGCGCGAGATCGGGGCGTCGGGGCGGCCACTGAGCGCGGCCGGGCCGGGTGCGGCCGGCGCGGCACTGGCCACCGTCGCCGGTGCGCTGGACCGCTATGCCGACGTGGTCACCGGTAGCCGTGCCCGGATGGGTGTCGTCGCCGGGGTGTGGGCCAGGGACCAGGCCGCCGGTGAGGTGGCCGCCACGCTCGGCGACGACTCGTTGCGCGTGTTCGCGGCGAGTGCCGGCCGGTTCGCGATGACGACCGCGGGGGAGGAGTACGCCGACGATGCCGCCGTCGCGGCGCGGCCTGATCCCGCCCAATCCGATCCCACCGAGGCCGATCCCACCGGCACCGAGACCTCGGCGCAGCCACCGTCCGGGTACACCTCACCGGCACCCGCCGCGACGGCCGGCATGCTGCCGCTCGGTGGGCTGGGGGCACTGGGCGGGCTGGGGGCGTTCGGGGCGTTCGCGGCGCAGGGGGCGGACCCGGTCGGGATGGGTGGAGGGCCACCGCGCACCGAGCCCGCCCGCGACGAGCCCGACACCTCGCTCACCCGCGGCGAGGTGGAGTGGCTGGTGCGACGGGCCCGCCAGGCGCACGCCGGGCTCTCCGGGCAAGTCGCGATGTGGATCGACGTCGCAGTCGGGCTGGGAACCGACACCGACGGGCGGCGCACGATCGTCGTCGGGACCAGCGATCCCGTGCCCTACCTGCGGCCCGGGCTGACGGTGATGATGACCGAGGACCTCGCCGCGGACGGTCGGGCGCCGGAGATCGCGATCGTCGACCATCTGCGGTCGGTGGGCGCGGTACCGCTCGTCGTCGCCTCGCCGAATCCGCCGGGGCCGGCGGCACGATCGGCGCTGGCCGCGGCCGAGGTGATGTCGGTGTGTCCGGTGGCCGGTGGCGATTTCGTCGTGCAGGGGTCGGTCTGGCACAATAGTCGGGTTGCCTGGTGAGGGTGCATCGCTGCATGCCGCCTCACCCAGGATGACGCCATGACTCGGAGCACGAACCGGTCGAACCCCAGATGTGCTGGTCAGGTCTTCCTGGCCGGTGTCGACGGGCCGCCAGGTTCCTCTGTTCACGCCAAGCCAGAATAGGACCAGACACATGAACACCCTGGACTCTCTCGACAAGCAGTCGCTGCGCGACGACATCCCCGCCTTCGGCCCCGGCGACACCCTTGACGTCCACGTCAAGGTCATCGAGGGCTCCAAGGAGCGCGTTCAGGTCTTCAAGGGCGTCGTGATCCGTCGCCAGGGCGGTGGCGTCCGCGAGACCTTCACCGTCCGCAAGGTGTCCTTCGGCGTCGGCGTGGAGCGCACCTTCCCGGTGCACAGCCCGAACATCGCCAAGGTCGACGTGCTGACCCGCGGCGACGTGCGTCGCGCCAAGCTGTACTACCTGCGCGATCTGCGCGGCAAGGCTGCCAAGATCAAGGAAAAGCGCTGACGCGTCTACTCTGACGACGTGGCTGACACCAACCGGTCAGGCGACGACCGCAGAGACGATCACCGTTCCGACGACGAGGTCGGCTCCGCCGAGGAGCCGACCTCGCGTCCGTGGCGGACCAAAGACGACAAGCCCAAGGGTGGCAGGAGTTCACTGCTGCGCGAGACGATCATCATCGTCGCGTGTGTGCTGCTGATCAGCTGGATTCTGCAGACCTTCATCGGGCGCCAGTACGTCATCCCCTCCGAGTCGATGGAACCGACGCTGATCGGATGCGACGGCTGCACCAACGACCGCATCGTGGTGGACAAGCTGAGCTACCGCTTCGGTGACCCGTCGCCGGGTGACGTGGTGGTGTTCAAGGTGCCCGACTCGTGGGGCGGCCCGTGGGTCTCGCCGCGATCGAGCAACACCGTCGTGCACGGTCTGCAGGACGGCATGTCCTGGTTCGGGTTCGCCCCGCCGGACGAGAACGACTACGTCAAGCGGATCATCGCCGTCGGCGGTCAGACGATCGAGTGCAACAACGACCAGAACGTCGGCGTCACGGTGGACGGCAAGCCGTTGCACGAGCCGTACGTCGACATGGCGCTGCAGCGGCAGAACCTGGCGGAGAACCTCATCGCCGACGCCGACGCGGTGAACGCCGAAGGTCAGCTCACGCCGTGTCTGGGCAAGAGCTTCGGGCCGATCAAGGTACCCGAGGGTCATGCCTTCATGATGGGCGACAACCGCACCCGCTCGTCGGACTCGCGGTATCACATCGTCACCGACAGCAACGGCGTGATCACCGACGACGGCACCGTGCCGATCGACAACATCCGCGGCAAGACGCGATTCGTCATCTACCCCTTCTCCCGGATGGGTGGTGTCGCCTCGATCGATCCCCAGCAATGACAGGGATGATCGTGACGCAGAACGGGTTCCGGCCGGACACAGCCGACCGGCAGAGGATGGGAGGCCGACCATGAGTCGTTGGCCACCACGCCTGCCGGTACGCCGGGCCGCAGGCCTGCGCACCTACGAGTTCACCTTGCACCGCAGCGGTCTGGGGCCGGTGGCCGGCGTCGACGAGGCCGGCCGTGGAGCCTGTGCCGGACCGTTGGTGGTGGCCGCCTGCGTGCTGAAACCGACGCAACTGGCCTCGCTCGCCGAGCTCGACGACTCCAAGAAGCTCACCGAGGCGGCCCGCGAGAAGCTGTATCGGTCGGTGACCCGGTACGCCGAATCGTGGTCGGCGGTGGTGATCGGTGCGGACGAGATCGACCGCATCGGCATCCACGTCGCCAACATCGAGGGCATGCGACGCGCCGTCGCCGGGCTCGACCTGACACCCGGTTACGTGCTGTCCGACGGATTCGCGGTACCCGGCCTCACCGTGCCCTCGCTGCCGGTGATCGGCGGCGACGGTGCGGCGGCCTGCATCGCCGCGGCCAGCATCATCGCCAAGGTGACCCGCGACCGGATCATGGTCGCGATGGATGCCGAGGTGCCGGGCTACGAGTTCGCCGTCCACAAGGGCTACAGCACGGCCCTGCACATGTCCTGCCTCGACGAGCACGGCCCGTCGGTGCAGCACCGCATGTCCTACCGAAACGTGGCTGCCCGGGTGCGTCCCGGACAGTCCTCCACCCAGGGTGGCACCGCCACCAGCAGCAACAACACCCGCGATAGGCTTACAGGATGAGCGCTGAGGATCTCGAGAAGTACGAAACCGAGATGGAGTTGTCCTTGTACCGCGAGTACAAGGACATCGTCGGCCAGTTCACATACGTGGTCGAGACCGAGCGCCGCTTCTACCTTGCGAACGCAGTGGAGATGATCCCCCGCAACTCCGACGGCGAGGTGTACTTCGAGCTGCGGATGAGTGACGCCTGGGTGTGGGACATGTACCGTCCGGCACGCTTCGTCAAGCAGGTCCGGGTGCTGACGTTCAAGGACGTCAACATCGAGGAACTCGAGAAGCCAGAACTCCGACTCCCCGATGAACCCTGAAGGGGTTAGTCCCTCGGGAGTGACACCTCATCGGGCGTCCGGCATTGCGTCGGGCGCCCGAATTCGTTGGCGGGCGGGCATTTCGGTGGTCGGGCCCGGGTGATCTCGCGTGCCGATTGGCGTTCGTTCGGTGGTTGGGCGGGGTGTTCTTGCGTGGCGAGGGGTGTTCGTTCGGTGGTTGGGCGGGGTGTTCTTGCGTGCCGAGGGGTGTTCGTCCGGTGGTTGGACTCGGGTGTTCTTGCGTGCCGATTGGCGTTCGTTCGGTGGTTGGGCGGGGTGTTCTTGCGTGCCGAGGGGTGTTCGTCCGGTGGTTGAGCCGACGAGGAGCGAAGCGACGAGGCGTGTCGAAACCTCCGCCGCCCGAGGCCGGTACGCGACCACCACCCGCTTGCGGTCACCTGCGCGCGACCCACACAGAACAATCGAGGTCCCCTCCCATCCGGGAGGGGACCTCGATGTCGGTCCGACCGTGTCAGCTCAGCGGGTCAGAGAGCGTAGGCGCCGCGGTTGCTGGCGGTCTTGCCCTCCTTGAGGACGAGCAGGATGTTGTCGTGGTCGGCGAGCGAATCGATGTCGGCCAGCGGATCACCCTTGACGACGACGACGTCGGCCAGCTTGCCGGCCTCCAGCGTGCCCAGCTTGTCGGCGACGTCGCAGAGCTCGGCCGAGGTGCGGGTGCCGGCGACGATCGCCTGCATCGGCGTCATGCCGCCGAACTTCACCAGGCAGCCGAGCTCGCCCAGGGTGGCGCCGTGATCGGGGACCAGGCCGGCGTCGGTACCGACGGCGACCTTGATGCCGGCGGCGACCGAGGCGGCGATGGACTCGTGGGCCAGCGCATGCCACTTGGTGCTCTTGGCGACGGCCTGCGGGGTCGCGGTGTCGGGCTTGAGGGTCTCGATGAGGGTCGGCACCAGGAACTGGCCGCGGTCGACCATCTCCGAGCGCAGCTCGTCGGTGAGGGCGTAGCCGTGCTCGACGCTGTGCGCGCCACCCTGGACGGCCGCCTGGATGCCGGCGAGGCCGATCGCGTGGGCGGCGACCTTGCGGCCACCGTAGTTGTCGGCCTCCTCGACCAGTGCGGCGACGATCTCGGTGCGCGCGCCCAGCCAGTCGGGATCATCGCTCGGGGAGGTCACGCCACCGCTGGAGGCGACCTTGATGACGTCGACGCCCTCGCGCAGGAGCTTGCGGACCTCGCGGCGCGCATCGTCGACGGTGTCGACGATCAGGCCGCCGACCAGTCCGGTGCCGTCGATGCCGGAGGGGATGTGGAAGTCGGCGTGGCCGCCGGTCTGGCTGAACATCTTGTCGGCCACCAGGAGTCGGGGTCCGGCCACGAGTCCGTGGGCGACCGCGTCGCGCACGCCGACGTCGACACCCATGAGGTCACGGACGGTGGTGACACCGGCGCCGATGGTGGTCTTGAGCCGGTCGATGAGCTCGAAGTAGCGGTAGGACGGCGGCACCATCGCCGACATGATCGGGGAGCCCTTGGTGCCGGGCAGCGACAGGTGGACGTGGCAGTCGAAGAAGCCCGGGCAGATCGTGTTGCCACCGACGTCGACGGTCACCACCTTGGCGGGGTCCTCGGGTTGCGGCGCCCCGGCCGCAGATCCGGCGTAGGTGATCTTGCCGTCGTCGATCACCAGGACCGCGTCCGCAACCGGGTCGGCGCCGGTTCCGTCGATCAGCCGTGCATTCTGCAGGATGGTTGTCGTCATGAGCTGGTTATACCGTGTGCATCGGCTCCGGGCACCGATGTACACGCCGGGGCCATCGGCCCTGTGTGGACGCCGAATCCGGTGTGCCGGCGCGGAGGAACACGGGACGTTCGGCGAACTGCGACGTCGCTCGCGTGTCCGATTGTCCGGTGGGCCGGATCGCAGGTTCCGGTCCGGACCGGCGTCCTCGCGCACACGTATACACCTTGTCGCATTATTCGCGTATTCGCGGCACAGAATTGTCCATTACCCATAGTTGCAGCAAATTGTTTCGCACGGGTTCGGTGCTGGTGATCGAGTCATCGAGGTGCCGGTGTCCGGTGTCCGGACCAGGGGTCGCGGTCGCACCGACAACCGAGGGCACAGCGTGCTCGGATGTGTGCGGTTGTGCACAGATCGGGATGTGTCCCCAGATCTCGTGGTGATCGCCGGTGGGATCGGTCGGATGTCGCGGATGTCGGTGATTCTTGCTGCATGACAGCGGAATCAGTGGGGGACCGGCCCAATCGGCGGGCGGAGGTGGGGCGGTTGGGTGAGGATCTGGCCGCCGAGTTCGTGACGCGGTTGGGGTGGACGATCGTGGAACGGAACTGGCGCAACAAGTTCGGGGAGCTGGATCTGATCGCCGCGGATGGGCGTCGGCTGGTGGTGGTGGAGGTCAAGACGCGGGCGTCTCGGGTGTTCGCCGACCCGGTGGCCGCGGTGACGCGGGACAAGCTGCGGCGGATGCGGCGATTGACCGGGATGTGGTTGGCGCAGCAGGAGATGCACTGGCCGCAGATCCGTCTCGACGTCATCTCGATCCAACTCGATCCGGCGTATCCGCTCGATCGTGAACGGGCCCAGGTGCGGCACCATGTCAACATCGTGGAGTGAGCTCGAGGAGCCGACGGCCCGCGCGCCGCTCGGCCGGACGTTCTCGGTGGGGCTCAACGCCTTCGAGGCCAAGGTGATCGAGGTGCAGGCGCATGTGGGGCAGGGGCTGCCGGCGGTGATCATCGGCGGAACCGTCGATTCGGCGTTACGTGAGGGCCGTGAACGGGTGCGGGCGGCGATCGTCAACTCGGGCTTCTCGTTTCCCGACGGGAAGGTCACCATCAATCTGGCGCCGGCGGAGTTGCCGAAACGCGGTTCGGCGCATGACTTGTCGTTGGCGGTCGCGATCCTGGTGGCCACCGAGCAGGTGACCTCGGTGCGGTTGTCGTCGACGGTGTTGCTGGGGGAGCTGGCACTCGATGGCAGTCTGCGTCCGGTGCGGGGCATCCTGCCCGCGGTGATCGCCGCGCGTGCAGCGGGTTTCCGCCGTGTGGTGGTGCCGATCTCGATGGTCGCCGAGGCCACCCTGATCGACGACATCGAGATCGGCGGTGCGCACACGCTCAAAGAAGTGGTGGCGTGGTCGGAGGGCAAGACCGTCCTGGACACCGTCGACGGTGAGTCGTCGGCGCCGGAACCGCGGATGGTGCCGGACATGGCCGATGTCATCGGGCAGACCGAGGCGCGGCATGCCCTCGAGATCGCCGCGGCCGGCGCCCATCACGTGCTGATGACCGGGCCACCCGGGATCGGCAAGACCATGCTCGCGCGGCGGTTGCCGGGAATCCTGCCGCCGCTCGACCGCGAGGAATCCCTGGAGGTGACCGCGGTGCACTCGATCGCCGGGATCCTCTCGCCGGGTTCGCCGCTCGTGGCCGATCCGCCGTTCATCGACCCACATCACTCGGCGTCGACGACGGCGCTGCTCGGCGGGGGAACCGGGATGGCGCGGCCGGGTGCGGTGTCGCTGGCCCATCGCGGCGTCCTGTTCATCGACGAATGCGCCGAGATGGGCGGCAAGGTTCTCGACTCGTTGCGACAGCCTCTCGAAGAGGGCGTGGTCAAGGTGCCGCGGCGCGACGGCGTGGCCGAGTACCCCGCCCGCTTCCAGCTGATCCTGGCCGCGAATCCCTGCTCGTGCGCACCCGCCCGGGACACCGCGTGCATGTGCTCGTCGGTCGAACGGCGCCGCTACCTGGGCAAACTGTCGGGTCCGCTGATGGATCGGGTGGACATCCGGGTGCGGATGGATCCGCCCGGCAATGCGACGCTGACCACGGCGAGCGGCGAGTCGAGTGCCGAGATCCGGGTACGGGTCACCGGCGCCCGTGACGCCGCGGTGGAACGGTGGCGCGAGTTCGGCTGGCGCACCAACGCCGAGGCGCGCGGCGCCGACCTCAAACGGCACTTCCCCCTGCCACCCACGGTGACCCGGCCGCTGGAGCTGAGCATGCGAGAAGGTCGTCTGACCGCTCGTGGTGCCGATCGCGCGGTGCGGGTGGCCTGGACCATCGCCGACCTGGAAGGGCGCGGAACTCCCACCGAAACCGATGTGGCACAAGCACTCCTGTATCGCGATCGCGGAGGTCTGCGATGACCGGCCCGGTGCCGTCGGCCGCCGACGAGCGTGAGGCGCGGGCCTGGGCCTACCTCGCCGCGGTCGCCGAGCCGCCGTGCGGGCCGGTCCGCGACCTGGTGGCCGAACTCGGTCCGGTCGAGGCGGCCCGCGCGATCCGGGCACGATCGGTGCCCGACGGGCACACCGGCGTGCTCGAGCCGACGGCGGCTCGCGCCGGAACCGACATGACGATGGCCCACCTCGAACGCGCGCACGGTGTCGGCGCCCGACTGATCACCCCCGACGACGACGAATGGCCGGCGTGGTCGCTGCTCCCGCTGGGGCAGGCGACCACCGCGGCCCGAGCCGGCGAACCCGTCGCACTGTGGGTCCGTGGACCGGGGCGCCTCGACACGGCGGCGGCGGCAGCGGTGGCGATGGTGGGCGCCCGGGCGTCGACGTCGTATGGCGATCACGTGGCCGGTGACCTCACCGGCGATCTGGTCACCGAATCCTGGACGGTCATCTCCGGGGCGGCCTTCGGCATCGACGCCGCCGCACATCGGTCGGCCCTCGCCGGACGCGGGGAGACGGTGGCCGTGCTGGCGTGCGGGATCGACCGGGACTATCCGGCCGCCCATTCGACGCTGCTCACCGACATCGCCCGGACCGGGCTGGTGATCACCGAGTACCCGCCGGGCACGACCGCGGCCAAACACCGGTTCCTCGCCCGGAACCGTCTGGTCGCCGCCCTGTCGTCGGCGGTGGTCGTGGTGGAGGCGGGCCGACGCTCCGGTGCGCTGAACACCGCGGCGTGGGCGCGTCGGCTCGATCGTCCGCTGGGTGCGGTGCCCGGGCCGATCAACTCCGCGACGTCGGTGGGGTGTCACGCGATGATCGCCGACGGTGATGCGGTTCTCATCCGCGATGCCGACGACATCGTCCGCCTGGTCCACCCGGACGGTGGCGGGGTGCCGGCGCCGAGACGCCAACGCTCCACCGATGGCCTCACCGACGACCAGTTGCAGGTGGTCGAGGCACTCCCGTCCCGCGGTGCGCTCGGCATCGACGAGATCGTGTTCGTGTCGGGGCGGCCGGTGTCGGTGGTGCGCACGGCCTTGGCCGTACTCGATCTGAAAGGTCTGGTCGAGCAGGACGATCAGGGATGGCGACTCATGCGGTGAGCCCATCCGGGTCGCACGCCGCACGCCAGTCGGGGCGAGGTGATCGGGCGAGGTGCCCCCGGCGGCGTGCCCCCGACAGCGTGCCCCCCGACCGCGTGTCCGGATGCCGGGGTCGTGTCGGGGGCGGTGGTAGAAATGCCGCCATGGGAGCTGTGAGTTGGTGGCATTGGCTGATCCTGTTGGTCGTGATCGCGGTGATCGCGGCCGTCGTCGGTGGCATCGTCCTGGTCGCCAGGTCGGCGTCGGCGGCACAGCGAACCCAGGCCGGTCCGCCCCCGGGCTGGTATCCCGACCCCGGCAACCCCGCGCGGAGTCGGTACTGGGATGGCATGCGGTGGACCGGACATGAGTCCAGCGGTCCCTGATGTCCCGTGTTCGTTTGAGGTCTCGTATTCGATTGATACGCAATGGATTTCGATCTTTCGGCGGCGGTCTCGCCGACCGTGTCGAACGGGCGCCGTGGTAGGCATGGGTGGGCGACGTGACCGAACCCGCTGCTTAGGTAAACCTAATTCGGGGCGTAGCGTGGATGCGAACAAGGAGGTCCCATGGCCAAACGTGTGAACACCATGACCGTGCTGCGCCGCGAGCAGCTCACCGCACACATGGTGCGGCTCGTCCTCGGCGGCGACGGCTTCGACGGATTCGCTCCCGCCGTCGGTGCCGACGGACTCGGCGAGACCGACATGTACGTCAAGTTCATCTTCATGCCCGGTGGTGCCGGCTTGCCCGCCGACTTCGACCCGCGGGCGTCGCGGTCGCTGCCGGCCGAGCAGCAACCGATCCTGCGGACCTACACCATCCGCAAGGTCGACGCCGACCACCGCGAGATCTGGGTCGACTTCGTCGTCCACGGCGACGAAGGGGTCGCCGGACCGTGGGCGGCCTCGGTCGAACCCGGCACGGAGGTGTCTTTCCTCGGACCGGGCAGCGGCTACCATCCCCGCCCCGATGCGCCCTGGCATCTACTGGCCGGCGACGAGTCGGCCATGCCCGCCATCACCGCGGCCCTCGAGGCGCTCCCGGCCGATGCCCGAGCACAGGTGTTCATCGAGGTCGCCGGACCCGAGGACGAGATCACGCTGACCGCCCCGGCCGGTGCCGAGATCACCTGGGTGCATCGCGGTGGACCGGCAGGCGAGGTCGACGCCGACCATGCGGGCGACAACGCCCCGCTGATCGACGCCGTGCGCGGCGCCTTCTGGCTCGACGGTGAACCCCAGGTGTTCATCCACGGCGAGGCGCAGGCGGTGATGCACAACCTGCGCGCCTACGTCCGCAAGGAACGCGGGGTGAGCGCGGCCAACGCCTCGATCTCCGGCTACTGGCGGCGTGGCCGCTCCGAAGAGGGCTTCCGTACCTGGAAGGCCGAGCTGCGCGCGTCGGAGGAGGCCGCCGGGGCGAGCGTGTGACCCCACCCGCGGGTACCGATCCGGCAACGGGTCCGCGTGGGGGTTTGCGCTCACCCACGCGGACCGGTGAGGTCAGGGGATGACCGACGACGTCGCAGGTGCAGACGGCCCGGGGAACACAGGCGGCCCGGGGAACGCAGACGGCCCGGGGAACACCGATGCCCGGAACGCCACCACCGGGGAGGGCTCGGTGATCGCCGACTTCGCCGAGCACCTGCGGTTCGAGCGTGGACTCAGCGCACACACCATCCGCGCCTACACCGGTGACGTCCGTGGCCTCGTCTCGTTCGCCGGAGCGCGCGGCATCGCCGTCACCGCGATCGACCTCGACCTCCTGCGCGCCTGGCTCGCCGACCACACCCGTCGCGGTGCGGCGCGGACCACCGTGGCCCGGCAGGTCTCCTCGGCGAAGACCTTCTGCGCCTGGGCGGCCCGGGAGGGCATCCTCGGCACCGACCCGTCGACCCGATTGCAGGCGCCCAAGGCTCATCGCACACTGCCGGCGGTCCTGACCGCCGAGCAGGCCGACGCCGCCATCGCCGCCGCGGGCCGCAACCGGCACGTCCCCGACACCGGGGGAGACACCGACGGGGCTCCGGATGCCGACGGCACCCCGGAAACCGGAGACCAGCCCGCCGACCCGATCGCCCTGCGTGACCGCGCGATCCTCGAACTGCTCTATGGGACCGGAATCCGTGTCGGTGAACTGTGCGGACTCGACCTCGACGACGTCGACACCGACCGTCGGGTTCTCCGGGTGATCGGCAAGGGCAACAAGCAGCGCTCGGTGCCGTTCGGGATCCCGGCCGCCGACGCCCTCGACCGATGGCTGGCGGGCGGTCGGCCCGAATTGACCGGACCCCGATCCGGCGACGCCCTGCTCCTCGGTGCCAAGGGCGGCCGCCTCGACCAGCGCGTCGCCCGCACGGTGGTGACCACCGCCGTCGCGGCGGCCGGCGGCCCGGACATGGGACCGCACGGACTACGCCACAGCGCCGCGACTCACCTCCTCGAAGGCGGTGCCGACCTGCGCGTCGTGCAGGAACTGCTCGGCCATTCGTCGCTGGCGACGACGCAGATCTACACCCATGTCAGCGTCGAACGGCTGCGTGCGGTGCACCGGCAGGCCCACCCGCGCGCCTGACCGCCGCGGTGGCGCCCGGTTCACGGCGGGGCCCGGCCGAACCCGGATTCCCCGGCTGCCGATCCGCCGACCGGTTTCAGTCGTACCGGCACCGCACCCAGTAGCCCCAGCGGATCGAGATAGGTGGCCGTGCGGCCCGCGCCGCGGCGGGCACCCCAGTGCAGGCACGCCGCCGCCACACACCCCTCGTGCCCGCCGACGACGGTGCCGATCACCTGGCCGCGTCGCACCCGCAGTCCTTTGCGTACCTCCGCGCGCACCGGCTCATAGGTGGTGATCACACCGTCGGGGTGCTCGACGGAGATCGTCGGCTTCCCGGCGACGGTCCCGGCGAACCGCACCACGCCGTCGCCGGCGGCCAGCACCGACGCTCCGGCCGGGGCGGCCAGGTCGATCCCGCGGTGACCGGCCTGCCACCGTGGGGTCGGGGCGTCGAATCCCCGGACCACCGTCGGCTTCGGTGGCAGGGGAGCGACGTAGGCGCCCCGCGATGGTGCAGTCGGCGGTCGGGCCGCGACCAGCGCCGGTACCGCCAGCAACAGCGACGCCACCAGCGCGACCTCGGTCAGCGCGGCCACCAGACGTCGCCACTGCCGGCCTGGCTCGCGGGACCGTGGGGAGCGGGATCGCCGGGACACGACATCGGGGGCATGTATCGGGTTCATGCTGGATTAGACGCAGCGCGACCCCGGTCGGCTCCGACGGATTTTGGATCCCGGTCACGCCCGGGCGTATGGTTGACGGGCACTTCGTCTACGGGCGGAGTGACTTCGCGCGCCCACAACTCGGGTCGTGGCGGCTCACGCCCCCGACCTGCTCCGCGCGGGCGGTCCCGATCACGGTCGGGTTCCGTGCGAGCCGTGGGCGCCAGGATCGGTACCGCCGGTACCGATGTCAACTGCACACAAAGGATGGATTCATGGCTGTAGTGACCATGAAGCAGCTGCTCGACAGCGGCGCACACTTCGGGCATCAGACCCGCCGTTGGAACCCGAAGATGAAGCGATTCATCTTCACCGACCGCAACGGCATCTACATCATCGACCTGCAGCAGACGCTGACCTACATCGACAAGGCGTACGAGTTCGTCAAGGAGACCGTCGCCCACGGTGGCACCGTCCTCTTCGTCGGTACCAAGAAGCAGGCCCAGGAGTCCATCGCGGCCGAGGCCACCCGTGTCGGTATGCCGTACGTCAACCAGCGCTGGCTCGGTGGTATGCTCACCAACTTCCAGACCGTCCACAAGCGCCTTCAGCGGATGAAGGAGCTCGAGACCATGGAGCAGACCGGTGGCTTCGAGGGTCGCACCAAGAAAGAGATCTTGATGCTGACCCGCGAGAAGAACAAGCTCGAGCGCACCCTCGGTGGTATCCGGGATATGGCCAAGGTGCCGTCTGCAATTTGGGTTGTGGACACCAACAAGGAGCACATTGCTGTCGGTGAGGCACGCAAGCTCAACATCCCGGTCATCGCCATCCTCGACACCAACTGCGATCCCGATCTCGTCGACTACCCGATCCCGGGCAACGACGACGCGATCCGTAGCGCTGCTCTGCTGACCCGCGTGGTCGCGTCGGCCGTCGCCGAGGGTGTCCAGGCACGCGCCGGCCAGTCCTCGGACGACGCCAAGCCGGAGGCCGGCAGCGGTGAGCCGCTCGCCGAGTGGGAGCAGGAACTGCTGACCCAGGCCGCCGCACCCGCCGAGGGTGGCACCCCGGCATCCTGACCCGTACGGGTCCACGTCGTAGGCCTCCGGCCCGGTCTGTCCGGGCCGGAGGCCGACAGACATCCCAATACTCTCTCTAAGGAGGCTCGCCGACGATGGCGAACTACACCGCAGCCGATGTGAAGCGTCTCCGCGAACTCACTGGCTCTGGAATGCTGGACTGCAAGAAGGCGCTGGAGAACAACGACGGCGACTTCGACAAGGCCGTCGAGGAACTGCGCATCAAGGGTGCCAAGGACGTGGGTAAGCGCGCCGAGCGCTCCACCGCCGAGGGCCTGGTCGCCGCCAAGGGCGGCGTGATGATCGAGCTCAACTCCGAGACCGACTTCGTCGCCAAGAACGCCGAGTTCCAGGAACTCGCCGACAAGGTGCTCGACGCCGCCCTGGTCGCCAAGACCAGTGACGTCGAGGTGCTCAAGGCCGCTGCGCTCGGTGAGGGCACCGTCGCCGACGCCGTGCAGGGCCTCAGCGCCAAGATCGGCGAGAAGCTCGAGCTGCGTCGCGTCGTGTTCTACGACGGCCCGGTCGCCGTGTACCTGCACAAGCGCGCCTCCGATCTGCCGCCGGCCGTCGGCGTGCTGGTGTCCTACACCGGTGAGGGCGACGCCGCCGCCGAGGCCGCGCGCAACGCCGCACAGCAGGTCGCCGCACTCAAGGCCCGCTACGCCAGCCGCGACGAGGTCCCCGCCGACGTCGTCGAGAACGAGCGTCGCATCGCCGAGGAGACCGCCAAGGCCGAGGGTAAGCCCGAGCAGGCCCTGCCGAAGATCGTCGAAGGCCGTCTGACCGGCTTCTACAAGGACGTCGTGCTGGTCGACCAGCCCTTCGTCAAGGAGTCCAAGAAGACCGTCAAGAACATCCTCGACGAGGCGGGCGCCACCGTGGTGGCCTTCACCCGCTTCGAGGTCGGCCAGTCCTGACCGGTCCGGTGTGCCCCCGGCGCACCACCTGACGAAACGACGACCCCGTGTCCCCGTATCCATGGGGGACACGGGGTCGTCGCGTCGGGGCCCTAAGATGATTTCTGCAAGACCGGCTCGCATCCGCCCGGCGCGGACGCGGGGCGGCGTACACAGTCGGCGGCGGTGAGGAAGTTGATGAGCGAGTCCCCGGAATCCCAGCACTCGGAGAATGCAGCACGGACCGGATACAAGCGGGTCCTGCTGAAGCTCGGCGGCGAGATGTTCGGCGGTGGTGAGGTCGGACTCGATCCCGATGTCGTGGCGACGGTCGCCGACCAGATCGCCGAGGTCGTCGGATCCGGCGCGCAGGTGGCCGTGGTGATCGGCGGCGGAAACTTCTTCCGCGGCGCCGAACTGCAGCAGCGCGGCCTCGACCGGTCCCGTTCGGACTACATGGGCATGCTCGGCACCGTCATGAACTGCCTTGCGCTGCAAGACTTCCTGGAGAAGCGTGGCGTCACCACCCGCGTGCAGACCGCCATCACCATGGGTCAGGTCGCCGAGCCCTACCTGCCGCTGCGCGCACAGCGTCACCTGGAGAAGGGCCGTGTGGTGATCTTCGGTGCCGGCATGGGTATGCCGTACTTCTCCACCGACACCACCGCCGCCCAGCGTGCCCTCGAGATCAAGGCCGAGGTGGTGCTGATGGCCAAGGCCGTCGACGGGGTCTACAGCGACGACCCGCGCACCAACCCCGATGCCGTGCTCTACCGCGAGATCAGCCATCGCGAGGCTCTCGAGAAGCAGCTGAAGGTGGCCGACGCGACCGCGTTCAGCCTCTGCATGGACAACAAGATGCCGATGCTGGTGTTCAATCTCCTCGAGCAGGGCAACATCGCCCGCGCGGTGTCCGGCGAGCGGATCGGGACCCTGGTGTCGACCACCTAGACCCCTCACTGCCACCACCGCCGCCCACCACCGACGACACCCGCAGGACGGGGACGCCACCATCCGGTGACATCCCTGCCCGAGATACCGAACAGGAATCACGATGATCGACGAAACGCTGCTCGACGCCGAGGAGAAGATGGAGAAGGCCGTGAGCGTCGCCAAGGACGACATGGGCTCCATCCGTACCGGGCGCGCCAATCCCGCGATGTTCAACCGAATCCAGATCGAGTACTACGGCTCGCTGACCCCGGTCACCCAGGTCGCCTCCATCACCACCCCGGAGCCGCGCCTGGTGGTGATCAAGCCCTATGAGGCCTCCACCCTGCGTGACATCGAGACCGCGATCCGCAACTCCGACCTGGGCGTCAACCCGACCAACGACGGCTCGCTGATCCGCGTGTCGATCCCGCAGCTCACCGAGGACCGCCGCAAGGAGCTCGTCAAGCAGGCCAAGGGCAAGGGCGAGGACGCCAAGGTGTCCATCCGCAACGTCCGGCGCAAGGCGCTCGACGAGCTCAAGCGCATCCAGAAGGACGGCGAGGCCGGCGAGGACGAGGTGGTGCGCGCCGAGAAGGATCTCGACAAGACCACCGCCACCTACGTCGCCCAGATCGACGAGCTGGTCAAGCACAAGGAGTCCGAGCTGCTCGAGGTGTGATCACACACCCTCGGCACCCTTCGGACTCAGACAGGCGGAAACCAGACGATGGACAAGGCGTCGGCAAAGGAGCCGGAGTCACCACGAAAATCCCGCGCGGGGCGTGATCTACCCGCAGCGATCGGGGTGGGTGTGGCACTGGGTGCCACGATCATCCTGATCCTGCTGTTCGCACCCAGGCTCTGGTACGTCGTCGTCGCCCTGGCGTTCGCCACCGCCACCTGGGAGGTCACCAAACGCCTCCGGGGCGGCGGCTACGACGTCGCGCTCTGGCCGCTGATCATCGGCGGCCAGGCGATGATCTGGAGCAGCTGGCCGTGGGGGACCACCGGCATCCTGGTGGCCTTCGTCGGCACCATCCTGGTGATCATGGTGTGGAAGCTGCTCGCCCAGGGCATCTCCCACGCCCCGCAGAACTATCTGCGCAATCTCGCCGCATCGGTGTTCGTGGCGGCGTGGTTGCCACTGCTGGCGTCCTTCGGCGTCCTGATGGTCAACCAGGACCACGGTGCCGCACGCGTGGCGACCCTGATGATCGTGGTGGTCTGCTCCGATGTCGGCGGATATGCCGCCGGCGTGCTGTTCGGCAAGCATCCGATGGCCCCGGCGATCAGCCCCAAGAAGTCGTGGGAGGGTCTGGTCGGGTCGCTGCTGGTGGGCACCACCGGTGCGGTGTGCTCGGTGATCTTCCTGCTCGACAACCGCTGGTGGGTGGGCTTGGTCCTCGGGCCGGTCCTGGTGATCTGCGCGACACTCGGTGACCTGGTGGAATCGCAGGTCAAGCGGGACCTGGGGATCAAGGACATGGGTACCCTGCTGCCCGGGCACGGCGGGATCATGGATCGCCTGGACTCGTTGCTGCCGTCGGCGTTCATCGTGTGGGCGGTACTCACCGCGCTGCTCTGACGTGGTGACCGGTGTGGGAGCCCGCTCCTGGCGGTGACCACGACCACCCTCGGTGACGTGCGACAATGGAACCCATGACTTCACTGCCCCTCGTCTTCGACGCTCCTCGTCGGGGGCGTCCGCCGACGCATTTCGCCGATCTCGATCAGGCGGCACGGGTTGCGGCCCTCGGGGAACTGGGTCTGCCGAAGTTCCGCGCCGACCAGCTCGCCCGCCAGTACTACGGCCGCCTCAACGGCGACGTCGAGGAGATGACCGACCTGCCGGCCGGTGCCCGGGCCAAGGTCGGCGAGGCGCTGTTCCCCAAACTGCTCGCCCCGGTGCGGCACGTCTCCTGCGACGACGGCAGCACCCGCAAGACGCTGTGGCGACTGCACGACGGGACGCTGCTCGAGAGCGTGCTGATGCGCTACACCGACCGCAACACGCTGTGCATCTCCAGCCAGGCAGGCTGCGGTATGGCATGCCCGTTCTGCGCGACCGGCCAGGGCGGTCTCGACCGCAACCTGTCGACCGGTGAGATCGTCGACCAGGTGCGCTCCGCGGCCCGGGCCCTGCGCGACGGCGAGTTCGGTCCCGAGGGCCGTCTGTCGAACATCGTCTTCATGGGCATGGGTGAGCCGCTCGCCAACTACAAGCGCGTGGTGTCGGCGGTGCGGCAGATCACCTCACCCGCACCCGAGGGGCTCGGCATCTCCGCGCGGTCGGTGACGGTCTCCACCGTCGGGCTGGCGCCGTCGATCCGACGACTCGCCGACGAAGGGCTGGCGGTGACGCTGGCCGTGTCGCTGCACACCCCCGACGACGAACTGCGCGACACCCTCGTCCCGGTGAACAACCGGTGGTCGGTGTCGGAGGTGCTCGACGCCGCCCGCTACTACGCCGACACCACCGGACGCCGCGTCTCCATCGAGTACGCGCTGATCCGCGACGTCAACGATCAGCCGTGGCGTGCCGACATGCTGGGGCAGAAGCTCCACAAGGCCCTCGGCTCGCGGGTCCACGTCAACCTCATCCCACTCAACCCGACGCCGGGATCGGAATGGGACGCCAGTCCCAAACCCGTAGAGCGCGAGTTCGTTCGCCGGGTGCAGGCGCACGGTGTCTCGTGCACCGTCCGTGACACCCGTGGGCAGGAGATCGCCGCGGCCTGCGGCCAGCTCGCCGCAGAAGAGACCGCGGGCTGAGGTCTGCCGCTGCCCATGTCGGCCGGCCTACAACCCCTTGGTGATTGAGCCGGGACCGAGGCCGAAGGTGTCGGTGACCCTCTCGGAGGTGGTCGCCTTGTGCGGTCGGCCGGCGGAGGTTTCGACACGTCTCGTCGCTCCGCTCCTCACCGGCTCAACCAGCGTTGCCACCTGCTGATTGAGTCGAGATCCGGTGGGACGAGGGTGTTGGTGACCCACTGAGAGGTGGTCGCCTTCTGTGGTTGGCCGGCGGAGGTTTTCGACACGTCTCGTCGCTCCGCTCCTCGTCGGCTCAACCAGCGTTGCCACCTGCTGATTGAGTCGAGATGTACCTTGGCGATGGTCGCGAACGACGTTGGTTCAGTTCAATGAACGTTGCCACCTGCACGAACAACAGAGCCCGACCGGAACATGTCCGGTCGGGCTCTGTGATCAAGATCTGGTGGCTATTTCCACTGCTTCTTGGCGAACATCCCGCGGAGGATGAACGCGGCCACGATCAGGGCCGAAGCGATCAGCCAGATGTCCTCGACATGGCCCACGTGATTGCCGACCAGCATGCAGAGCAGGATCACGACGGAGATCCAGCCGGCAACATAGAAGTTGCGGGTCGCCACACCGTGCCATCCGAAACGCGCCGACGGGGCGTCGGCGGGCTCATGCCGCCAACCGGTGTCGATGTCGTCGCTGTGCTCGACGTCGGTGCTTGCCACGGTGACTCCTCACTGCGCTGACGCCAGAGTTCTCTGACGGTAGGTAGTAGTTCTGCGAGAAGCATAGCCGTACCCCGCCGACGGTGGTGCACTCCCCACACCGAAGTCCCCCGAGTCGTGCTCTCTGCGGGGCCGCCCCGATGCCCATCCGGCCGACTCGGCCGATCGGTGTAAGAATTCGCCCATGCATCCGCCCACGAGAACGCTCGCCGACTACCGCTCCGAGAACTACCCCCGCGACATGATCGGCTACGGTGCCCAGCCGCCGGACCCGCAGTGGCCGGGCGGCGCGAAGATCGCCGTGCAGTTCGTCCTCAACTATGAGGAGGGCAGTGAGAACAACGTTCTCGAGAACGACCGGGGCAGTGAGACATTCCTCTCGGAGATGATCGGGGCACAGTCGTTCCCGAACCGCCACATGAGCATGGAGTCGCTCTACGAGTACGGCTCCCGCGCCGGGGTGTGGCGCATCCTGCGGACCTTCGAACGTCGCGGACTGCCGTTGACGATCTTCGCCGTCGCCCAGGCCATGGCCCGCAATCCGGAGGCCGCCGCGGCATTCGTCGAACGCGGCGACGAGATCGCCTGCCACGGATACCGGTGGCTGAGCTACCAGATGGTCGATTCCCATGTCGAGCGCGAGCACATGCGCGCAGGCATGGAAATGCTCACCGAGATCACCGGCCGGCGGCCCCTGGGCTGGTACACCGGCCGTGATTCCCCCAACACCCGCGAGCTCGTCGTCGAATACGGCGGATTCGTCTACGACTCCGACAGCTACGCCGACGACCTCCCGTACTGGGTGAAGGTCCCGCGCACCGCCGACGGCGTGACCGGTGACGTCGATCACCTCGTCGTGCCCTACACCCTCGACACCAACGACATGCGGTTCTCCTCGCCGGGCGGATTCCCGTCCGGGGAGCAGTACTTCGCGCACCTGCGGGACGCCTTCGACGTGCTCTATCGCGAAGGCGTGGAGGGATCACCCAAGATGCTGTCGGTGGGTCTGCACTGCCGGCTCGTCGGACGACCCGCGCGGTTGGCGGCGCTGGAGCGCTTCCTCGACCACATCCAATCCCACGACGACGTGTGGATCTCCCGGCGGATCGACATCGCCGAACACTGGCGCACCGTGCACCCCGCACCCGGGGGTGTCACCGGCTAGACCCCGGTGCCCCGAGCGTGACCACACCGGGGCCGTGATCACATCGGGCCGTGCGCGACAATGGTGCACGTGACGACGCGTGTGCTGATTCTCGGTTCCACCGGCTCGATCGGGGTACAGGCCCTCGAGGTGATCTCCGAACACCCTGAGTTGTTCTCGGTGGCCGGTCTGGGCGCCGGCGGCGGCAACACCGACCGCCTCGCCGCCCAGGCCGCCGCCTTCGGCATCCCCGCCGAACGCGTGGCCGTCGCCGATCCCGCGGCCGCCGACACGGTGTCGGCGCAGCTCGGTGGCACCGTCCTGAGCGGCCCCGAGGCGATGGTCCGGCTGATCGAGACCGTCGAGGCCGACGTCGTGCTCAATGCCGTCGTCGGGTCGATCGGTCTGGGACCGAGCCTGGCCACCCTCGCCTCCGGGGCGCGGCTGGCGCTGGCGAACAAGGAATCGCTGGTCGCGGGCGGCGCCCTGGTCCTGAAGGCCGCGGCACCGGGCCAGATCGTGCCGGTGGACTCCGAGCACTCGGCGATCGCCCAGTGTCTGCGCGGCGGGACCGCCGACGAGGTCGACCGCCTGGTGCTGACCGCATCCGGTGGCCCGTTCCGCGGGTGGAGTGCCGACCGGCTCGTCGACGTCACCCCCGAACAGGCCGGCAAGCATCCGACCTGGTCGATGGGGCCGATGATCACCCTCAACTCGGCGACCCTGGTCAACAAGGCACTCGAGGTGATCGAGGCGCACCTGCTGTTCGGCGTGCCCTACGACCGGATCGACGTCACCGTGCATCCGCAGTCGATCGTCCACTCGATGGTCACCTTCATCGACGGTGCGACCATCGCCAAGGCCTCACCGCCGTCGATGAAATTGCCGATCGCCCTGGCCCTCGGCTGGCCGCATCGGGTGCCCGGATCGTCGCAGGCCTGCGACTTCTCCACGGCGTCGGCGTGGACCTTCGAACCCGTCGACGACGAGGTGTTCCCGGCGATCGGCCTCGCCCGCCGCGCCGGCACCACCGGCGGCAGCCTCACCGCGGTGTTCAACGCGGCCAACGAGGCCGCCGCCGAGGGATTCTTCGCCGGTGCCATCACCTTCCCGCGGATCGTGGAGATCATCGGCGAGGTACTCGACGACGCAGATCAATGGCAGGCCACGCCCGGTACTGTGGAGGAGGTCCTCGCCGCCGATGCCTGGGCGCGCACCCGCGCCGCGCACCTGGTGGCGATGACGCGCCGGGCCTGAGTCGGCGTCCGGGCCGCGTTCCGGCCTTCCCCGGAGGCAACCCGGCAGCACGCCCGGACAGCAACGAAGAGACGAGAGAGTACGAGTAGTGGTTTTCGCGATCGGCGTCGTGTTGTTCGCCCTGGGGCTGCTCGCCTCGATCGCCTGGCACGAGTGCGGGCACATGTGGGCGGCGCAGGCCACCGGGATGAAGGTGCGCCGATACTTCGTCGGCTTCGGGCCCACCCTGTGGTCGACCCGTCGCGGTGAGACCGAGTACGGCGTCAAGGCACTGCCGTTCGGCGGTTTCTGCGACATCGCCGGGATGACCCCGCACGAACAGCTCATCGCAGACGAGCAGAGCCGGGCGATGTTCCGGCAGAAGCCGTGGAAACGTCTCGTCGTGCTGTTCGCCGGTCCGGCCCAGAACTTCATTCTCGGCTTCGTGCTGATCGTCGTCGCCGGACTCGTGTGGGGACTGCCCGATCTGTCACCGGCACCGGTCGGGACCACCCTGACCAAGATCTCCTGCGTCCCTTCGACCATCACCGTCGACGCCGACGGCAACCAGACCGAGTCGGGCTGCACCGGCACCGGCCCGGCCGGCGCGGCCGGAATGCAGCCCGGAGACAAGATCGTCGCGATCGACGGCAATCCCGTCGACCAGGCATCGCAGCTGTCACCCCGGATCCGGGAATCGAGCGGGCCGATCACCCTGACCGTCGATCGCGCGGGCACCGAGTTCACCACCACGATGACCCCGCAGCCGCTCACGGTGACCACCACCGACAGCAAGGGCACCACGTCCACCCAGACCATCAACCGGGTCGGGATCGTCTTCGACGCCCCGCCGACCTGGAAGACCTACAACGCGCTGACCATCTGGCCGGGCGCGGCGGTGTTCACCGGCGAACTCGCCCACCAGACCTGGAATGCGCTGCTGTCGATGCCGACCAAGGTGCACAACCTGTGGATCGCGGTCACCGGCGGAGAACGCGACCCCGACACCCCGGTCAGCGTCTACGGTGCGACCGTGCTCGGTGGTCAGGCCGCCGAACGCGGCCTGTGGGAGACCTTCTTCCTGCTGCTGATCAGCATCAACTTCTTCCTCGGTCTGTTCAACCTGATCCCGCTACTACCCTTGGACGGTGGCCATATGGCCATCGTCGGATACGAGAAGGGACGCGACACGTTTCGCCGGTGGTTCGGACGTGCCCCCGGCGGCCCGGTCGACTACTACAAACTGCTGCCGCTGACCTACGCGGTCGTCGTGGTGATGGCCGGATTCATGGTGCTCACCCTGACCGCCGACATCGTCAACCCGATCACCTTCCCGAATTGACGTCGCCACCCGCCCGGCCCAGCCCCACACCCACAGCCCACACCCACAGATCCATCCGCAGGGAGATTGAGATGTCCGCCTCTGACCCGGCCACTGCGACCCCGATCGGCCTCGGCCTGCCGACGGCCCCGCCGCCGGTGCTCGCCCCGCGCCGCAAGACCCGCCAGATCCAGGTGGGATCGGTGGGGGTCGGCAGCGACCACCCCATCTCGGTGCAGTCGATGACCACCACCAAGACCCACGACATCAACGCCACCCTCCAGCAGATCGCAGCGCTCACCGCGTCGGGCTGTGACATCGTCCGCGTCGCCTGCCCGCGGCAGGAGGACGCCGAGGCGCTGCCGGTGATCGCAAAGAAGTCGAAGATCCCGGTGATCGCCGACATCCACTTCCAGCCGAAGTACATCTTCGCCGCGATCGACGCCGGCTGCGCCGCGGTGCGCGTGAACCCCGGCAACATCAAGGAGTTCGACGGCCGCGTCAAGGAGGTCGCCAAGGCCGCCGGTGATGCGGGCATCCCCATCCGGATCGGGGTCAACGCCGGCTCGCTGGACAAGCGGATCATGCAGAAGTACGGCAAGGCCACCCCGGAGGCGCTCGTCGAGTCGGCGCTGTGGGAGGCCGGACTGTTCGAGGAACACGGCTTCGGCGACATCAAGATCTCGGTCAAGCACAACGACCCGGTCGTGATGGTGGAGGCCTACCGCCAGCTCGCCGCACAGTGCGACTACCCGCTGCACCTCGGTGTCACCGAGGCCGGGCCGGCGTTCCAGGGCACCATCAAGTCCGCGGTCGCCTTCGGTGCGCTGCTCAGTCAGGGCATCGGCGACACGATCCGGGTGTCGCTGTCGGCGCCGCCCGCCGAGGAGGTCAAGGTCGGCGATCAGATCCTGCAGTCGCTGAATCTGCGGCCCCGCAAGCTCGAGATCGTCTCCTGCCCGTCGTGTGGTCGTGCGCAGGTCGACGTCTACAAGCTCGCCGACGCGGTGTCGGCGGGCCTCGAGGGCATGGAGGTGCCGCTGCGCGTGGCGGTGATGGGCTGCGTCGTCAACGGACCGGGTGAGGCCCGCGAAGCCGACCTCGGTGTGGCATCGGGAAACGGCAAGGGACAGATCTTCGTCAAGGGCGAGGTGATCAAGACCGTGCCGGAAGCCCAGATCGTGGAGACATTGATCGAGGAAGCGCTGCGAATCGCGGAAGAGTCGGGGGAGACTGGAGAAGGCGCGCCCGCTGGGCCGCCGGTGGTGACCGTTTCATAGCGCATCGGAGCCCCCCGAGATCGGGGCTGACGGGGACTCCGGGCACGAGAGGAGTGACGCGGTGCTGAGGCTGCTGGGCGACAAACCGCTCGGTGCGCGTGACGCGCCCGCGGTCAGTCGCGTCCTGAACTCCGACCCGGTGTCGATGTGTATGGTGGCCGCGCGGTTCGAATCCCACGGGATCGAGCCGCGGCTGCTCGGTGGCGAACTGTGGTCGGCCTCCGACCCGGAGCGCTCGCTGTGCTTCTCCGGCGCCAACATGATCCCGCTGCGCGGTTCGCCCGACGACCTCTCCCACTTCGCCGATCGTGCGGTCGCCAACGCCCGCATCTGCTCGTCGATCGTCGGGGAGTCCGGGCTGGCCATGTCGCTGTGGGAACGCGTCGACGACGACTGGGGTCCGGCACGCGAGATCCGTCCGGTGCAGCCGTTGATGGCGTTGTCGGGGGAGCCGCTCGTCGAACCCGACCCGCAGGTCCGGCTGGTGACCCTCGACGACCTCGACACCTATCTGCCCGCCGCAGTGGACATGTTCATCGGTGAGGTCGGCGTGGACCCCTGCGCCGGTGACGGCGGACGGTCCTACCGCCGCCGACTCGCCTCCCTGATCGCCGCGCGCCGCGTCTTCGCCCGATTCGAGGACGGCCAGGTGGTGTTCAAGGCCGAGGTGGGATCGATGTCGCGGGCGGTCGGCCAGATCCAGGGCGTCTGGGTGGATCCGTGCATGCGGGGCCGAGGACTCGGCGCCGCGGGGACCGCCGCGGTCGCATCGGCGATCGCCGCGCGGGGGCGGGTGCCGAGCCTGTATGTGAACAGCTTCAACCTGCCGGCCCGCGCCGCCTATGAGCGGATCGGGTTCACCCAGGTGGGGACGTTCGCCACCATCCTGATCGACTGAGCCCGGCCAGGAGCCGCCGACGCCGAGGCGATTCGGTCGGCTCGGCTGTGGGTTCGGTGTGCACACCGCGTGGCTCCCGCCGTCGGGGTCGTCGGGACCCTAGGATCGGCAACCGATGGAGCAACGCAGACCCCGACTGGCCGCCCTGGCCGCCGTGCTGATCAGTGCTGCGCTGACGCTGGGTCTGGTGACCGCGTGCTCGGAGACCGACAACGGTCCGCGTGATGCCGTCGACGCCTTCCTGACCGCCTTCGGCACAGGTGATTTCGATGCGGCCGCCGCACTCACCGACAACCCGTCGGCCGCCGGTGCGGGCCTGCGGTCGGCGTGGGACGGGCTGGCCGCCACCGGCGTGTCCGGCAGGTCCGGGCGCACCACCATCGACCAGGACACCGCGGAGGTCGCGGTCACCTACCGCTGGGATCTGCCCAGGTCGCGGAACTGGGAGTACGGTGCCACCGTCAAGGCGATCCGCTCCGACGCCGACGGCTGGCGCGTGCGTTGGAGCTCCACCGACATCAATCCGAAACTCGGTGCCGATCAACGCCTTTCGCTGCGCATCACCGAACCCCCGCGTGCCCAGGTCAACGAGTCCGACGGGTCGGCGGTGATGGTCGACGGCACCGTCATCGGCATCGCCTTCGATGCCGAGGCCGCCGCGGCGGCCGGGTCGGTCATCGACTCGCTCAACCGCCTGGTCACCGTGCTGGGCCCGATCCAACCCGATCTCGACGTCCAGCGCATCGCCGAGGAATCCACCGCGTCGGACGGCACCTATCCGATCACCCGGCTGTCCGAAGCAGAGTTCGACCGGCTGCGCGATCAGCTCGCGATCCCGGGGGTGGTGCACAACGAACAGGTCGAACTCGTCACCAAGAACCCGAACTTCGCCCCGGCGCTGCTGAGCGGCGTCAAACAGGTCGTCGAGTCGGAGGTGGACGGACGGGTCGGCTGGAAGGTGGTCACCGTCAACCCCAACGGGCTCGACGCCGACGTCCTCGTCGACAACGCCGCCGAGCCGGCCCCGGCGATCACGCTGAGCCTGTCCCGGTCGGTGCAGAACGCCGCGCAGCGGGCGGTCAACGCCACCAACGCCTTCCAGATAGCGATGGTGGTGATCCAGCCGTCCACCGGGAAGATCCTCGCGGTGGCCCAGAACCCGGCGGCCGATCGGCAGGGGCCGATCGCCACCACCGGTCTGTACCCGCCCGGCTCGACCTTCAAGATGGTCACCTCCGCGGCGGCGTTCAACCGCGACATGGCCACCCCCGACACCATCGTCGGCTGCCCCGGCGAGATCACCATCGGCCCGCGCACCATCCCGAACTACGACAACTTCTCGCTCGGTGCGGTCACGTTGCAGCGGGCCTTCGCGCAGTCGTGCAACACCACCTTCGCCAAACTCGCCAGCGAGATGGGACCGTCGGATCTGGCACATGCGGCCACCGCGATGGGTCTCGGCCAGACCTACGACATCCCCGGGCTGACCACCGCGACCGGCTCGGTGCCGATCGAGAGTGATCTGGTGGCGCGCACCGAGGACGGCTTCGGGCAGGGCAAGGACCTGGCCAGTCCGTTCGGGATGGCGCTGGTCGCGGCGACCGTCGCCAACAACGGGAAGCTCCCCGTACCGCAACTGATCCTGGGCCGTGAGACCAAGATCGAGGGCCCGACGACGACACTCGAACCCAACGTGGTGGGGGAGCTGCGGCCGATGATGCGGGAGGTGGTCACCACCGGTACCGCGACGCGTATCGCAGGACAGGGTGAGGTGTACGGCAAGACCGGTGAGGCCGAGTTCGACGGCGGTTCCCACGCCTGGTTCGCCGGCTACCGCGGTGACCTGGCCTTCGCGACATTGGTGGTGCGCGGCGGGTCGTCGGACAATGCTGTCGGTGTCACGAACGACTTCCTCAACTTCCTGCCCGCAGGGTTCTGACACAGTCCTGCTCGATCGGCGTGACCACTTCTGAGGTGGTTGCCGACATTGTCCGCTC
>NZ_BCNF01000005.1 GCF_001485495.1 Gordonia desulfuricans NBRC 100010 | reverse complement strand
TCGGTATTCGTCGCGTTGTAGGTTTTCGGCGATGGTGTCGACGTGGGTGGAGGAAAGGTGTTGGATGCGTGTGTAATCGGTGATCGGGTCGGTGAGGGTGAACACCGACATGACTTCAACATTGGTGCCGGTGTCGGTGCTGGTGTTGGTGGTCATGTGGTCGCCCCCCCGGGTGGTGTTCGATCTTGTGTTCCAGTGTAGTCGGGGGGTGTGACAGGAATTGTTGTGTGACTGGGGGTGTGGGTGGTTGCGTGGTGAGGTCGGGTGGCGGAGATTTCGACTCGACTTGTCGCTGCGCTCCGCGTCGGCTCAATCGTCGTTTGCCGGTGGCCGGTTCAGCCACGGTGGTTGATCTCGGCCGGTTTCCGGGGCCGGGTGGCGGAGATTTCGACTCGACTTGTCGCTTCGCTCCGCGTCGGCTCAATCATCGTGTGCGGCTCGATCATCTTGTGCCAGTGGATGGGTGATTGCGACATCACTCTGCTTCGAGTCGATGCGTCAGGGGGTGTCCAACTTGGCGATCGAGCGCTTCGGGGCGACGTGCCGGTAGCTGGCGTCCAGCAGCTCGGACACCTCGACCCAGTCGGTGTCGTCGTCGAGCAGGATGCCCAGCCAGCCGTACGGGCCGAGGTAGGCGGGCAGGAAGAACCGGGGATCGGCCATCAGGGCCTCGCGCTCGGCGGTGTCGGGGATGAACAGTAACGACTGGTCGTGCCGCTCGCCGCCCTTCTCGCCGCCGCCGTAGTTGCCGAACATCTTGCCGCAGCGGAAGGTGGGCCGGCCGTGGGCAACCACCTCGGTGGTGTCGGGCAGGGCCAGGGCGATCTCACGCACCCGGACCAGGAACGGGTCGGCGTCGTCGAACATGATCGGATGCGGCATGTGTCCGAGAGTAGTTCGACTCCCGATGATTCTGATGCGCTGTGCGCAGACCCGGTTGCCGATAACGTGGATCGAATGGACTTCGGGATCTTCATACCGCAGGGCTGGCGACTCGACCTCGTCGGCGTGGATGCGGCGAAGCAGTGGCCGCTGATGAGACGACTGGCGCAGGCCGCCGATGCCGGACCGTGGACATCGCTGTGGGTGTACGACCACTTCCACACCGTTCCCGCACCCACCACCGAGGCCACCCACGAGGCGTGGACGCTGATGTCGGCGTTCGCGGCGACGACCGATCGCATCCGGCTCGGCCAGATGTGCACCTGCATCGCCTACCGCAACCCCGCCTACCTGGCGAAGGTGGCCGCGACGGTCGACCACGTCTCCGGTGGCCGTGTCGAGATGGGGATCGGCGCAGGCTGGTACGAGCACGAGTGGCGGGCCTACGGATACGGCTTCCCCTCGGCGGGGGAGCGGTTGAAGGCTCTCGACGAGGGTGTGCAGATCTTCCGCCAGGCATGGCGGGACGGTACGGCGACCCTCGACGGCGATATTTATCAGGTCGACGGCGCGATCGTACAGCCGCTGCCGTTGCAGGAGAACGGAATCCCGCTGTGGATCGCCGGTGGCGGTGAACGCAAGACCCTGCGGATCGCCGCAAAGTACGCCCAGTACACCAATTTCGACGGCACCCCCGAGGGATTCGCTCACAAGTCGGCGATTCTCGCCGAGCATGCCAAGGACCTCGGACGCGACTTCGGCGAGATCACCCGATCGTCGAACTACAACGTGGTGATCGGCGAGACCGAGCAGGACGTCGCCGACAAACTCGACTGGATCGACGCCCACTACCGGCGGCTGGTCCCGGCCGAAGCCGCACAGCGGTTCTCCGAGACACTTCGGGGCGGATGGCTGGTCGGCACCGTCGAGCAGATCACCGAACGGCTGACGCAGGTCGCCGACCTCGGACTCGCCTATGCGATCACGAACTTCGTCGATCTCGCCTACGACGAGACCGGTGCCACCCTCTTCGCCGAGAAGGTCATCCCCGCATTCACCTGACGGGTCGGCTCACCGGCCGGGGAACTGTCGTGGCCCTTCGATAACCTGAGGGGCGTGGCAGAAGACAGCGATCCGGCCGTGAGCGGCACCCCCGACGAGGCCGCGGAGGTCCCCGCACCGATCCGTGAGCGGTGGACCGAGCTGGCCACCGAGATCCGCGAACACCAGTTCCGCTACTACGTCAAGGACGCACCCACCGTCTCCGACGGCGAGTTCGATCTTCTGCTGCGTGAACTCCAGGAACTCGAGGATGCCCATCCCGGGCTGGCGACACCGGACTCGCCGACCAAACTGGTCGGCGGAGGGTTCTCGACGGCCTTCACCCCGGTGGATCATCTCGAACGAATGCTCTCGCTGGACAACGTCTTCGACGCCGACGAGATGCGCGGCTGGGTGTCGCGGGTGGAGGACGAGATCGGCAGCGTCGAGTATCTGTGTGAACTCAAGATCGACGGTGTCGCCCTCGCGCTGGTCTACATCGACGGTGTCCTCGACCACGCCACCACCCGCGGCGACGGCCGCACCGGTGAGGACGTGACCCTCAACGCCCGCACCATCGAAGACGTCCCCGCCCGGCTGAGCGGCACCGATGCCTACCCCATCCCGCACATCCTCGAGGTGCGCGGCGAGGTGTTCTTCCGGGTCGAGGACTTCGAGGCGCTCAACGCCTCACTCGTGGAGGACGGCAAGACGCCGTTCGCCAATCCGCGTAACTCCGCGGCCGGCTCGTTGCGCCAGAAGAACCCTCAGATCACCGCGCGGCGCCGGCTGCGGATGATCTGTCACGGCATCGGCCACACCGAGGGGTGGCGGCCGGCGTCGCTGCACGACGCCTACCTGGCACTCGGCGAGTGGGGTCTGCCGGTGTCGTCGCACACCAGCAAACTGACCGGGGCCACCGCGATCCTCGACAAGATCGACTACTGGGGGGAGCACCGCCACGACGTCGAGCACGAGATCGACGGCATCGTGGTGAAGGTCGACGACTTCGGTCTGCAACGACGCCTCGGTGCCACGTCGCGGGCACCGCGCTGGGCGATCGCCTACAAGTATCCGCCCGAGGAGGTCACCACCGCGCTCCTCGGCATCGAGGTGGGGGTCGGCCGCACCGGCCGCGTCACCCCGTATGCGGTGCTCGCGCCGGTCCTGGTCGCCGGGTCGACCGTCGCCCGTGCCACCCTGCACAACGGCTCGGAGGTCAAACGCAAGGGTGTGCTGATCGGCGACACGGTGACGATCCGCAAGGCCGGTGACGTGATCCCCGAGGTACTCGGCCCCGTCGTCGACCTGCGCAATGGCAGCGAGTACGCCTTCGAGATGCCGACGAACTGTCCGGAATGTGGTGCTTCGTTGCGTCCGGAGAAGGACAGCGACGTCGACATCCGTTGCCCCAACCAGGAATCCTGCCCGGCACAGCTACGGGAGCGACTGTTCCACCTCGCCGGTCGCGGCTCCTTCGACATCGAGGCGCTCGGCTACGAGGCGGCCACTGCGCTTCTGTCGGCAGGGGTGATCACCAACGAGGGGGACCTGTTCTCGCTGACCGCCGACGACCTGGTCAAGACCGACCTGTTCACCACCAAGGCCGGTGCGCTCTCGGCCAACGGCAGACGCCTGCTGGCCAATCTGGGCAAGGCCAAAGAGGTTCCGCTCTGGCGGGTCCTGGTGGGATTGTCGATCCGGCACGTCGGGCCGACCGCAGCGCGTGCCCTCGCCACCGAATTCGGGTCACTGCAGGCCATCGAGGAGGCGAGCGCCGAGGATCTGGCCCAGGTCGAGGGGCTGGGCGCGACTCTGGCGCAGAGTATCTCGGACTGGTTCACCGTCGACTGGCATCGCGAGATCGTCGAGAAGTGGCGTGCGGCCGGGGTGTCGATGGCCGACGAGCGCGACGAGTCGATCGTGCGCACGCTGGAGGGCAAGACCATCGTGGTCACCGGATCCCTGCAGGACTTCTCCCGTGACGGCGCCAAGGAGGCCATCCTGGTGCGGGGCGGCAAGGCCTCGGGCTCGGTCTCGAAGAAGACCGACTACGTGGTGGTGGGCGACGCCCCGGGCAGCAAGGCCGCCAAGGCCGAACAGCTCGGGGTACCGATCCTCGACGAGGACGCGTTCAAGCACCTTCTGGAGACAGGCGAGCCGGAGGCGAATTGAGCACTGCGGTGCGGAAATCCGACACCGTGTGCGGCAGCCACAACGCCTGGATCGGGGACAGCGGCGGGTCTGTGAACTCCTTGACCATCACCCGGCCGCCATGGACCGGGCCGGCCGGGGCGGTCACGAACGCGCAGGCGTCCGGATCGACGAGAACCGCGGTGGTCGGTGGGGTGCCCTGAACCCGGTTGATCCGCAGTTCCGGCTCGAAACCGGAGCGGCGGCAGTGCGCGACGAGGAAGTCGGTGTAGAACGAGTGCCGCTCGGGAGCCCACACGATCAGCGGGTGCCCGGCGAGATCGGACATCGCGATCCGATCCGGGGTGGCCAACGGGTGGTCGGCGGCGACGGCGAGGCGCAGCTCCTGGTACGAGATCACCGCCGAGGTCAGTCCCTCCGGAGTGTCCACACCGCGCCGAAGTACGAGATCAATTGTGCCACTGTGGAGTTCGTCGACGAAGGTGCTCGGGAATGCTGGGCGGGCGGTCACCGGCTGTGTGGGGTGGCCACCGATCGAGCGCTCGAGGAGCAGGAACACCTCGGCGCCGGAGAGCGCAGGGGAGTGGCCGACGACGAAGGCATGCGTGGAGTCGGCGTCGGCCTCGCGCACCGCCCTCGTCAGATGTCGCGCACCGGTGAGCAGAGGCCGGGCGCTACGCAGGAGTTCCTCCCCGGCTGCGGTCAGGTGCAGTCCCCGATTCTGCCGGTTGAACAGGGTCACCCCGAGTTCGGATTCCAGTCGGCGTACGGCGGTCGACAGTGCCTGCTGGGTCACGTACAGCTGTTGCGCGGCGACGGCGAGGGTGGGTGATTCGGCAACTGCGACGAATTGCTCGAGTCGACGGATATCGGGGAGGGGGTAGGAGCCCAGGGCAGAATCCGGCATGCACAAACAGTACTTGATGTTATTGCGAAACGTTTCGTTGGAAATTGATCTTTTCTGTTCGTAGCCTCGGACGTGAAGCACCACACGACCGGTGCCCGAGTCGGCGGCGTCTTTCCGACCACCGTCCACCGCCGACTCCCACGAATCGGAAAGGACAAAGACATGACCGAGTCCACGGCTACAAACCCCACAGCATCCCCGACCGCCGCGCGCGACCTGCACGGCAGGACCGCGGTGGTCGCGGCAGGGGCGAAGAACCTCGGCGGCCTGATCTCGCGCGATCTCGCTGCGCTCGGCGCCGCGGTCGTCGTCCATCACCACGGCGAGACCTCGCGTCCTGACGCCGAGAAGACGGTCGCCGAGATCGAGGCGGCGGGCGGTCGCGCGATCGCAGTGGCCGGCGATCTCACCCGACCCGCCGCCGTCGCCGCGTTGTTCGACGAGGCGGTCGCGGCCTTCGGTGCGGTGGACATCGCGGTCAACACCGTCGGCAAGGTGCTGCGCACCCCGATCGTCGAGACCGGCGAGGCCGACTACGACGCGATGTTCGACATCAACGCCAAGGCGGCCTTCTTCTTCCTGCAGGAAGCGGGAAAGCAGCTGTCCGACAACGGATCGGTGATCACCATCGTCACCTCGCTGCTGGCCGCCTTCACCGACGGGTATGCCACCTACGCGGGCTCCAAGAGTCCGGTCGAGCACTTCACCCGCGCTGCGGCCAAGGAATTCGCGCCGCGCGGCATCTCGGTGACCGCGGTCGCACCCGGACCCATGGACACTCCCTTCTTCTATCCCCAGGAGACCCCCGAACGTGTCGAGTTCCACAAGTCGCAGGCGATGGGCAACCGCCTGACCCGAATCGAGGACATCGCACCGATCGTCACCTTCCTCGCCACCGAGGGACACTGGATCACCGGGCAGACCCTGTTCGCCAACGGTGGCTACACCACCCGCTGACCCGGAACGGAGACCGCTGACCGGAACGGAGACCATTTGTCATGACCACATCACTTCCCGAACCCGTCCGGGCGTCGATCGACGCCACCAATGCCGGTGACCTGCAGGCCTTCCTGGGTTCCTTCACCCCCGACGGTGCCGTTGACGACTGGGGTCGGGTCTTCGGCGGGCTCGCGGCCATCACCCGCTGGAGCGATGCCGAGTACCTCGGCAAGAACGTCACCCTCGAGGTGACCTCGGTGAGCGCGACCGGCGACGACGTGGTGGTCATCGCCACGGTCGGCGGTGACGGCTTCAACGGACCGTCGACCTTCACCTTCACCGTCGACGGTGAGAAGATCGCCCGCATGACCATTCGCGAATGACGTTCCTCGACAAGGGAGTTCACCGCCGAGGAGGCGTTCCCAGCCCGATGGCGTTCAGTCGACCACCACGACGAACGCGGGAACGCCCGCTCGTCGAACAGGACGAACCGGACGTCGGTGACCGATGTCGGTGTGGCATGGACGGTCTCGACGGCGATCCGTGCACCGTCGTCGATCGGCCAGCCGTACACCCCGGTGGAGATCGCCGGAAATGCCACCGACCTGGCACCGAGTTCGTCGGCGACGCGCAGCGAGCGCCGATAGCACGAGGCGAGCGTGGCCGAGCGGTCGTCGGATGCCGAGAACACCGGTCCCACCGTGTGGATCACCCAGCGGGCATCGAGGTCTTCGGCGGTGGTGGCCACCGCGTGGCCCGGTGGGAGTCCGTCGGCATAGCGCGTCTCGCGCAGGTGACGGCATTCGGCGAGGACCGCCGGACCGCCCCGGCGGTGGATCGCACCGTCGACGCCCCCGCCGCCGAGCAGCGAGGAGTTGGCGGCATTGACGATGGCGTCGACGCTCTGCCGGGTGATGTCGCCGCGGACCAGGGTGATCGTGGTCATCTGCGCATTGTCCCGCCCGGTACCGGCGCGGGACAAGGGCTGCGCACGTCAGTTCTCGGCGCGCAGCACCGTGCTGACGATCCCGGCGAGATAGCCCAGACGGGCGATCTCCGACGGCCGGAAATCGGGTCCGCCGATGCGGCCGAGCAGGATCGCCTTGGCGCCGTCGCCCAGTGGTGCCGCCGCCAGCCGGGTGTCCATGTCCTGCCAGGTGCCGGGCACCCAGTCGGACTCCGGATCGAACTGCACGGCGCGCGCCAGTGGCAACCAGTCGACGGTGGTCAGCTGGGTTTCGGGGGCACCCGAACTGCCGAACAGCTGCAGCACACCGCCGGAGGAGTCGGTGATCACCGTCGCCCACGACACGCGCAGCACACGCGGGGCGTTGTCGACCAGGACCTGCAGCCGGTCGTCGCCGGCGGTGGCGACCTGGTCGACGAGTTCGAGTTCGCGATGGGTGTCGAGGACACCGGCGTACGGCCGGATCGAATCCACCCGCACACCCTTGACCTTCTCGGCCGCGGTGATCAGGGCATCGGGTAGCGAGCCGGGCGCGACCTCCACCACGAGATCGTCGACCGCATAGCCATCACCGCGTTCGACCACCTCGAGGGACAGGATGTCGGCGCCGACCGAACCGAGCTGGACGGCGAGCAGCCCGAGGCTGCCCGGCCGGTCCTGGAGATAGACCCGAAGGAGGTACGACACGACGGATATTGTCGCACCGGGCCGGGTCAGCTGCTCAGTGCGGTCCCTGCGGTGCCCCGAGCGGCTCGATGGCCACCGCGGTCCCGTACGCGCACACCTCGACACCGGTACCGCCGTACTCGGTGGTCTCGAATCGGAAGGCGACCACGGCATTGGCGCCCACCCGCTGGGCCTCGGCGGCCAGCCGGGACAGCGCCTCCTGACGGCATTCGTGCAGCAGGTTGGTGATGCCCTTGAGTTCACCGCCGGCCATCGCCTTGAACCCGGCACCGATGTTGGAGCCGAGGTGACGGGAGCGGACGGTCAACCCGAAACACTCGCCGTAGACGTGGACGATCCGGGAACCGGGAATGTCGTTGGTGGTGACGATGATCACGGGGCTCTACGCTAGGCGTCCGTGGGCATCTTCGCACCGGAAACGCCGCTGGCCGGGCTGCATCATCTGACCCTCACCGTCTCCGATCTCGATGCGAGCCTGGACTGGTATGCGCGGGTCCTGGGGTTCCGCGTCGTCGGACGCGCCGAGGTCGACGGCATGCGCAAGGCCTTGATGCATCGCCCCGACGCGTTCTCGCTGAGCTTCGTCGAACACGACCGGACCGCCGGCGGGGACAGGTTCGACGAGCGGCGGATCGGCCTGGACCACGTCTCCTTCGGCCTGCCGGATCTCGACGCGCTGCACGCATGGATCGCGATGCTCGACCGGCACGATGTGACCCATTCGCAGGTCACCGCCGCCACCTGGGGATCGGTGGTCTCGTTCCGTGACCCCGACGGCATCGCACTGGAGTTCTACACCCGGTAGCCGCGGCGAGGCCCGGCGCGCGACGGCGCCTCGTGCCCACCCATCGGCGACGACGATGCATCGCCTAGGCTTGACGGGGTTGCCGCCCGGGCATCCGGGTCGTCCACGGTGGTCGCGGTCTTGTCGTACCAGGCAAGGATGCGCACCTCCGTTTCGATGGGCGACCGACGGTGTGCGTGCAGGCCAGACGAGCAGTTCAGAAAGGACACGATCGACATGTCAGGAGACTCCGGGTCCGCGATCACGCGGGCCGAGGTCGCGCATCTGGCGCGGTTGTCGCGGCTGGCGCTGAGCGACGACGAACTCGACGTCTATGCCGGACAGCTGGATTCGATCCTCGCCCACGTCGCACAGATCTCCGAGGTGGCCGCCGACGACGTCCCGCCCACGGCGCACCCGGCCGAACTGGCCAACGTGCTGCGCGCCGACGAGGTGGTGCCCGGCCTGACCACCGAGCAGGCGCTCTCCGGCGCCCCGGCCGTCGATCAGGACCGCTTCGAGGTCCCGCAGATCCTGGGAGAAGAGCAGTGAGCACCCGTACCGCCAACGAGATCACCGGCCTGACCGCGGCCGAACTCGCCGACAAGATCGCCGCGCGCGACCTGTCGTCGGTGGAGGTCACCCAGGCCCACCTCGACCGGATCGCCGAGGTCGACGGTGAGCTGGGCGCATTCCTGCACGTCAGCGGTTCCGAGGCGCTGGTCGCGGCGAAGGCCGCCGACGACGCGATCGCCGCGGGTCAGGCGCCGTCGAAGCTCGCCGGTGTGCCGCTGGCACTCAAAGACATCTTCACCACCACCGACTCGCCGACGACCTGCGGGTCGAAGATCCTCGAGGGCTGGGTGGCGCCGTACGACTCCACCGTCACCCAGAAGCTGCGTGCCGCGGGTATCCCGATCCTCGGCAAGACCAACATGGACGAGTTCGCGATGGGTAGCTCCACCGAGAACTCCGCCTACCAGGTGACCCGGAATCCGTGGGACACCACCAGGATTCCCGGTGGTTCCGGTGGCGGCAGTGCCGCTGCGCTCGCGTCGTATCAGGCACCGCTGGCGATCGGCACCGACACCGGCGGCTCGATCCGTCAACCGGCCGCGGTCACCGCGACCGTGGGCGTCAAGCCCACCTACGGCACCGTCTCGCGGTACGGCCTCGTCGCGTGTGCGTCGTCGCTGGACCAGGGTGGTCCGTGCGGCCGCACCGTGCTCGACACCGCACTGCTGCACGAGGTGATCGCCGGATACGACCCGCGCGACTCCACCTCCGTCGACGCCCCCGTGCCCGACGTCGTGGGCGCCGCGAAGGCCGGCGCCACCGGCGATCTGGCCGGTGTGCGGATCGGTGTGGTCAAGGAGCTGCAGGGGGAGGGCTACCAGGCCGGTGTGCTCGCCTCGTTCGAGGCCGCCGTCGCCGAGCTCACCGCACGCGGCGCCGAGGTGGTCGAGGTGTCGTGCCCCAACTTCACCTACGCCCTCGGCGCGTACTACCTGATCCTGCCCAGCGAGGTCTCGAGCAACCTCGCGCGCTTCGACGCGATGCGCTACGGCCTGCGCGTCGGCGACGACGGCAGTCACTCGGCCGACGAGGTGATGGCCCTGACCCGCGAAGCCGGATTCGGCCCGGAGGTCAAGCGCCGCATCATGATCGGGACCTATGCGTTGTCGTCGGGCTACTACGACGCCTACTACGGCCAGGCGCAGAAGGTGCGTACGCTGATCGCCCGCGACTTCGCCGCCGCATTCGCCGGTGTCGACGTACTGGTGTCGCCGACCACCCCGACCACCGCGTTCCCGCTCGGCGAGAAGGTCGACGACCCGCTCGCGATGTACCTGTTCGACCTGTGCACCCTGCCGGTCAACCTCGCCGGTGTGGCCGCGATGTCGGTGCCGTCGGGCCTGTCCGCCGACGACGGGCTGCCCGTCGGTCTGCAGATCATGGCCCCCGCACTCGCCGACGACCGGCTCTACCGGGTCGGCGCCGCCTACGAGGCGGCTCGCGGCCCGATCGGCTGACTGGTATCCGCACCCGTCGGTAGCGCACCCTGTTCGGTCCCGTAGCGATGGCCGGTCCCGGCCGTGCCGTCGAGGGATGTGAGCAGGTCGACCGAGGTCTGGACGAACGACACCACCGGAATCCACGGTGGGGTGTGCGCGGCACGCCCCACCGCCCGGGTGTCGTCGGGGCGGGTCGGCGGGCGCCACAATGACGCGAGCGACCAGCGGGTCACCGGATCGGACGGATTGGCCAGCGCCACCCGTGGTGTCGCCGAGGTCCGTGCCACCGTGTCGGCTGGTACACCGGCCAGCAGGGTTCCGGCGACCATTCCCGGATGACGGTGTTCGGCCCACTCCCGGGTGCGATCGGCACCCAACGCCCCGAGGCTCTGACCGTAGAGGTGGATTCGGGGCCGGTGGCCGGGCGGACGCCGGCCGACGGCGTCGGCCAGGGCGTCGAAGACCGCGATCGCACTGCGTGCCGCCGCACCCGGATCGGTCACGAATGCGCGCCACGACGTCGTCGACGCATACGGCAGGGTGAGGATCTCGACGTCGCCGCCGAAACGGGCGTCGATCCCCGCGACCGCGTCGGCGTCGACCCAACCCGACCCGGTGGGTACGGCGATCACCACCGCCGATCGGTCCAGGCCGCCATCACCGAGCCAGCCGTCGACGAGTCGTGTTGCCGCAGCGGACAGATCGCCGTCGGCCGGGATCGGTGCGTGATGGACCGTCGCCGCGGTCGACCGTCCGGGCACGGCGAACGACCCGGCCAGTACCGCACCCGCCACCAGCCCTGCCACCAGAACGGGCCGTGACATCCACACGATGGCCGCGAATGCCCCGGCCGACGCGGCCAGGACGGCGGCGGGATATCCCACGCCGGCCGTCCCGGTGCCGAGATCGGTGCGGATCAGGTTCTGCCACAACGTGTTTCCGACCACCGCAGCCACCACCACGGGCAGTGCCAGGCAGACGGTGAGCCGGCCGGCCCGGCGGGACCGGGGCCGGTGACGCACGGCGACGGCGGCGATCGCGGTGCACAGCGCCACCAGTGCGGCCACCAGCGCCGACTCGGTCACCGCACCGCGGGGCAGGCCAGACGGTGCCAATGCGATCAGGGCGCCAGCGGTGGCCGCGACGGTCACCGCCGGATGTGGTGTGGCCGTGCGGTGTTCGGCTGAGTCCGACGCGGCCCACCACATCACGCCACCGCCGATCGGCCGGTCACCGCGGTCGTCACCCGGACCAGCATGGTCGCGGTGATGTCTCCGGCATCCTCTGCGGGTGCGGGCGGGCCGTCGTACTGGCGCCACGTGTTGACGCCCAGGCCGATCCGGGCGGACTCGGCCGCCATCGCACAGAACAGACCATCGCACTCGGCATGCATCCGTGCCACCAGCATCGCGTCGATCGCCAGCCGCGCCCACCCGCCCAGCGGATGCCCGGTGCGCTCGGCGTAGCGCAGCAGGTCGTAGCCGAAGTCGTGTGTGCGGCACAATGGTTCGAACCGATCCGGCATCGGGACCGGTGACGAGCAGTCGCCGCCGGGATCGGTGGGATAGCCGTCGGCGGTCACCGGCAGATAGCCCATCACCGCGACGAAGTCGGCGGGGAGTGCGTCGAGCGTCGCCGCCGGATCGGGACCGGTCAGCACCTGGACCGTGCGGGCCGCAGGCGAGACCTCATCGGCGTGTGCGGTCGGGGTGGGAGAACCGGGTGACCTCGCGCCGGCCGGTACGGCGAGCCACGCATGGGTGATCACGACGAGAATCCCGAGAACGACCCATGCGGTCGGGCGCAGTCCGTTGCGCAGGGTGAAAACCTTTGGGAATCCGGTGTTCCCGAGATCTACGGTCGGGGATTGGATGGTCGCGTACTCGGCTGTGGTGGACATGTATCCGACGCTAGGAACGGCCGGCACCCACCCACATCGGCCGCGCGACCGGTTCACGCACCACCCCGGCGATCGGGATGACCGCCCCGACCGGGACCGGGGTATGACCACCGATCTCCCTCTCGAGTATGAGGACTTCGCGCAGATCGCCGCCTAGCGTGGACGGCGAGGTGATGTGAGATGTTGCGACGATGGACGCGGGCCGGCTGGCGTGCGGTGTCGGCGGAGTTGCGGGACACCCCGCTGGCCCGGCATCCGGGCGTTCGGGCCTACCTACGATCGCCGCTGAACTGGTTCTTCCTGGTCTTCGCCACGGTCCTGTTCATCGTGTCGTGGGGGACCATGTCGATGACGCACGCGGTGCCCGGCTACGTGATGCCGGTGACGGCCGCGCTGGCGTCGGTGCCGCTGGCCTTCGCGTGGGCGGCACCGTTGCCGGCGTGGACGGTGTCGGCGGTGTCGGCGTTGGTGATCGGGGTGGTGACCTCCACCGCCAACGGATGGCCGTGGCAGATCCAGGTCACCCACATCATCGCGTTCCTGATCCTGACGTTCATGGCGTTCCTCCGGTGCCCGCTGCGGCTGCTGCTGCCGTGGTGGGTGTGCTCGGTGGCGGTGATGGTGCTGTCGGCGCCGGCCGAGGCGCGGTTCGGGTGGGCATTCGGTCTGACCGCCCTCGCGGTGGTCACCGGGCTGTTGCGCGGACTGTTGTTCTCCCGCCGTCAGCTCGCCGTGCAGACCGCGGAGACGCGGGTCGCCGAGTCCACCGCCGCGGTGCTGGCCGAACGCACGCGGATCGCCCGGGACCTGCACGACGTCGTCGCCCACCGCATGTCGATGGTGGTGGTGATGGCCCAGACCGCCCGCTACCGTCTGCCCGACGTCTCCGTGGCCGCCGCCGAGGAATTCGATGCCATCGCCGACGCGGCGCGGACCTCCCTGGACGAGGTGCGGCAACTCCTCGGTGTGCTCCGGGTGGAGGGATCGGCGGTGGCTTCGGCCCCCAATCCCGGCCTGGGCGAGATCGATTCGCTGATCAGCCAGACCCGCCGCGCGGGCGCGCAGGTCGCCTTCACCGATGGACTCGACCATGCCGTCTTCGGTGAGGCGTCGGCGCTGGTGATCTATCGGATCGTGCAGGAATCCCTGGCGAACGCCACCCGGCACGCTCCCGGTGGTGCGATCACCGTGGAACTCGCCGCCGACAACCGTACGAACGCAGGCGATCCCGCCGCACAGGTGATGGTGTACAACGCGGCGGGCACCGAACCGCCGTTGGGACTCGGCGGTGCCGGGGTGGGAGTGCCCGGGATGATCGATCGGGCCGGTGCGGTGGGCGGCACCGTGACCGCCGCACCCGCCGGCGACGGCGGATTCGTGGTGCGCGCGTGGATTCCGTCCGGGGGTGGACGCGGCGCCGTCACGGCGACCGGATCGGATGCCGGGGGACCGGGTGCGATCCCGTCGGGTGCGGAGGCCGCCGCGGTCGCCGACGACGCCCGGTAACGTGGCACCGTGCCGATCACGCTCGTCGTCGTCGATGACCAGGCCATGGTCCGACAGGGATTCTCCGCGCTGTTGGCCGCACAACCCGACATCTCGGTTCTCGGCGATGCCGCCGACGGTGTCGAGGCCGTCGACCTGTGTCGTCGGGTCCGCCCCGATGTGGTCCTGATGGATGTCCGGATGCCCCGCAAGGACGGACTGTGGGCGGCCGAACAGATCCTCGGTTCGGTGCCGGCGGCTGCCGCTGCCGCCCCCGCCGACGGTGCGCAGGGGCGGACCAAGGTGCTGATGCTCACCACCTTCGACATCGACGACTACGTCTACGAGGCGCTGCGGATCGGGGCGTCGGGCTTCCTGCTCAAGGACGCGCCCGCCGACGAACTCGTCCGTGCGGTGCGGGTGGTCGCGGCGGGGGAGGCGCTGCTCGCGCCGTCCATCACCCGGCGGCTGATCCAGGAGGTCACCGACCGCAGATCGCGTCCGGTCCGGTCCTCCGATGCCGCTGCACATCTCACCCCTCGGGAACGCGAGGTGCTCGGACTGGTCGCCGACGGCAAGTCGAATCAGGAGATCGCCGCGGAGCTGTTCGTCGCCGAACAGACGGTGAAGACCCACGTCAGCAGCATGCTCGGGAAGCTCGCTCTGCGTGATCGCGCGCAGGCCGTCGTCTTCGCCTACGAGAACGGGTTGAAGTGACACCGCACGTGTCCGGGATGACATGCCCGGCACGAGTGGCACATCACCACTAGATTGAATCCCGACCCGTGTCGGTCACTCGGTGATGGTGGATTTCGACGGTGGCAGGAGGCGTTCGACGGTATGGCGAAGCGATTCGGGATTCTGACGGCCGGGGGTGACTGCCCGGGGCTGAACGCGGTGATCCGCGGAGCGGTCCTCAAGGGGGAGACGGTCTACGGCCAGGAGTTCGTCGGTTTCCGCGACGGCTGGTACGGACTGGTCTACGGCGACATCATCGATCTCGACCGCTCGGTGGTCCGTGGTCTGTCCAACCAGGGTGGAACCATCTTGGGCACCAGTCGATTCGGCCCGTACTCCGAGCCCGACGGCGGCCCGGAGAACATCAAGAAGGTACTCAAGAACCTCGGCATCGACGGCGTGATCGCGATCGGCGGAGAGGGCACCGCGGCGGCGTCGAAGCGGCTCCTCGAGGACGGCATCCCGATCGTCGGGGTACCCAAGACCATCGACAACGACATCAACGCCACCGACTACACCTTCGGTTTCAACACCGCCGTCGAGATCGCCACCGAGGCGATCGACCGGCTGCGCACCACCGGCAACTCGCACAAGCGGTGCATGGTGCTCGAGGTGATGGGCCGTCACGCCGGATGGATCGCCCTGCACTCGGGGATCGCCGGTGGCGCACACGCCATCCTCATCCCGGAGCAGCCGGAGAGCATCAACCAGATCTGCGCCTGGGTCACCAGCGTCAAGAACCGCGGCCGGGCACCGATGGTGGTGGTGGCCGAGGGTTTCAAGCTGCCCGAGATGGCGGAGGCGCACTCCACCAAGGGACTCGACGGGTTCAACCGTCCGAGGCTCGGCGGGATCGCCGAGGTGCTCGCCCCGATGATCGAGGAACGGACGGGTATCGAGGCGCGGGCCACCGTACTCGGTCACATCCAGCGCGGTGGTGTGCCGACCGCCTTCGACCGGGTGCTCGCGACCCGGCTCGGGATGGCCACGGCTGACCTCGTCGCCGACAAGAAGTGGGGACACATGGTGGCGCTGCGCGGCACCGACATCGTGCGCACCACCTTCGACGAGGCGCTCGCCGATCCCAAGCAGGTGCCGCTCGACCAGTACCAGGAGATCCGGGTCATCTTCGGGTGATCCCCGCGGTCCGATGACCGGATCACGCCTCGCGCGGGATCACCAGCCACAGCACCAGGTACAGCAGGACCTGCGGGCCGGGAAGCAGGATCGACGCCACGAACAGGGCGCGGACCAGACTCGCATCCCAGCCGTAGCGGGCGGCGATGCCGCCGCACACCCCGCCGAGCCAGGCGTCGGTACGCGATCGGGTCAGCCGGCGGGCGGGGGCCGAAGTGGCCTGGTAGGAGGTGCTCATCGTGGGGGTCCTCTCGGTTGGCCGTCCCGGTGCGGGCCGGCGTGATCAGGTCGTCTCCGACGCTACGAGCGCCGTCGGCCGGGGGCATCGGGGTTCACCCGGGGATTCGACCTGAACTCCGGCTCGGGGTCGCCGGGATGTCCCCGTGCGGTGGGTGCGGGGTGCTCGGCATAAACTGGAGCGCATGACTGCCGCTGCCGCCGAGTTGATGGACTACGACCAGGTCATCGCCGAATTCGATCCGGTGATGGGACTCGAGGTCCACGTCGAACTGGGTACGGCCACCAAGATGTTCTGTGGCTGCCCGACCGCCTTCGGCGCCGATCCCAACACCCAGGTGTGCCCGGTGTGTATCGGTCTGCCGGGTTCGCTGCCCGTCGTCAACCAGAAGGCCATCGAGTACGCCATCCGGATCGGTCTGGCGCTCAACTGCTCGATCCGCCCGTCGAGTGTCTTCGCCCGGAAGAACTACTTCTACCCGGATCAGCCGAAGAACTACCAGATCTCGCAGTACGACGAGCCGATCGCCTTCGACGGCTACCTCGATGTGCAGCTGACCGACGGCACCACCTGGCGTGTCGACATCGAGCGTGCGCACATGGAGGAGGACACCGGAAAGTCGCTGCACATCGGTGGCAGCGGACGTATCCAGGGTGCCGACCACTCGCTGCTCGACTACAACCGTGCCGGGGTGCCACTGGTCGAGATCGTCACCAAGCCGATCGTCGGCGCCGGTGAACGTGCCCCCGAGGTGGCTCGCGCCTATGTGACCGCTCTGCGCGATCTGCTCAAGGCCCTCGAGGTCTCCGACGTCCGGATGGATCAGGGTTCGCTGCGCTGCGATGCCAACCTGTCGCTGATGGCCAAGGATGCCACCGAGTTCGGTACGCGGACCGAGACCAAGAACGTGAACTCGCTGAAGAGCGTCGAGATCGCGGTGACCTACGAGATGCGCCGTCAGGCCGCGGTGCTCACCGCCGGCGGTGAGATCGTCCAGGAGACCCGTCACTTCCACGAGACCGACGGCACCACCTCGGCCGGCCGCCGCAAGGAGACCGCCGAGGACTACCGGTACTTCCCCGAGCCCGACCTGCCGCCGGTGCAGCCGTCGGAGGAGTGGATCGCCGAGCTCGGCACCACCCTGCCGGAGCTGCCGTGGGTGCGCCGTGCACGCATCCAGGAGGAATGGGGCGTATCCGACGAGGTCATGCGCGACCTGGTCAACGTCGGCGCCGTCGACCTGATCATCGCGACCGTCGACGCCGGTGCGTCACCGGAGGCCGCCCGCGGCTGGTGGGTGTCGTTCCTGGCGCAGCAGGCCAACAGCCGCGGCGTCGAGCTCGCCGACCTGCCGATCTCCCCGGCACAGGTGGCCACCGTCATCGGCCTCGTCGACGAGGGCAAGCTCACCACCAAGCTGGCCCAGCAGGTCGCGACCGCCGTGCTCGACGGCGAGGGTGAGCCCGAGCAGATCGTCGCCGACCGCGGTCTCGAGGTGGTCCGTGACGACTCGGCCCTGCAGAAGGCCATCGACGAGGCGCTCGCCAACAATCCCGACATCGTCGAGAAGATTCGCGGCGGCAAGGTCAAGGCCGCCGGAAAGATCGTCGGCGACGTCATGAAAGCCACTCGCGGACAAGCCGATCCGGCTCGCGTCCAGGAGCTCGTCCTGGCCGCCTGCCAATAGGCATCCACCGACGACGTGCCGCGGCGCCCACATCGATGTGGGCGCCGTTGGTGTTTCCCGACACTCACCGACCGGGAGACGCCGTCACCGACAGACCCTGACAGCGCCTGACCCGAGATCGCCGGCCGGGTGGACAGTCCACGCGGCCGGCGGTGTCCGACCAGCTCGTGGATTCGCATCGACCCGACGACCGGCACAGGAGGAGTTCGATGACGGCAGCGGCATCCGACCGACGGGATCTGTTGGCGGGGTGGGAGAAACATGTCGAGTGGCCGCTGGCGGGAATCGCGTCGCTGTTCCTGGTCGCGTACTCGATCCAGGTGCTCGGCCATCCGCATCGCGTGGTCGCGGTCGCGCTGAACGTCGTCGTGATCGTGTCGTGGGTGGTGTTCGGCATCGACTATCTCGTTCGGTTGATGCTCGCGCCGCAGCGCGGACGGTGGTTCTTCCGGCACCTGCCGGATCTGGCGATCGTGGTGCTCCCGGTGCTGCGGCCGCTGCGTCTGGTGAGTCTGGTGATCCTGGTGGGTACGCTGCAGAAGGCGATCGGCGGGGCCATCCGCGGCAAGGTCATCGTCTACACGGTCGCCAGTGCGGTGTTGCTCATCTACGTCGCGTCGCTGGCGGTGTACGAATCGGAGCGCTCGCACGCCGACGCCGTCATCACCAGCTTCGGTGACGCCGTGTGGTGGGCGTTCGTCACCGTCACCACCGTCGGCTACGGCGACTTCGCCCCGGTGTCGGTGACCGGCCGGGTGGTGGCGGTGCTGCTGATGATCGGCGGGATCAGCCTCATCGGTGTGGTCACCGCGACACTCGCATCCTGGATCGTCCAGCGTGTGGCCGAGGAGGACGACGCCAACCGCGCGGCGACCGCGGCCGAGATCCAGGAACTGCGTGCCGAGATCCGTTCGCTGCGCGTCGCACTCACCGGCCCCCAAGCGATGGACCCCGAAGCTATGGATGCCGCAGCGGTGGACCCCGAAGCGATGGATGCCGAGGCTGTGGATGCCGCAGCGATGGATGCCCGACTGTCCGACACCGAACCGGTGCTGGACTCGTCGGAGCCGAAGGAACCCGCGGGCTGAGCGAGGACGGTGACGCATCCCGATCCGGCCACGTCGCGATCGGGTGCCCGGTCAACGGAATCGGGGGCCCGGTGAACGCGATCGGGTGCCCGGTGAACGCGATCGGGCGCCCAGTGAACGGAATCGGGTGCCCGGTCAACGGGATCGGGGCCCGGTCAACGAGGTCGGGCGCACGGTCAACGCGATCGGGGGCACGGTCAACGAGATCGGGTGCCCGGTGAACGGGCGGGGTGCGCGCCCAGACCTCAGGTACGGTCCTCCGACGGCGGCGGTGCGATGAAGCGGATCACGCGGTCGTCGGTGCTCACCGGTTTGCCGTAGGCCCGGTTGACCGTCGCGAACTGGATCAGCCCGTTGCTCAGCGCTGTCATCCGGCCGAGGGCCCCGTACCGCTTGTCCAGCACCACCGCCGGCGGATTGATGGTCGGCTTGTCGCGGGTGGGTTCGTTGATCGCGAGGATCTGCTGGGTCCGTGTGGTGGAGACGAAGATCTGTCCGCCGGTGGCCGCACAGCCGGCGATCTGTGGGCGATCCGGCCACGTCCAGAGCACCTTGGTGCCGGACTCCTCGACGGCCTGGATGCGATCCTCGGTGGGCCCCTGATCGGAGACGTACAGCGCGCCGGTCGAGCTCGGACACAGCGCCACATTCGTCCCCAGCCCGGACGCGAGGACCTTGGGCCGGGCGTTCGACCCCGACGACAGGTCGCTCACCACGAGCAGCTTGCCGGCCAGCGACGTCGGGTCGGCGGCGGCTGCGGGATCACCGGCGTTGCCGGTGGCGACGACGAGCTCGGTGGGCGAGACGAACATCAACGCACCCATGTTGCCGGTGGCGCCCTTGGGGATTCCGGTCAGGATCGGCTTGGGCGCATCACCCGGGGCGATCCGCACCACCCGATTGTCCGAGCCGGTGGTGATCAGCGCATAGATGAGCTGATCCTGGTCGTAGGTGGGGGAGTAGGCGAAGTCGATCAACCCGCCGTCGCCGGTGGCGTCCACCGGAAATGTGGTCACCACCCGTTGCGGCCCATAGCGTTTGGTGGTGATGATCTTGCCGGTGGTGCGTTCGGCGACGATCGTGCTCTCGCCCTGGTCGTCGCCCGCCCGCACCCCACCGGTCGAGGCGAGGCAGGTCGCGATGACCGCGGGGTCGGGATCGACGCACGGCCCCGGTGGTGGCGGTTCCTGTGACTCGGTGCCCCCGGGCCGGCTCTGTGGGGGCTGGCTCTGCGGCACGGCGATCGACTCGTCGTTGGCACTGAACTGTCCGGCGGCCCGATCCTGATCCTGCTGAGAGAAATCACAGCCCGCGGTGAATGCCAGTGCCACCACCATCACACCTGCGGCCAGCGCGCGGACCCCGGACGTGGATGACCCACGTCGGGAAGCTGTCCGGCCCCGCGGCCCATGGTGCTGCCGCCCCAATCGCATGCCCACCACAGTAGGCGATCGGCGGCGGTGGCCCGCGCGCCGATCCGTGGCATGCCGGCCCCGGCATCTAGAGTCGGCGGTGTGAGTGAACGCGACCAGTCCGGTGGCGGCCGGGAGGACTTCCGGCCGCCGAGCCCCTACGACGAGCCGACCGAGGCGTTCTCCGTGCAGCCGCGACCGGCCGGTGATCGCGACAGTTTCTACGACCGTCACCACGTGTCGCGGGTCGATCACCTCGACGACCTCGATCCCGACGAGGTGGCCACCCACCAGTTCGACCTGCCGCCCGCCGGACGGCCCCGCAACCCCGCTCCGCTGCCGCCGGTCACCGACGTCGGCGAGGCGCCGACGGTCCCGACTCCGGCGCAGACGCCCCCGGTCACCCGGCGAACCCCGTCGGCCCCGGTCACCCAGGTCCCCCCGGCCGCGGCGCCGGCCGATCAGGCGACCCCGATCCCGTCGGTCGAGGAGACCTTCCCGGAGCTGGCCGAGTCCCGTCGACGACCGGTGCCCGACGAGACGACGACCGACCGACCGGCCGGTGACCATCCGACCGACGACCATGCCGTCGAGTCGCATCCGACGATGGAACTGACCGCGGGCGACCCCGAGTACGTCGAGGGTGCCGAGGCGACGTCGTTGCTCGCCGCGCCGCTCGCCGACGCCGGGGACCGTCCCGACCATCTCGACGGCACCGGGCAGCCCGGCAACGCCCCGGCCGTCACCGCGGAACGCCGCGGCACCCTCGACGCGGGTCTGCTGATTCTTCGACTGGTCATCGGCTGGATGGCCATCGGTCACGGCCTGCAGAAACTGTTCGGCTGGTGGCAGGGATGGGGCCTCGACGGCTTCCAGGACCTGTTCACCGACAAGGCCAACCCGGCGAATGCCGATCTCACCAGGGCGGTCGCGATCGCGGGGGCGGTGTCGGAGACCGCGGGCGGCGCGCTGCTGATCCTCGGTCTACTCACCCCGATCGGGGCGGGCCTGGTGCTGTGGATGACGGTGTTCGTCTCCATCATCGACGTGGCGATGTATCGCACGATCGCGTTGTTCGGGCCGCTCATGCCCCTTCATCAATACGACCTCGTGCTCATCGGCGCCACCGCGGCCCTGGTCCTGACCGGCCCCGGCGCCTACTCCCTGGACCGATCCCGCAAGTGGGCCCGACGCCCCTACATCGGGTCGGTCGCGGTGTTGATCATCGCCATCGCCGTGGGGATCGCGGCGTGGATCCTGTGCAATGGCAGCAACCCTCTCGAGCCGCCGAAACTCGGCGGCTGAGGCGCACCCCTCACGGGACGCCTCAGCCGGCGAGTGTCCGGTCGCCGGCCGGTCTCAGTCGACCGAGCGCACGGCACCCTTGTCGGCGGAGGTGGCGAGCTTGGCGTAGGCGCGCAGAGCGGTGGTGACGGGACGGTGCCGGTCCTTCGGGGCCCACGGACGCTCGGAGGCCTCCATCTTGGCGCGCCGCTCGGCGAGGACCTCGTCGTCGACGAGCACGTCGAGGCGGCGGGTCTTGACGTCGATCAGGATGTGGTCGCCGTCCTCGATCAGACCGATCACGCCGCCGGCCGCGGCCTCGGGCGAGATGTGGCCGACCGAGAGTCCCGACGACCCGCCGGAGAACCGGCCGTCGGTGATCAGGCCGCACTTCTTGCCCATGCCCGTGCCCTTCATGAAGGCGGTGGGATGCAGCATCTCCTGCATACCGGGACCACCGGACGGGCCCTCGTAGCGGACCACCAGCACCTCACCTGCCTGCAGGGTCTTCGACAGGATGACGTGGACGGCGTCCTCCTGGCTCTCGACCACGCGGGCCGGACCCTCGAAGTGCCACAGGTCCTCGCTGATACCGGCGGTCTTGAGGACCGCGCCGTCCTCGGCGAGGTTGCCCCGCAGCACGCACAGGCCACCTTCGACGGTGTAGGCGTGCTCGATGTCGCGGATGCATCCGCCCTCGGCGTCGGTGTCGAGTGAACTCCAGCGGTTGGCGGTGGAGAACGGGGTGGTGGTGCGCACGCCACCGGGGGCGGCGTGGAACAGCTCCACCGCGGCGTCGGTCGCCTTGCCGCCGCGGATGTCCCAGTCGTCCAGGCCCGCACCCAGGGTGGTGGAGTGGACGGTCGAGGCGGTGTCGTCGATCAGACCGCCGCGGCGCAGTTCGCCCAGGATCGCGGGGATTCCACCGGCCCGGTGGACGTCCTCCATGTGGTAGTCGGAGTTGGGCGACACCTTGGACAGGCAGGGCACCTGACGGCTGATCTGGTCGATCACCGTCAGATCGAAGTCGGCGACCTCACCCTCCTGTGCGGCGGCCAGGATGTGCAGCACCGTGTTGGTGGAGCCGCCCATCGCGACGTCGAGCGCCATCGCATTGCGGAAAGCGGTGGGGGTGGCGATGTTTCGCGGCAGCACCGAGGCATCGTCGTCGCGGTACCAGCGGTTGGCGGCCTCCACCACGACCCGGCCGGCGCGCTCGAACAGCGCGTGGCGTGCCTCGTGGGTGGCCAGGGTCGAACCGTTGCCCGGCAGGGCCAGGCCGAGGGCCTCGGTGAGGCAGTTCATCGAGTTCGCGGTGAACATGCCCGAACAGGAACCACACGTCGGGCACGCCGACCGTTCGACCTCGCTCAGTCCGTCGTCGTCGACGTCGGAGTTGGCCGAGGCGGAGATGGTGGTGATCAGGTCGGTGGGGGCGTGGGCGACACCGTCGACGACGACGGCCTTACCGGCCTCCATCGGACCACCGGAGACGAACACGGTGGGGATGTTCAGGCGCATCGCGGCATTGAGCATGCCGGGAGTGATCTTGTCGCAGTTGGAGATACACACCAGCGCGTCGGCGGTGTGGGCATTGACCATGTACTCGACCGAGTCGGCGATGATCTCGCGGCTCGGCAGCGAGTAGAGCATGCCGCTGTGGCCCATCGCGATGCCGTCGTCGACGGCGATGGTGTGGAACTCGCGCGGCACGCCACCGGCCGCCCGCACGGCGTCGGCGACGATCTCGCCCACGTCCTTGAGATGCACGTGACCCGGAACGAACTGGGTGTAGGAGTTCGCGATGGCGACGATCGGTTTGCCGAAATCGTCGTCGGTCATACCGGTGGCACGCCACAGGGAGCGGGCTCCGGCCGCCTCGCGGCCGACGGTGGTGGTGCGGGACCTCAGGGCTGGCATGGACTTCCTCGATCAGACAGGGTGCTGACGCACGATTGCGCGGTGGGCTGCTGACCGTCCACGTTACTCCCCGCTCACCTGGGCCAACAAAAACTTCGGCCCACGTCAAGGGTCACGAAACGGTCGTACCCACCGATCGAGGTCAACGTCGCGCACCCGGTCGGAGATTCCCCGCCCCCGGATTCCCGGTCCGCCGATCTGCGCTGTGGACGCCGGTGGTCAGATGCCCAGCACGGCCTTGGCGATCATGAAGTAGATGATCAGGCCGGTCGCGTCGCAGAAGGTCGAGATGAACGGGGTGGAGAACACCGCCGGATCGACCCGGATCGACTTCGCGATCAGCGGCATCATGCCGCCGACCGTCGCCGCCATCGTGCAGATCGACAGGATGGTCAGGCCGATCACCGTGCCGATCTCCAGCTCATAGGCCAGGCCGGCGACGGCGAAGCCGACGATGCCGAGGACCGTGCCGAGGGTCAGACCCACCCGGACCTCCTTGCCGGCCACCCGCAGCACGTCGCGGGGTGCGGCCTCGCCGGTGGCCAGTGCACGGGTCACCGTGGTGGCCGCCTGCGACCCGGTGTTGCCGCCGATCCCGGTCAGCAGCGGGATGAACAGCGCCAGCGCCACCTTCTGCTCGAGGGTGCCCTCGAAGATCTCGAGCACGTTGACGGTCAGGATGGCCGACACGGCCAGCACGAACAGCCACACGATGCGGGCGCGGGTGATCGACAGGACCGATGCCAGCAGGTAGGGCTCGCGCAGCGGCTCGCTCGCACCGGCACGCGCCTCGTCGGTGTCGCGGGCCTGCTCGACCACCTCGGCGGCGTCGTCGATGGTGAGCATCCCGACCAGCCGGCGTTCCCGGTCGGTGACCGGCATGGCCAGGACCGCGCGGTCGATACAGCGCTGGGCGGTGAGCTCGGCGTCGTCGTCGGCGTAGGCGGCGATCGGCTTGTGCATCATCGCCGACAAGGGGGTGTCGGGATCGCTGAGCAGGAGATCACGAAGGCTGACCACACCCCGCAGGACGCGGCCCTCACCGATCACCGGGACCGTGTAGATGGTCTCGACCTCGTGGCCGCGTTCCTTGACCCGTTCGAGGGCCGCCGCGGCGGTGTCGTCGACGTAGGCGTGCACCACCTCCGGGCTCATCCGGCGGCCCACCGAGCCACGCGCGAAGCCGAGGACGACACCGGTCATCTCCCGTTCGTCCGGGGTCAGCTGCTGGACCAGGGCCTTGGCGACGGCGGCCGGGAGTTCGTCGAGGAGTTCGGCGCGGTCGTCGGGATCGAGATGATCGAAGGCCTCGGCGACGTCGGCGGTGCCGAGATCGGCGATCAGGTCGACCTGCGATACGGCGGTCAGGTCGTCGAACACCTCGACCGCGGTGGGTTTGGGCAGCAGGCGGAATGCGACGCCGCGACGCTTGCGGGGGAGACGGTCGAGGATGCCGGCCACTTCACCGTGGTGCAGTGTGGCGAGGAGGTCGCCGGCCTCGGTGAGGGCGCCGCCGTCGATCAGGGCGCCGATCTCGTCGGGGTTCACGATCTGCTGGGTCACGGATGAACCCTATCGTCCCCGCGGCGGCACCAGGGTTCGAGCTCACCGGCGAAACCACAGGTCAGTGTGCGTTCACCTGGGTGTCACCGGGTAGCCATCCCGGCGTCGCCCGCGAGCCGTCGGGAGGTCAGCGTGCGGCGTCGGCCGACGCGTACGGATCCGGGATGCGGCCCCGGCTCGCCGCCGACAGGCGCGGCAGGTCCTGGAAGGTGATGGTCGGCAGCTTCACCCGGGTGTCGTCGGCGAGAACCGCACGCACCGGACCCCACTTGGTGAACTGCAGGCCCTCGATCTCGGGCCAGCTGACGTCGCGGGCGGAGAAGGTACTGACCGCACGCAGTCCGTCCTCGGTGACCACGGTCCGGATCCGGGCGATCCACAGCGCCAGGAACACCGGCAGGATCAACGTCCAGCCGAGCCAGGGGAGACTCGCCCCGGCCAGGACGAGGGCCACCAGGAAGGCCATCGGGACCGCGAAGTAGGCGAGCTTGCTCAGGCGGAAGGTCTGGGGCAGCTCGGGCACCTCCGGATCGGCGCCGGAAGCTGCCGGCGTGGACTCGGAACCGGAAGATGCAGCAGAAGACACAGACCCATTGTGGCATCCGCACCGCCTCAGGTCTGCGGGCCTCTCCCCGGTCGCCCCGACGACCAGTGTCTTCCCAGGATGTGGGACCATCGGGGGCGGAGTTTGACTCTGTACTATCTGCACCCCTACCGTGAACGACGTGATGCACAACGAGCTTCTCGTAGTAATCGGCCGGCGCGTCGTCGCCTGACCGGTCACCTCGTAGACCCAAGCCAGCATCGACGCGCCACCCTCGAACAGCCTCGCTGTCGGGGGTTTTTTGTTGCCACCGATCAAGCCCCACCCACCAGTCAAGACCACGAACACGAAGGACCGTGCAGTGAGCGCACCAACAGCACGTACGGACACCAGCGGAGCCGGCTCGTCCGTCCCCGCCGCGCGTCAGGAATCGCCAGCGGCAGGGAACCTCCGCGCCGTACGGCAGAACACCGTCGCCCCCGAGCGTGTCTCGGGTGCCCAGTCGGTGGTCCGGTCGCTCGAGGAACTCGGTGTCGACGTCGTCTTCGGTATCCCCGGTGGGGCGGTCCTGCCGGTCTACGATCCGCTGCTCGACTCGCAGAAGGTCCGGCACGTCCTGGTCCGGCACGAGCAGGGCGCCGGGCACGCTGCCACCGGCTACGCACAGGTCGCCGGCCGTGCAGGCGTCATGATGGCCACCTCCGGCCCGGGTGCCACCAACCTGGTCACCCCGCTCGCCGACGCCCAGATGGACTCGGTCCCGGTGGTCGCCATCACCGGCCAGGTCGGTCGCGCGCTGATCGGTACCGACGCCTTCCAGGAGGCCGACATCTCCGGCATCACCATGCCGGTGACCAAGCACAACTTCCTGGTCAGCAATGCCGCCGAGATCCCGCAGGTCATCGCCGAGGCCTTCCACATCGCCGAGAGCGGCCGCCCCGGCGCCGTCCTCGTCGACATCCCGAAGGACATCCTGCAGAGCCAGACCACCTTCTCGTGGCCGCCGCAGATCGACCTGCCGGGCTACCGTCCGGTCACCAAGCCGCACGGCAAGCAGGTCCGCGAGGCCGCACGTCTGATCAATGCCGCCAAGAACCCGGTGCTCTACGTCGGCGGCGGCGTGATCAAGGCCAACGCCTCCGAAGAACTGCTCGAGCTCGCCGAGCTGACCGGCATCCCCGTCGTCACCACACTGATGGCGCGTGGCGCATTCCCGGACTCGCACAACCTGCACCTGGGTATGCCGGGTATGCACGGCACCGTCGCCGCGGTCGCCGCACTGCAGCGCAGCGATCTGCTGATCACCCTGGGTGCCCGGTTCGACGACCGCGTCACCGGACAGCTGTCGTCGTTCGCGCCGGACGCCAAGGTCATCCACGCCGACATCGACCCGGCCGAGATCGGCAAGAACCGTCACGCCGACGTCCCGATCGTCGGTGACTGCCAGGCCGTGATCATCGACCTGATCGAGACCCTGCGCAACGAGCGGGCCACCACCGACACCGCGCCGGATCTCACCGAGTGGTGGGCCTACCTCGACGGCATCCGTCGCACCTACCCGCTGAGCTACGACCGTCCGGCCGACGGTTCGATGTCGCCGGAGTTCGTCATCTCGCAGATCGGCCGGCTCGCGGGACCCGACGCGGTGTACTGCGCCGGCGTCGGCCAGCACCAGATGTGGGCCGCGCAGTTCATCTCCTACGAGAAGCCGCGCAGCTGGCTCAACTCCGGTGGTCTGGGCACCATGGGCTACGCCGTCCCGGCGGCGATGGGCGCCAAGATGGCCGCACCCGAGAAGGAGGTGTGGGCGATCGACGGTGACGGCTGCTTCCAGATGACCAACCAGGAGCTGGCCACCTGTGCGATCGAGGGCATCCCGATCAAGGTCGCCCTGATCAACAACGGCAACCTGGGCATGGTCCGCCAGTGGCAGACGCTGTTCTACGAGGAGCGCTACTCCAACACCGATCTGGCGACGCACTCGATGCGCATCCCGGATTTCGTGAAGCTCGCCGAGGCCCTCGGCTGTGCCGCCTTCCGTGTGGAGAACGAGGCCGACGTCGACGAGGTGATCGCCAAGGCCCGCGAGATCAACGACCGCCCGGTCGTGATCGACTTCATCGTCGGGGCCGACGCACAGGTCTGGCCGATGGTCGCCGCCGGAACCGGCAACGACCAGATCATGGCCGCCCGTGACATCCGTCCGCTGTTCGACGACGACGCGTCGGCCGCCGATCCGTCGGCGATCCACGAGATCGTCAACCAGGAAACCAATCTCGGCCAGGAGGGTGAGAGCAAGTGAGTACCCATACGCTGAGCGTGCTCGTGGAGGACCGCCCGGGCGTCCTGGCACGCGTCTCGTCGCTGTTCTCGCGCCGCGGCTTCAACATCGAATCGCTGGCCGTCGGTCCGACCGAGATCAAGGGCATCTCGCGGATGACGATCATGGTCTCGGTGGAGGACTTCCCGCTCGAGCAGGTCACCAAGCAGCTGAACAAGCTGATCAACGTGATCAAGATCGTCGAGCAGGATCCGTCGAGTTCGGTCTCGCGCGAGCTCCTGATGGTCAAGGTGCGCGCCGACTCGTCGGTCCGTACCGAGGTCATCGAGGTGGTGAACCTGTTCCGCGCCAAGGTGATCGACGTGTCACCGGAGTCGCTGACCATCGAGGCGACCGGCACCGGCGAGAAGCTCGAGGCGCTGCTGCGGATGCTCGATCCGTACGGCATCCGCGAGATCGCCCAATCCGGGGCGGTCACCCTCGGACGAGGACCCAAGAGCATGTCGGCCAACCGCTGACCTACCGCAAGTAACATCGGGCCCCTCGCGTCGAGAACCGAATCGCCTGGGGCACACCACAATAGTGAAGGGAAGCCAACTGTGGCGATTGAACTGTTCTATGACGACGACGCGGATCTGTCGATCATCCAGGGCCGCAAGGTCGCGGTGATCGGATACGGCAGCCAGGGCCACGCCCACTCGCTGTCGCTGCGTGACTCCGGAGTGGACGTCGCGATCGGTCTGCGTGAGGGCAGCAAGTCGCGCGAGAAGGCCGCCGAGCAGGGCCTGAAGGTGATGAGCAACGCCGAGGCCGCCGCCTGGGCCGACGTCATCATGCTGCTGGCCCCCGACACCAGCCAGGCCCAGATCTTCACCGAGGACATCGAGCCCAACCTGAAGGACGGCGACGCCCTGTTCTTCGGTCACGGCCTGAACATCCACTTCGGCCTGATCAAGCCCCCGGCCAACGTCACCATCGGCATGGTCGCCCCGAAGGGACCGGGCCACCTGGTCCGCCGCCAGTTCGTCGACGGCAAGGGCGTGCCCTGCCTGATCGCCATCGAGCAGGACCCGAAGGGTGAGGGCCAGGCCCTCGCGCTGAGCTACGCCTCCGCCATCGGTGGTGGCCGCGCCGGAATCATCAAGACCACCTTCAAGGAAGAGACCGAGACCGACCTCTTCGGCGAGCAGGCCGTGCTCTGCGGTGGCACCGAGGAACTGGTCAAGACCGGTTTCGAGGTCATGGTCGAGGCCGGCTACGCCCCGGAGATGGCCTACTTCGAGGTGCTGCACGAGCTCAAGCTGATCGTCGACCTCATGTACGAGGGTGGCATTGCCCGCATGAACTACTCGGTCTCCGACACCGCCGAGTTCGGTGGCTACCTGTCGGGCCCGCGCGTCATCGACGCCGACACCAAGGAGCGCATGCGCGCCATCCTGAAGGACATCCAGGACGGCACCTTCGTCAAGCGCCTCGTCGCCAACGTCGAGGGCGGCAACAAGGAGCTCGAGGGCCTGCGCGCGAAGAACGCCGAGCACCCCATCGAGGTGACCGGCAAGAAGCTGCGTGACCTGATGAGCTGGGTCGACCGCCCGATCACCGAGACCGCCTGAGTCATCGGCTGATCTGCACCACAGAGCCCACGGGCCCCGCATCTTCCGGACACCGGAGTGCGGGGCCCGTGGGCTCTCTGCTGTCGGACGGTCTCTGCTGTCGGACGGTCTCTGTGGTCTGGGCCGACGCCGGTGCGGACCGATCCGGGGGGCGGGGGGTGGACCGGACGGTGCCGGGGGTCAAGGGGACCCGGGTCACGGGCGCCGCGTGTCGTGCTCGGTCGCGGGTCCGCCCGGGGCGAGCCCCGTCGACCGTATCCGACGACGTGCATCCCCGAACCGGACCCGGAAACGTGAAAACAACTGCGCCCCTTCCCTGATCGGGAAGGGGCGCAGCCCTGGAGAAATGCTCTGTCGATCGGACCCGGTGGATCAGATCGGGGTGAAACCCTTGTACTTGGTGGTCTTCACGTAGTTGAGCACCGGTCCGATGTTGGTTCCGGTCTCCGGTCCGATGCAGCCGAGGAAGTAGTAGGCGTTGACCATGCCGACCAGGCGGTCACCGACCACGACGGGGCTACCCGAATCGCCCTCGATCACGCAGATCTGGGAGAAGTGGACATCACCGTCGGAGAACCATGCGATACCGCAGGTGTTGCCGGTGGTGCGGCCCGTCTTGCACGCGATGGTCGGGAAACCGATCGGACGGGTGTCGATGGAACGGATGGTGACACCGTTGACCGAGCGCTGCGGCACCACCCGGCTCTTGTCGAACTGGATGATCGCGACGTCGTCCTTGGCATTGGAGTACGTGATCACACCGGCCTGGCCACGATCGGAGTACGTCTCCGACAGCACCACCTGGCCGGGCTTTCCACAATGGCCCGCGGTGATACCGATCAGCTCACCGGTCTTGGCATGCCCGATGGTGGTCAGTGTGCACGCCGACGCGGAGTTGCCGCCCTTGAGGACCAGGATTCCCGATCCTCCGCCGAGGTAGATCTTCGCCGGTGCCGCCGTTGCGATACCCGGTGCCCCCCAACCTGCCAGTACGGTCGCTGCCAGGACAGCCAACAGTACTGTCAGCTTCTTCTTCATTCACACTCCACTCTCGACTAACCCGACCTCGTCCTCACCCGACGTCCGACGCGCCGCTCAACACGCGGGTACGACGTCCGGTAGTCAACCGTACCGGCGCCACGGGCCGTGCCGTCCCCACCGGGACAACCGCGTCCGCATTGCAACCGATCCGTGATGGCGTCCGGGTAACGACGATCACAATGTACTCCCCACGGACCGCAGGAGGTCCCGGGTTTGGACGACCGGTGACCAAGGTCCTGGTCACGCCCTCTAAGCTGTCTGCTGGATGCTTTTAGGGCATCGCACCCGACCTCGCAACCGATTCTGGAGAACAACTGTGACCACAGCAGGCCTGCCGGTCGTCCTCATCGCCGACAAACTGGCCCCGTCCACCGTGGAAGCCCTCGGTGACGGTGTCGAGGTGCGCTGGGTGGACGGCCCCGACCGTCCCAAGCTCCTCGAGGCCGTCGTCGACGCCGATGCGCTCCTGGTCCGTTCCGCCACCACTGTCGACGCCGACGTGCTCGACGCCGGCAAGAAGCTCAAGATCATCGCCCGTGCAGGCGTCGGCCTCGACAACGTCGACGTGCCGGCCGCCACCGCGCGTGGCGTCATGGTGGTCAACGCTCCGACGTCGAACATCCACACCGCCGCCGAGCACGCGATCAGCCTGCTGCTGTCGACCGCGCGCCAGATCCCGGCCGCCGACGCCACGCTGCGCGAGCACGCCTGGAAGCGTTCGTCGTTCAACGGCGTGGAGATCTTCGACAAGACCGTCGGCGTGGTCGGCCTCGGCCGCATCGGTCAGCTGGTCGCCGCGCGTCTCGCCGCTTTCGAGACCCACATCATCGCCTACGACCCCTACGTGTCGCCGGCCCGCGCCGCCCAGCTGGGCATCGAGCTGGTCTCCCTCGACGAACTGCTCGAGCGCGCCGACTTCATCACCGTGCACCTGCCCAAGACCCCGGAGACCCTGGGTCTGATCGGTGCCGAGCAGCTCGCCCGCACCAAGAAGGGCGTCATCATCGTCAACGCCGCCCGTGGTGGTCTGGTCGACGAGCAGGCGCTGGCCGACGCGATCAACTCCGGTCAGGTCCGCGGCGCCGGCCTCGACGTGTACGCCTCCGAGCCGTGCACCGACTCGCCGCTGTTCGAGCTGCCGCAGGTTGTGGTGACCCCGCACCTCGGTGCATCCACCAGCGAGGCCCAGGATCGTGCCGGCACCGACGTCGCCAAGAGCGTGCGTCTGGCGCTGGCCGGCCACTTCGTCCCCGACGCGGTGAACATCACCGGCGGCAAGGTCGACGAAGAGGTCGCCCCGTGGCTGGAGATGGCCCGCAAGCTCGGTGTGCTGATCGGTGCGATCAGCACCGAACTGCCGTCGTCGATCGTCGTCGACGTGCGCGGTGAGCTGGCCTCCAGCGACGTCTCGGTGCTGGGACTGTCGGCGCTGCGCGGTCTGTTCCAGGCCGTGCTCGACGACCCGATCACCTTCGTCAACGCCCCCGCCGTGGCCGAGGCCCGTGGCGTGACCAGCGAGGTCACCACCGCCACTGAGAGCCCCAACCACCGCAGCGTCGTCGACGTCAAGGCCGTGTTCGCCGACGGGTCGGTGCACAACGTGTCCGGCTCGATCACCGAGCCACGCCTGGTGGAGAAGATCGTCAACATCAACGGCCGCAACTTCGACCTGCGTGCCGAGGGCCTCAACCTGCTGGTCAGCTACACCGATCAGCCGGGCTCGCTGGGCAAGATCGGCACCCTGCTGGGCGATGCCGGCATCGACATCCTGGCCGCCGCGCTGTCGCAGGACGCCGAGGGAACCGGTGCCACCGTCATCCTGCGCGTCAGCCGCAAGGTCGACGACTCCGTCGTCGACGCCATCAGTGGCGCCGTGGGTGCCACCCTGATCGAGCAGGTGGACCTGTCATGAAACTCGCCGTGATCGCCGGTGACGGCATCGGACCCGAGGTCATCGCCGAGGCACTCGAGGTGCTGCGCACCGTCGTGCCCGACGTCGAGACCACCGAGTACGACCTGGGTGCACGCCGCTACCACCGCAACGGTGAGCTGCTCACCGACGCAGACCTGGACTCGCTCCGAGAGCACGACGCGATCCTGCTCGGCGCCATCGGCGACCCGTCGGTGCCGTCCGGCGTGCTCGAGCGCGGTCTGCTGCTCAAGATGCGGTTCGCACTCGACCACCACGTCAACCTGCGTCCGTCGCGTCGTCTGCCGGGAGTGACCTCGCCGCTGGCCGGTGACCCCGACATCGACTTCGTGGTGGTCCGCGAGGGCACCGAGGGGCCCTACACCGGCAACGGTGGCGCCATCCGCGTCGGCACCCCCAACGAGGTGGCGACCGAGGTCAGCCTCAACACCCGCTTCGGTGTGGAGCGTGTGGTCCGCAACGCTTTCGAGCGGGCGACCCGACGCCGCAAGCACCTCACGCTGGTCCACAAGACCAACGTGCTCTCCTTCGCCGGTTCGCTGTGGAGCCGTGCGGTGGACGAGATCGGCAAGGAGTACCCGGACGTCACCACCGACTACTGCCACGTGGACGCGGCGACCATCTACCTGGTCACCGATCCGGGCCGCTTCGACGTGATCGTCACCGACAACCTGTTCGGCGACATCATCACCGACATCGCCGCCGCGGTGTCCGGTGGTATCGGGCTGGCGGCGTCGGGCAACATCGACGCCACCGGGACCAACCCGTCGATGTTCGAGCCGGTGCACGGCAGCGCCCCCGACATCGCAGGCCAGGGCAAGGCCGATCCGACCGCCGCGATCCTGTCGGCGGCCCTGCTGCTCGAGCAGCTCGGTGAAGCCGACGCCGCCCGCCGCGTGGAGAAGGCCGTCGCCGACGACCTGCTCGAACGCAACGGACAGACGCTGTCGACGTCGGAGATCGGAAAGCGAATCCGCGAGCGCCTGTAGCGCAACGTTTCTCGACTGATGTGAACGAAGGCCGGTCCCCACTCGGGGCCGGCCTTCGGTCGTCTGCTGTGTTTGTCTGCGCTGTGTTTGTCTGCGCCGACTTCGTCGTCGCGGGCCGCTCGCCTTACCGCGCGTCTTCCCTCCTCATCACCTCGGTCGCAAGCTCCCTCGCTCTTCGTCAGTCCAGACACGCGACGGCGCGCGGCCGTGGGGTGTGGTTCTTGCTGGTTGAGCCGGTGAGGAGCGTAGCGGCGAGGCGTGTCGAAACCTCCGGCGGCTGATGTCGGGTGGTGGGCACCTCGGTGGTGGGTGCGTTCCGGGGTGACGTGGCTGAGGTTTCGACGACGCGTGTCGAAATCTCCGTAGGCCGATGTTGGGTGGTGAGTACCTCGGAGGTGGGTGCGTTCTGGCGTGATGTTGCT
>NZ_BCNF01000004.1 GCF_001485495.1 Gordonia desulfuricans NBRC 100010 | reverse complement strand
GTGGGGAACGTCCTGCTCAACCGGCGGTTGGGGCGTGGCCGCGCGGCCGGAGGTCTGTCACCACTGACCAGACCGACACTACTTGTTCTAGTTCAAATAGAACTATAGGATCTGGTTGTGCTCATCCGAATCGATCCTGCCGATCGTGCTCCGATCTTCGAACAGATTGCGGCGTCGGTCCGTCGGGCCATCGCCGCCGGAGACGTGGTGCCGGGGGAGCGGTTGCCGACGGCCCGGGATCTTGCCGCCTCGCTCGAGGTGAACGTGCACACCGTGCTGCGTGGCTATCAGATGCTGCGCGACGAGGGGCTCGTCGAACTCCGGCGTGGCCGCGGTGCGGTGGTGTCCGAATCGGCGCCATCCAGGGCGGAATGGGGTGCCGCGGTCGACGCGCTGGTCGAGGTGGCGCGGCGATTCGGCGTGAGTGCAACGGAACTGACCACCGAGATCACCAGGAGGATGTCATGACCACCCCCGCGACGGGCATGCATAGCTCATCGGGACCGACACGGGCGCAACGTCTTCGGATGCTGCCGCTGGGGATCGTCCCACCGGTCGCGGCCGGTGCGGTGGCCGTGTCGTTGCTCAGCGCGTGGCGGCCGGACCTCCCCGATCCCATTGCCTCGCACTGGGGCTCCCACGGTGTCGACGGCACGAGCAGTATCACCGGTGCCATGGTGATGGCGGTGGCCGCGGCGGTGATCGGTGCGGTGATCGGCGGGGCCACCTGCTGGTGGGGTCGCGACACGCGGATCACGCGCACCGTGGTGGCGCTGGTGAACTTTCTCGCCGTGGTCATCGCCGGGATCGCCCCGTCGGTGGCGGCGGACCAGCGCGGAGTCACCGACATCGATTCGCTGTCGACGCCGGTGTGGCCGATCGTGATCACCTTCGGTGTCGCAGTGCTCGTCGCGGTGGCGTCGGCGGCACTGATCCCCACATGGACGGCTGCCGCACCGGACGCCGTCGGTGTCGCACCGCTCGGTGACCTCGCCGCCGGAGAACAGTTCTTCTGGCGCCGCAACGTCTCCACGTCGCCCTGGGCCGCCGCACTCGTCGGCGTCGTCGAACTGGTCCTGCTGATCATCGCGGTGGCGATCGGGCCGTGGTGGCTGCTGGTCCCGATCGTCGTGGTGCTGTTCTCGGCCGCCGCTCTGTGGTCGGTGCGGGTCACGGTCGACCGCAGGCAGATCGAGGTCCGGGGCATCCTCGGCCGGCCACGCCGCCGGATTCCGATGGACGACGTGGTCCGGGCCGAGGTGGTGCCGGTCCGCGCACTGGCCGACTTCGGCGGCTACGGATTCCGGCTCTCGGTGCGTGGACCCCTGCGCGGGGCACAGGGTTTCGTGCTCCGCTCCGGCCCGGGACTGCTGCTCACGCGATCCGACGGTCGACGCGACGTGGTGGTGGTCGACGACGCCGACATCGCGGCCGGACTGATCAACGCGGGCATCCGGCCGGGTGCGGACGGCTGATCGGCGCCCGGCCGACCGGTGACCGGGTCAGGCCACCGGCTCCAGCTCGGGTACCGGGTCGGCGGGCACCAGGGGGATGGCGACAAGCGGTGCGGCAGCACCGATCAGGAACGCGATCGGGAAGCCGGCCGCGGTGATCACCGCACCGAAGGCGGGAGTGATCGCCGCCGTCGCCAGATACTGTGCGGTGTTCTGCACCGCGAGACCGCGTCCGCTCCACCGCGGTCCGGCGAACTCGGCGATCGCGGTGAAGGCCAGCCCGTTGTCGGCGACGCTGACGATGGAGGCCACCATCATGATCGCCACCGCCGCCGGGGTGTCGAGCCAATCGGTGAGGGCCAATGCGGCCATCGCCAGTGCCGCGACCGAGGCGATCACCCGGATCGGTCGCATCCGCGACAACCAGGCATCCGACCACCGGCCGGCGGCGATCCGGCCCAGCGCACCCACGGTCTGCGTCACGGTGACCATCAGCCCCGCCGACGCCGGCGACCAGTGCTTGGCGACGATCAGCCACGTGGGGACAAAGGTCCACAGCATCGACTGCGGGATGACGAGCAACACGCTCACCGCGTGCACACGCGCCAGGAACGAACTGCGACGGTACGGATTGGGCTGGGGCTCGCCGGCGGCGGCACCGCCCGGCCGGGCCGGGGGATCGACGATCCCGACGATGCACACCAGCAACCCGATCCCGGTCACCACCGCGGGCACGATCAATGCAGCGGCGATCCCGTTCCGTGCGGCGATCACCGGCATCGTCAACGCGCAGACCGCGATCCCCAACGGCTGGGCCATCTGCCGCACGCCCATCGCGGTTCCGCGCTGTCGGGGTGGGAACCACCCGACGACGATCCGGCCACTCGCGCCGTTGGCCGCACCCGACCCGAGTCCGCCGACGAACAGGCAGACCGCCAGTACCCAGTGCGGTGCGTGTGCCCACGCGGCGGCCAGGGTCGTCAGCGCACCGACAAACGTGATGGTCAACGAGATCATCAGGATCAGCCGCTCGCCGTGACGGTCGAGCAGCACACCCCAACCCAGGATCGCCAGCATCAGTCCGACGGTCGGGATGGTCGCCAGCACCGAGGCATCGGTGATGGACATGCCGTCGGAGTGCAGCGCCGGGATGAGATAGGCGAAGCCGCTCACCACGCAGGTCGTGGTCATGGCCGCGATCAGCGAGCACACGAGCATGACCCACCTGCGGGTGGCTCCGACGGATTCGACGGCTTCCATGACACCTCCTGGCGATCGCGACTGTCTCACATAATGAAACAGAATGTTCACATTGTAGAACGGTGTCACGTGGTGCGACCAATCGACGTCTCGCAGTGTGGACATCGTCGCGTGCGATAGGCTTCGACCCATGCGTCTTGGTCGAATCGCCAGTCCCGACGGTGTCGCCTTTGTCTCCCTGGAGGACTCCGAGAACGGGGTCATCGCCAAGGAGATCGCCGAACACCCCTTCGGCACACCGACCTTCACCGGTCGGTCGTGGCCGCTCGCCGATGTCCGGCTCCTCGCCCCGATCCTCGCCTCCAAGGTGATCTGCATCGGCAAGAACTACGCCGCGCACGCGGCCGAGATGGGTGGCGAGGCACCGGCCGATCCGGTGATCTTCATCAAGCCCAACACCTCGATCATCGGTCCCGAGGTGCCGATCGTGCGACCGCCGTCCTCCGAGCGGGTGGACTTCGAGGGTGAGCTCGCAGTGGTGATCGGCCGCCCCTGCAAGGACATCTCGGCCGCCAAGGCCGCCGACGTCATCCTCGGCTACACCGTCGCCAACGACGTCACCGCCCGTGATCAGCAGGCGATCGACGTGCAGTGGACGCGCGCCAAGGGGTATGACACCTTCTGTCCGCTCGGGCCGTGGATCGAGACCGACTTCGACCCCTCGGATGTGGAACTCGTCACCGAACTCGACGGTGTCGTCAAGCAGCGCAGCCGAACCTCGTTGATGTTGCACGACATCGGCGAGATCGTGGAGTGGATCTCCCGCGTGATGACCCTGCTCCCCGGTGACGTGATCCTCACCGGTACCCCGGAGGGGATCGGGCCGATGGTTGCCGGACAACGGGTTTCGGTCACCGTCTCCGGGTTGGGCACGCTCACCAACCCGGTGGTGGACAAACCGTGACCGCACCCGCGCCGCAGAAGGCCCGGATCAACGGGATCGACATCTCCTACGAGGTGGCCGGTTCCGGTCCGCTCGTCGTGATGGTGATGGGCACCGGCAGTCCGGGGCGGGTCTGGAAGGCCAACCAGTTGCCCGCGCTGCGTAAGGCCGGCTACCGGGTGGCGCTCTTCGACAACCGCGGGATCGCGCCGTCGTCGGAGTGTGCCGACGGATTCACCCTCGACGACATGGTCGCCGACACCGCAGGTCTGATCGAGCACCTCGGCGACGGGCCGGCGTTCGTCATCGGTACCTCGCTCGGTGCGCGCATCACCCAGGAACTCGCGCTCGCGCGCCCCGATGTGGTGCGCGGTGCGGTGATGTTGGCCACCTATGGTCGCAGCACCCCACTGCAGCAGGCGTTCTCGGCCGGGGAGCGGGCGCTCTACGACCAGAAGATCACTCTGCCCAGCGAGTACGAGGCCGCGATCACCGCGCACATGAACCTCTCGCCGCACACGCTCGCCGACGATCGTTCCGCGCGGGACTGGCTCGACATCATCGGGTTCTCGCCGCAGACGGTGACGCCGGGTGTGCGTGCCCAGCTCGAACTGCACACCGGGGAGACCTCGCGGCTCGACGCCTACCGGGCGATCACGGTGCCGTCGCTGGTCGTCGGATTCGCCGACGACCGTACGCTTCCGGTGTTCCTGGCCCGTGAGGTGGCCGACGCGATCCCGGCGGCGGAGTATGCCGAGGTCGCCCGCGCCGGACACTTCGGGTATCTGGAGCAGCCGGCCGAGGTCAACGGATTGATCATCGACTTCTGTAACCGACACTGGGACTGAGCGCTCGCCGGGTTCGATACCCTGAGGGCCATGACCAGTTCCGATGCAGTCCGTGTCCGATTCTGTCCGTCGCCGACCGGGACCCCGCACGTCGGCATGGTGCGAACGGCGTTGTTCAACTTCGCGCAGGCGCGCCATGACAAGGGCACCTTCGTCTTTCGGATCGAGGACACCGACGCCGCCCGCGACAGCCAGGAGTCGTACGACGCGATCCTCGAATCGCTGCGCTGGCTGGGTCTGGACTGGGACGAGGGCCCCGAGGTCGGCGGACCCTACGGGCCGTACCGGCAGTCCGAGCGGCGCGACATCCATCTCGACGTGGTGGCCCGACTGCTCGCCGCGGGCGAGGCATATGAGGCCTTCTCCAGTCCCGAGGAGGTGGAGGCACGTCACCGTGCCGCCGGCCGCGACCCGAAGCTCGGCTACGACAACTTCGACCGCGACCTGACCGACGAGCAGCGCGAGGCCTATCGCGCCGAGGGTCGCAAACCCGTTGTGCGACTGCGGATGCCGAATCGGGATCTGTCCTGGGACGACCTGGTTCGCGGCACCACCACGATCAAGGCCGGGACCGTTCCCGACTTCGCCCTCACCCGCGCGAACGGCGACCCGCTCTACACCCTGGTCAATCCGGTCGACGACGCGATGATGAAGATCACCCACGTGCTCCGTGGTGAGGACCTGCTGTCGTCGACGCCGCGGCAGATCGCGCTGTACGAGGCGCTCATGCGTATCGGTGTGGCCGAGGCCGTCCCGGAGTTCGGTCATCTGCCGTTCGTGATGGGCGAGGGCAACAAGAAGCTCTCCAAGCGTGACCCGCAGTCCAACCTGCTGCACCACCGCGACCGCGGCTTCCTCCCCGAGGGGCTGCTCAACTACCTGGCGCTGCTCGGCTGGGGCTACTCGGGCGACTCCGACGTGTTCACCCTCGAGCAGATGATCGAGGCGTTCGACGTCCATCAGGTCAACTCCAACCCGGCGCGCTTCGACCAGAAGAAGGCCGACGCGATCAATGCCGAGCACATCCGGATGCTCGATCTCGGCGACTTCGCCGGCCGGCTGAAGGCGTATCTGATCGGGCACGGGCACCTCGCGGAGCCGGTCGACGACGCGAGCTTCACCGCGATCGCCGAGCTCGTCCAGACGCGTATCCAGGTGCTCGGTGAGGCCTGGGCGCTGATGTCGTTCCTCTACGTCTCCGACGCCGACTTCACGATCGACGAGAAGTCCGCCTCGAAGAACCTCGGTGCCGACGCGGTGCCGGTGCTCGACGCCGCCATCGCCGCTGTGGACGCCCTCGAGGCCTGGGACACCACCGCGCTGCACGATGCGCTCAACGGGGCCCTGGTGGACGATCTGGGCCTCAAACCGCGCAAGGCCTTCGGTCCAGTGCGTGTCGCGGTGACCGGTTCGCAGGTGAGCCCGCCGTTGTTCGAGTCGATGGAGCTGCTCGGCCGGGAGAAGTCGCTGGCCCGCCTGCGTTCAGGCCGGGATTTGGCTGCAAAATAGCCTCTCACCAGGCGATTTGTAGTTTAGGGGTAGGTCTCTGCTAATCTTTCGGAGGTCCTTTTCCGAAGGGAAAAAGGGAAAAACCCTTGGGGTATGGTGTAATTGGCAACACAGCTGATTCTGGTTCAGCCATTCTAGGTTCGAGTCCTGGTACCCCAGCGAGACCACACAAGGTCCATGGCCCCGTCGTCTAGCGGCCTAGGACGCCGCCCTCTCAAGGCGGTAGCGCGGGTTCGAATCCCGTCGGGGCTACACCTGAAGGTCCCCTTCCCGGTTCACCGGGAAGGGGACCTTCGTCTTTGTCGGGGTGTGTCGAACCGGTCGGGTCCATCCATCGTGATCGTCGTCGACTCGCACGGATGGTCGATTCGCGCGGGCGATGCCGGCGGCGGCCGCGCGGGCCCACCGAGCGCCGGCCAGGATGCCCGGCCGCCGAGACCTTCGTCACAGCGATCGCACATGGCCCGTCCGGTTGCACGGCATCCGCCACCCCCGCGCCCGTCCGAAGGCCGGTATCCGGATCGGTCTGCACGCCCCGAAGACGTGGGGCCGATGTGGGCACCGATCGTCACCGCCGTCATCGCGTGCCCGTCCGAAGGCCGGTATCGCGGTGGTGCCGGTCGATATGGGTGGTGACGACGGCGACGGACGGTACCGCGATCCGGGTCTAGTGGAACTCGGCGGTGGAACCGGACACCGGCATCGGGGGCAGTCCGAGCTTGCGGTGATCCCAGGAGCGGGTGCGTTCGCCGATCATCCGCACCGCCACGCGCTTGTGCATCATCTGGTCGACGAAGGGCCGTGACTCCTCGGTGTACGGACCGGTGTAGCGCTCCCAGACCGAGATGCCGATCTGCAGACACGAATCGGGGTCGTCGAGGATCTCCGCGGTGCCCTCGATGGCGACGCCGCGCAAGGTGTCGTAGGTGTCGCCGTCCTCGATCAGTACCGAACACCGGCCATTGCGGCGCAGATTCACCGCCTTCTGGGACTTGGCCTTGGTCTCGAACCAGATCTCACCGTCGATCACGCCGTACCACATGGCCACCAGATGGATCGCGCCGTCGGGGCCGGTGGTGGCCAGGGTCGCGGTGCGGCTACGGGCGATGAACTCGGCGATCTCGTTGTCGGACATGGTGATCTGTCCGCGCTGATTGACTCCCATGTGACGACGCTAACGCAAAGCCCCTGATGCGACCAGGTATTCGTGCACGCGCAGCCGGCCGGTGACGGTTGTCTGGTGCAACCGCCGCGACCGGCCCGGCCCGGTCAGCCCGGCGTACCCGGCTGCAGGCGCTTCTGGATGGCCTCGGCGGCGGCGAGCAGATCGGCGGCCCAGCGGGCGCCGGGGCGCCGGCCCATCCGGTCGATCGGCCCCGACACCGAGATCGCAGCCACCACATCGCCACCGGCGTCCCGTACCGGAGCCGAGACACTTGCCACACCCGCGGCCCGTTCGCCGGCGCTCTGAGCCCAACCGCGGCGCTGGATCTCGTGCAGGGCACGGTCACTGAAGACGCTGTCGGTGACCAGGGCCCGCAGGATCGACGGCTCGGCCCATGCGGCGAGCACCTTGGCCGCCGACCCGGCCGTCATCGGGAAGCGGGTGCCCACCGGGACGGTGTCGCGCAGCCCCGTCGGCGGCTCCATCGCCGCGATGCACACACGCTCGGAGCCCTCGCGCCGGTACACCTGCACCGATTCGCCGGTGATCTCCCGGAGTCGGGGCAGCACCATCAAAGCCGCCTCGCGGACGGGATCGTGTGCCGACGAGGCGAGTTCGCCGAGTGCGGGGCCCGGGTACCAGCGTCCGGCGGCGTTGCGGGCCAGTAGGCGGTGCGTCTCGAGCCCGACGGCCAGACGATGTGCGGTGGCGCGTGGCAGGCCGGTTCGCTCGCACAACTCGGTGAGGTTGCACGGGGCGTCGGCGATCGCTCGCAGAACGGTCATCGATTTGTCGAGAACACCGATTCCGCTCGCGGGTGCCGTTGCGCTATCCTTTCCCATAGGGCGATACTAACCGTCCAGATAGTGAGATGCACATATCGGCGCGGATTCAGCCCGGAACCGCCGGCGCCGGTATGTGACGCCAAACAGTGTGTACCGAGACAGTTTGCGAGTGCAGCCATGACGAACAGCCCCACCAAGCCACGGACCCTGGCCGAGAAGGTCTGGGACGACCACGTGGTCGTGAGCGGTAGTGCCAACGGTGGTCAGGACCCCGACCTGATCTACATCGATCTCCACCTGGTGCACGAGGTGACCAGCCCCCAGGCCTTCGAGGGCCTGCGTCTCGCCGGACGCCCCGTGCGCCGTCCCGATCTCACGATCGCGACCGAGGACCACAACGTCCCGACCCTCAACATCAACGAGGCGATCGCCGATCCGGTCTCGCGGACCCAGGTCGAGACCCTGCGCCACAACTGCGCGGAGTTCGGCATCCGCCTGCACCCGATGGGCGACGCCGAGCAGGGCATCGTGCACGTGGTGGGACCGCAGCTGGGACTGACCCAGCCCGGCATGACCGTCGTCTGTGGTGACAGCCACACGTCGACGCATGGCGCATTCGGTGCGCTCGCAATGGGAATCGGAACCTCTGAGGTGGAGCACGTGCTCGCCACCCAGACCCTGTCGCTGCGTCCCTTCCGGACCATGGCGATCACCGTCGACGGCGAACTGCCCGCCGGGGTGACGAGCAAGGACCTGATCCTGGCCGTGATCGCCAAGATCGGCACCGGCGGCGGCCAGGGCTATGTGCTGGAGTACCGCGGCCCGGCCATCGAGAAACTGTCGATGGAAGCGCGGATGACCATCTGCAACATGTCGATCGAGGCCGGCGCCCGCGCCGGGATGATCGCGCCGGACCAGGTGACCTACGACTTCCTGAAGGGCCGCCCGCACGCTCCGCAGGGCGCGGATTGGGATGCCGCGGTGGCCTACTGGGATTCGCTGCGCACCGACCCCGACGCCGAGTTCGACGCCGAGGTGCACATCGACGCCGCATCGCTGTCGCCGTTCGTGACCTGGGGCACCAATCCCGGTCAGGGCGCGCCCCTCTCGGCGGTCGTACCCGATCCGGCCGACTTCGGCGACGAGAACGCCTCGAGCGCCGCGGCCAAGGCCCTGCAGTACATGGACCTCACACCCGGCACCCCGCTGCGTGACATCACCGTGGACACCGTCTTCGTCGGATCGTGCACCAACGGCCGGATCGAGGATCTGCGTGCGGTGGCCGAGATCCTCAAGGACCGCACCGTTGCCGAGGGCGTACGCATGCTGGTGGTGCCCGGGTCGATGCGCGTGCGCGCACAGGCCGAGGACGAGGGGCTGGGCGAGATCTTCACCGCGGCAGGTGCCGAGTGGCGTCAGGCCGGATGCTCGATGTGCCTGGGCATGAACCCCGATCAGCTCGCGCCGGGGGAGCGTTGCGCGTCGACCTCCAACCGAAACTTCGAGGGTCGGCAGGGCAAGGGCGGCCGGACCCACCTGGTGTCGCCCGCCGTGGCCGCGGCCACCGCGGTCCGCGGCACGCTGTCGTCGCCGGCGGATCTGTAGATCGGCGGGGTCGTCGGCCGTTAGGTATGCGAACGGCTCGCCGGCCCGGATCACCACCGCCATCAGTCTTTTCATCTCGTAAGGATCACAACGATGCAACCGTTCATCACCCACACCGGGATCGGCGTCCCGCTGCGCCGGAGCAACGTCGACACCGACCAGATCATCCCCGCGGTCTACCTGAAGCGCGTCACCCGAACCGGATTCGAGGACGGGCTGTTCGCCGGATGGCGTACCGACCCCGACTTCATCCTCAACGTCGAGCCCTGGAGCCGCGGCTCGGTGCTCGTCGCCGGACCCGACTTCGGGACCGGGTCTTCCCGTGAGCACGCGGTGTGGGCCCTGTCGGACTTCGGTTTTCGGGTCGTCATCTCGTCCCGCTTCGCCGACATCTTCCGCGGCAACGCCGGAAAGGCCGGACTCGTGGCCGCCCAGGTCGAGCAGCCCGACGTCGAACTGCTGTGGAAGCGGCTCGAGGAGCAGCCGGGTCTGGAACTGACTGTGAGCCTTCCCGACCGGACCGTGACCGCGGGAGACCTCGTGGTCCCGTTGACAATTGACGACTACACCCGGTGGCGTCTGATGGAGGGTCTGGACGACATCGGACTGACATTGCGCCAGGTAGAGGCCATTTCCGAGTACGAGGGCCACCGTCCGTCGTTCAAGCCGGTGACCCTTCCGGGCTGATCTCTCCCGCCCCTCTGCCGGGCCCGCCCGCATCGACGGGAACGTGATTGCGGCCTCATGTTTTTCGCAACACGTCCCGTCGATTGGCGTGGAAGATGGACGTTTTCGTCTTCGACGTTTACCGTGTGGGGATAGCTGGCCATGTCAAGATGCAGCCAGAACAGCTTGCGGAGGTAACCCCATGAACAAGGCAGAGCTCATCGATGAGCTGACCAAGAAGCTCGACGCAGATCGCAAGACCGCCACAGCCGCGGTCGAGCTGGTCGTCGACACCATCGTCCGCGCGGTCAACCGCGGGGAGAGCGTGACCATCACCGGCTTCGGTGTCTTCGAGAAGCGTCGTCGCGCACCGCGCGTCGCGCGCAACCCGCGTACCGGCGAGACCGTGAAGGTCAAGGCCACCTCGGTGCCGGCCTTCCGTCCGGGCGCCCAGTTCAAGGCAGTCGTCGCGGGCAAGCAGAAGCTGACCGCCGCCGGCCCGGCCGTCAAGCGCGGCAGCGGCACCACCACCATGGCGGCCAAGAAGACCACCGCGGCAAAGAAGACCGCCGCCAAGAAGACCACCGCCGCAGCCAAGAAGGCCCCGGCCAAGACCACTGCGGCCAAGCGGACCACCACGGCGGCCAAGAAGGCTCCGGCCAAGAAGACCACCACGGCGGCCAAGAAGACCACCGCGGCAAAGAAGACCGCTGCCAAGAAGGCTCCGGCCAAGCGCACGCGTCGCTGATCTCTCGACGGTACGCCCGTCGGCCAGCTCGACCCACCCCTGACGAACTTCCCTCGTCAGGGGTGAGTTGCGTTGTGGGCACGGATCTGTGACGGGACCGCGATGAACCGGACGCCCGGACCTCCCGGGACCATCTGTGCGGCGGGCGAGGGCGCTGCAACGCCGCGAGGTGGCCCCGCCGGGCGAGGCCACCTCGGGATCAGTCCGCCTCGTGCGGCAGCGGGCTCTCGATGTGGTCGGCGGCCTGCAGGCGCCCACCGCTGGTGAACAGCACCCAGATGCTTCCCTTGCGATTGCGTGCGGCGGGAACGGTGACGCCGTCGCGCTCGGACCACCAGTCGAGCAGCGGCGGGATCACCTTGCCCTGACTGCACACCGCGCGCACCACACCGTCATCGGTGCCGGCGAGCTCGACGATGCGGTCGCGGCCGGGCCCGGGCTCGTCCCGATAGGCCTCCTCCGACAGCGTCGGTTCGGAGCCGATCCCCACTCCCAGTGCGGCGGCAGCCGGTTCGAGGGTCTGTACGCAGCGCACCCGGTCGGCAGCGCTCAGCGCGCTCACCCCGAACGCCGACAGGATCGGCACCAGCGCCTGTGCCTGACGGCGGCCGGTCTTGTCGAGCGGGCGGGTCCGGTCGTCGCCCTTGTACCGGGAACGGCGGCCCGCCATCGCATGCCGGACCAGCAGCAGCGGGGTGAGGTCGAGCGGCAACCGGGTGAACTCGTGCAGGACCTTGCGATCGAGCCGATAGCTCAGCCGTGCCTGCGCGCTCTCGATGTCGAACCACTCGAGCACGTCCACCTCGTGATTGGGCTCGAACTCGCCACCCACCGCCTCGGCCGACCAGTACCGGACATGCTTGCGGCCGTTGGCGAGGTCATAGCTCACCTTGGTCAGGTGCCGGCCCAGCCGTACCGCGTGACCGGTCTCCTCGGCGAGCTCGCGTACCGCCGTGGCGATCAGGGTCTCGCCCGGATCCTGCTTGCCCTTGGGCAGCGTCCAGTCGTCGTAGCGCGGGCGGTGCACCAATCCGATCCGCACCGCCTCGCCGTCCCGACGCCAGAGCACACCGCCGGCCGCCCAGATCGTCCTGCCGTTGTTCTTCGGAGAATCCGTGTGTGTCTTGGACATCGGCGGCAACCCTATGCGGCCCGGGTTACCGGTCGGTGACCGGGACGCGACCGGTTCATTTGCCGGAGTTGCGGCGACGGTTGCGGCGCATCATCTCCCGCTGGTGATCACGCACCTCCTCGCCCGCGGCGGGGGAGGCCAGCCAGCTGCCGTCGGACTGCAGGATCCAGCACCGGGTCCGGGGGTCGAGCGCGGAGGCGAAGATGTCCTCGAGTTCACCGGTGAGCCGCTCGTCGCGCACCTGCACCATCACCTCGATACGGCGATCGAGGTTGCGGTGCATCATGTCTGCCGAGCCGATCCAGTACTCGTCCTGGGCGCCGAAGTACAGCACCCGTGAATGCTCCAGGAACTGACCGAGAATCGACCGGACGACGATGCTGTCACTGATCCCGGGCATCCCCGGCCGCAACGCGCAGATGCCGCGGACGACGATCTCCACCGGCACCCCGCTCTGCGAGGCGCGGTAGAGCGCGTCGATCACCTGCTCGTCGACCAGGGCGTTGGCCTTCAGCCGGATCCGTGCGCGCTCGTCGCCGGCATTGTGGGCGGCGATCTCCCGGTTGATCCGCTCGATGATCCCCGACCGGATCCCGTGCGGCGCCACCAGGATGTTGCGGTACTCCTTCTTTCGGGAGTAGCCGGTGAGGGTGTTGAACAGGTCGGTGAGATCGGCGCCGATGTCGGGGGCGGCGGTGAGCAAGCCCACATCCTCGTAGGCGCGTGCGGTCTTGGGGTTGTAGTTGCCGGTACCGATATGGCAGTAGCGGCGGATGGTCGACCCCTCGCGCCGCACGACCAGACACGTCTTGCAGTGTGTCTTCAATCCGACCAGGCCGTAGACGACGTGGACGCCGGCCTGCTCGAGTTGCCGTGCCCACTTGATGTTGGCCTGCTCGTCGAAGCGGGCCTTGATCTCCACAAGTGCCACAACCTGTTTGCCGGCTTCTGCGGCGTCGATCAGGGCGTTGACGATGGGGGAGTCGCCGGAGGTGCGGTAGAGCGTCTGCTTGATCGCGAGCACCTGGGGGTCGGCGGCCGCCTGCTCGATGAACCGCTGCACACTCGTCGAGAACGAGTCGTACGGGTGGTGCACCAGCACGTCGCCCTCACGCAGCGTGGAGAACACGCTCTTGGGTGTCTCGCGCTCCCCGAACGCCGGATGCGTCGACGGGACGAACGGGCGGTCCTTGAGCGTCGGCCGGTCGAGACCGTAGATCTCGAACAGCGACGACAGGTCGAGCAGTCCCGGTACCTGGATCACGTCGGCCGGGTTCACGTCGAGCTCGCGCAGCAACAGCTCGAGCATGTGCTCACTCATGTCGTCGGCCACCTCGAGGCGGACCGGCGAACCGAAACGGCGGCGGGCGAGTTCGCGCTCGAGGGCCTGCAGCAGATCCTCGTCGCGGTCTTCCTCCACCTCGAAATCCGCATTTCGGGTGATCCGGAAGACGTGGTGCTCAACGATTTCCATCTCGGGGAAGAGATGCTGGAGGTTGGCCGCGATCAGGTTCTCCATCGGCAGCAAGACCGCCGGATGATGGCCGCGTGAGTCGGCGGGCGTCGACCCCGGGGTCAGCTGGTCGACCCGGACGAAGCGATTCACGTTGTCCGGGACCTTGACTCGGGCGAAGTGCTCGCCGCCCTCGTTGGCGTCCTTGACCGTGACCGCCAGGTTCAGCGACAGGCCACTGATATAGGGGAACGGGTGGGCCGGGTCGACGGCGAGGGGCGTGAGCACCGGGAAGACCTGCTCGTGGAAGTACTCCACCATCCGACGCTGCTGATCGGCGTCGAGCTCCGACCACGACACCACGTGGATGGCGTTGGCGGCCAGAGACGGACGCACCGAGTCGAGGAACACCCGGGCATGACGGTCGGCGAGCGTCTGGGTGCGGCCGGCGATCCGCAACAACTGCTCGCGCGGGGAGAGACCGTCGGCCGAGCGCACCGACAGCCCGGTCTCGTCGCGGCGCTTGAGGCCGGCCACGCGGACCATGAAGAACTCGTCGAGGTTCGAGGCGAAGATCGCGAGGAACTTCGCACGCTCGAGCAACGGCAGCGAGGTGTCCTCGGCGAGGGCCAGGACACGTGAATTGAAGTCGAGCCAGCTGAGTTCGCGGTTGAGGTACCGGTCCTCGGGCAGATCGGCGGACTCGTCGGGCGTCAGGGTGGCGGCCGGCGGTGCGCCCGGGATCGGGGTGGTGGCGGCCAGGGAGGCGAGTTCGTCAGGGCTCACCATTCAATGATGGACCATCCGGTCGTCACCGGGCCGGGCGACCGGTGAAACTCGTGGCGAGGACCTCACGGGTGTGTGTGCCGACGCCGAGTGCGACCGCGGCATCGAGGTCGGCGGCGGTGTCGACGTCGGTGCGCAGTTCGGTCCAGCGTCGTCGTGCCGGGTCGAGTTCGACCGCACCGGAGCGTCGGTGTGCCGCTGCCGAATCCACGCCGAACGCCGGGGCGTCGGCCGCGACGATCGGCCGGATCAGCAGTGCGGTCCCGTCGCCGTCGGCGTCGGCGAGCAGCGCGGCCCGGTGTGCACTCGCGGCGCCGAGCACCTCGGCGAGGGCGGTGCCGGTGGCGGCGGGCAGATCGGCCTGCACCATCATCGCCATGCGCAGCCGGGGGTGTCGGGCCCGCAGCCATGCCGCACCCTGCAGGTAGGCCAGGTTCAGCGAGGGCCGCGGATGCTGCTGTTCACGCAGCCCGGCGGCCCCGGTGCGGGCCACGGTCCGCAGCACGTCGTCGTCGGGGGTCACCACCACGATCGGACCGACGCCCGCGGCGGACACCGCGGCCACCGTGTCGAGCAGCATCGCGAGCACCAGGTCCCGGTGTGCCGGAGTGGTATCCGGGTCCTCCGGTGGCCGGCTGGCCGCCAGCCGGGTCTTCGCGCCGTCGAGGTGTTTGACCGCCAGCACCGCCCCGACGTCGTCGATCCCCCAACCGGTGGCGGAGTGCCCGGTCGACGACGGTGCCCTCGCACCGGCGGGGACACCGACGTGTCCGTCGTTCGACCTCATGCGTCCATGATGCCCACCCACCGCCGGACGCACGGCGCGGCCCCTGGCGTGCGGGTCGCCGGCAGCGCGAGCGGCATCCGACGATGCGGTCTGGGCACCTGCCGATCCACCGCACCTGGGCAATCCCGGTCGATGGGCGGCGACGGCGGACTAGGGTGTGACTCACTGTCGTTTCGTGACTGTCGATGCGTGGAGGGTGCGGACGTGCGTGCTGTGGTGATGGGGGCCGGGTCGTGGGGGACGGCGGTCGCGAAGATCTTGGTGGACGCGGGGACCCCGACGACGATCTGGGCGCGGCGTCCGGAACTGGCGGCGCAGATCGACGCCGAACACACCAACACCGACTATCTGTCCGGGATCACGCTGCCCGCCGGGCTGCATGCGGCCAGCGATGTCGCGGAGGTCCTGCCCGACGCCGACATCGTCGTGTGCGCGGTGCCGTCCCAGTCGTTGCGTGCCAATCTGACCGACTGGACGCCGTATCTGCGCCCGGATGCGACGTTGGTGTCGCTGGCAAAGGGTATCGAGACCAGCTCCCTGATGCGGATGAGTGAGGTCATCGCCGAGGTGACCGGCGTCGGATCGGAGCGGATCGCGGTGCTCTCGGGACCCAACCTGGCCCGCGAGATCGCCGAGGAGCAGCCGGCGGCGACGGTGATCGCCTGTCCCGACGACGCCCGCGCGCGGGCGCTGCAGGATGCGTTCAAGAACGCCTACTTCCGTCCGTACACCAACACCGACGTCGTGGGATGTGAGATCGGCGGGGCGGTGAAGAACGTGATCGCCCTGGCGTGCGGGATGGCCGGCGGCGTCGGGTTCGGTCAGAACACCCTCGCCACGATCATCACCCGCGGGCTCGCCGAGACCATCCGCCTGGGCATCACCCTGGGCGCCGACATGCAGACCCTCGCCGGGCTGGCCGGGATCGGCGATCTGGTGGCCACCTGCTCGTCGCCGCTGTCGCGCAACCGGACCTTCGGTGCCCGGCTCGGGGAGGGCGCCACCATGCAGGAGGCGCAGGCGGCCACGAACGGTCAGGTCGCCGAGGGCGTCAAGTCGTGCACCTCGGTTCGTGCGCTGGCCGAGAAGCACGGGGTGTCCATGCCGCTCACCGACGCCGTCCACGGGGTGTGCCACAACGGGATGTCGGTGACCGACGCGGTGAGCTCGCTGCTCGGCCGCTCCACGAAACCCGAGGTCTACCACGACTGAGCCGCGAGACACCTTGGGTGAGGGCGCAATTGCCTCTCCCCGGGGTGGCGGCTAGCCGAAGTCGAGGGGGCCGGGGGACAGCGTGCTGCCGATCGCGGTGGACACCGCGGTGATTGAGGCGTTGCCGGCCGAGACCGGAACCCACAGCGCCACATACGGACGGTGATCGACGCAGACATAGGCCTGCCCGCGTCCCTCCTCGGTGTCGGTGATGAACCACTGCACGTTGTTCACCGCCTGCAGGCGACTGTCGGGGGCCAGGCCGCTCGGGCGGTCCACCCCGCAGCGCACGACGATCGGGTCACCCTCGTCGGCCGACCAGATCGCGCGGTCGCCGTCGACACTCTTGGAACCGAAGCCCTCGAACGAACCGGGCAGGCCGGCGAGGAACTGTGCGCACTGGTCGTCCACCGTCGACGCCGCCGCATATCCGTCGACCGGCGTCGACTCGTCCTGATCGGCCTTCAGCGCCGCGAACGTGATGAATCCGACGATGACCATCACCGGGATGGTGATCAGGGTGGCGATCAGTGCCGGGCTCAGCCGCGGACCCGACGGGGAATCGGGGGACGGGGTCTGGTCCGTGTCGTCGGGTGTGTCATCAGCAGAACTCACGGCTTCACCCTAGGGCAGTGCGCGGGCAGGTCGTCCGGGACGTCAGCGTGTGGTGGTGACCACCGGGCAGGTCAGGGTCCGGGTGATGCCGTCGACCTTCTGGATCTGCGGGACCACGTCGTTGCTCAGATGTGCGGCGTCGGCGGCGTCGACCCGGACGATCACGTCGTAGGGTCCACTGACCTCCTCGGACGAGGCGACCCCCGAGATCTCTGCGATGGTCGCCGCGGCCAGTGCCGCCCTCCCGACCTCGGTCTGGATCAGTATGTAGGCCTGAACCACGGGCATCCTCTCCGTATCTGCACCATGGGGATCGGGGCTGTTCGATCCCACAGTGTTCTTACCACCGTCGGCAAGTATTCACCTGCGCTCGGCCGGTGGGGACGAACACCCCAACCACTAGACTGCTGGGACACATTGTTGCCGACAACAGCCGCAGTGGCGAGTCGGCGGAGAGATCGAGGGGGCGCCCACGTGCCGTCCGACGGCGTCGGCGAAACGGAATCGGATGCGTTCGACCCGACGAGAACCGTCGGCGAGATCGGCGAACGCGCGATCCTCACCATGTTCACCCGTGCGGCGGCGGCACGACCCGCCGGGACCGCCGAGGACACCCCGACGACCGGCGACATCGTCATCGGATCCGGTGACGACGCCGCGGTCTTCGACGTCGGTCCCACCGTGATCAGCACCGACACCGTGGTGCAGGACAGGCACTTCCGGCTGGACTGGTCGACGCCGGAGCAGATCGGTGCGCGGGCGGTGATCCAGAGTGCCGCCGACATCGCCGCGATGGGCGGGCGGACCGTCGGGGTGGTGGTGTCGCTGGCCTGCCCGGCGCACACCGAGGTGGGCTGGGTGTTGCGGCTCAACGATGCGATCGTCTGCGCCACACACGAACTCGGCGCGCGGGTGCTGGGCGGCGATCTGGTGCAGGCCGACGAGGTGGTGGTCTCGATCACCGTCGTCGGTGCCCTCGACGGGCTCGCCCCGGTGACCTTGTCGGGAGCCCGACCGGGCGACGTGCTCGCGGTCAGCGGTCCGCTGGGCGCCGCGGCGGCCGGACTCGCGGTGTTGTCGCGCTCGGGGCCCGGCCCACTCGAGCGGTGGCGGCGCGTCGACGATCCGCGTGCCGCGGTGGCCGCGGCCTTCCTGCTGCCCACACCGGACCTGTCGCAGGGGATGATCGCCGGACGCGCCGGGGCGCATGCGATGACCGACGTCTCCGACGGACTCGTCGAGGAACTGGTCACCCTGGCCCGTTCGTCGGGGGTCACGGTGGACGTGCGTGCCGACGCCGTCCCGCGTCCCGCCGCGGTGACCCGTACCGCCGCGCTGCTCGGCGCCGACATCCGCCGCTGGGTGCTCACCGGTGGTGAGGATCACCAACTGCTCGGCTCGTTCGCCCCGGGTGCGGTACCCGCCGGGTGGACCGCGATCGGGACCGTCGAGGCCGGGCCGGCCGCGGTGGTCGTCGACGGCGAACCGCTCACCGAACTGCACGGCTGGCAGGCCTTCGGCTGACCGGTCGTCGGTCCGCCGCGGCGACCCTGCTTAGATCACCTTCATGGCGATCTACGCTCTCGACGATCGAGAACCCGTACTCGGTGCGGACGTCTATGTGCACCCGGATGCGACGGTGATCGGCGCGGTCACGCTGGCCGACGGGGTGTCGGTGTGGCCGGGTGCGGTGCTGCGCGGTGACTACGGGACCATCAGCGTCGGTGCGCGCACCAACATCCAGGACGGCACGATCATCCACTGCACGATGATCCACCCGACGATCATCGGCGCCCGGTGCGTCGTCGGCCACAATGCACACATCGAGGGTGCGACCATCGGCGACAACTGTCTGATCGCGTCGGGCTCGGTGGTGCTCAACGGGTCCACGATCGGTGGCGGTGCGATCGTCGGGGCAGGCGCGGTGGTCCCGTTCGACACCGAGATCCCTGCTCGGCGTATGGCGCTGGGGATTCCGGCCCGGGTGCGGGAGGGCTTCGAGGTGCCCGAGGACCACGTCGACCTCAACATCGAGATGTACTTCCAGAATGCGCAGCACTACCGGGGATCATTGCGGAGGATCGATTGAGTACCACCACGCCCAAACCGTTGTCGGAGTTGCTCGATCCGGGGTGGGCCCAAGCCCTCGAACCGGTCGCCGACGTGATCGCCGAGATGGGCGCCTTCCTGCGGGCCGAGAACGCCGACGGGCGGCGCTATCTGCCGGCCGGCGCGAATGTGTTGCGGGCCTTCACCCAACCGTTCGACGACGTCCGGGTGCTGATCGTCGGACAGGACCCGTATCCGACCCCGGGTCATGCGGTGGGCCTGAGTTTCTCGGTGGCACCGGATGTCTCACCGATCCCGCGGAGCCTGGGCAACATCTACACCGAATACTGCGAGGATCTCGGATATCCGCGCCCGGCCAACGGTGATCTCACCCCGTGGGCGAAAAACGGTGTGCTGCTGCTCAACCGGGTGCTGACCGTGCAACCCGGTGAGGCCGGGTCGCATCGCGGCAAGGGCTGGGAGCAGGTCACCGAATGCGCGATCAAGGCACTGGTCGACCGCGACGAACCGCTCGTGGCGATCCTGTGGGGCCGTGATGCGCAAGGGCTGGCGCAGTGGATGCCCGATGTTCCGACCATCGTCTCCGCGCATCCGTCGCCGTTGTCGGCGAGCCGCGGATTCTTCGGGTCGCGTCCGTTCAGCCGGGCCAACACCGAGCTCGAGGATCTCGGCGGCGAACCCGTGGACTGGCGCCTGCCGTCCTGATCGGATCGGCAGGCGCCCGGTGTCACGGGACTGTCGGTGTCACGGGACTGTCGGCGTCACCGTGCGGCGTTGCGGGCCGCGGCGAAATCCGGTGCGCGCTTGCCGATGAAGGCGTCGACGCCCTCGGCGCCCTCGGGCTCGCCGCTGCGGGTCGAGATGGAGGCCGCCTCGGCCAGGAGCTGTTCGGGCAGTGACCGCTGGGCCGAGTCGGTCAGCAGCCGGCGGGTGGCGACGAACGCCGCGCGCGGGCCGGCGGCGAGCTGTGCGGCCACCGCCTGAGCCTGTGACTCCACCTCGGCGTCGTCGACCAGACGCGACAGGATGCCCATCGCGAGTGCGTCGTCGGCGGACACGACGCGATTGGTGAGGATGATGTCGCGGGCGCGGGCCACCCCGACGATGCGCGGCAGGGTCCAGGTCATCCCGCCGTCGGGGGTGAGACCGATGCCGCCGTATGCCGGGCGCAGGTTGGTGCCCGCGCCACCGATCGCGACGTCGGCGTGCAGCACCAGGCTCATCCCGGCGCCCGCGGCCCAGCCCTTCACCGCCGCGACGACGGGTCGGTCGGCGCCGACGAGCGCGTTGACGAAGGTGTGGAAGGTGTCGGCGATCTCGCGCAGATAGGTGGGGCGGTGTTCGGCCCCGGCGAACGCCCGGACGTTGCCGCCGGCGCAGAAGTTCGGTCCCGAGCCGGTCAGCACGATGGCGCCGACGTTGTGTTCACCGCGGGCCACCTCGTTCAGTACACGGGCGCCCTCGACGAGCGCGACGTCGTCGAGGGAGGTCCCGGCCGCTGCAGAGGACACCGCGATGGTCAGGACCTCGCCGGAGATGCTCACCGGTGAGGTGGGAGACGGAGTGGATGAGTTCGTGGTCGCTGTCATGTGGGTCACTGTATCGCCGACACGAAAAAGACCCGACCCTGGGGCCGAGCGTTCGCTCGGTGGGTCGGGTCTTGCTCGTGAAGACCGGTGCCCTGACGGGCGTCGGGATCAGACCAGCGTGGTCTTCCCGGCCTTGAGGCAGGAGGTGCACACGTTCTTGCGCTTCCGGTTGCCCGGGGCGACCTCGACGCGGACCGACTGGATGTTCGGATTCCAGCGACGGTTGGTGCGGCGGTGCGAGTGCGAAACGGACTTGCCGAAGCCCGGACCCTTGCCGCAGACGTCACAGACGGCAGCCATATCGAACTCCTTGGATAGAGGGTTGGTTCACATTTGGCCCCGCCGTGCGGCCGGGTGCATGAAGCCCACGGTCGCGGCAAGGCAACCGTGCAAGGATAGCGGGGGCCACCCGCCTCGGCCAAATCCGCCCCGGGCGAATCCACCCCGACGTCCCGGAAGCCGGTGCCGGCGAGCGGTGCGCGTGTGGAGATCATGGTGCCCGCCGGTGGACACGATGTCGACATGGGCCGGTGCTGTCGGTATGTCCGAGTAGCCTCGAACCCAATTGTCACCGCGGTGTCCGAGGAGGTTGCATGGCGGCATTCGACGTCGGGCCGGCACAGATGATCAACCCGAATCTGCTGCGGGACTGGGCGCAGGCGAGCGCCGACGGTCTGGATGCACTGCGGGGCGAGATCAACGATCTGAACGTCTTCCCGATCCCCGACTCCGACACCGGCTCCAACATGGCCTTCACCATGCGTGCCGCCGCCGCCGCCGTGCGCACACTGCCCGACGACGCCGACGTCGCCGCGGTGGCGCGGGCCATGGCCGACGGCGCGGTGGCCTCGGCGCGGGGCAACTCCGGGATCATCCTGTCGCAGGTGCTCGTCGGGATCGCCGACGCCGCGGCGGTCGCCGGACCCGACGACCTCACCATGACCTATCTGGCGGTGGCGGGGCTCCGGCTGGCCGGACTCGCCGCGCGCCGGGCCGTCAGCGAACCGCGTGAGGGAACGGTGCTCACCGTGATCCGGGTGGCCGCCGAGACCGCGGTGGCCCACGCCGACGACGCCCCCACCGACCTCGTCCGGGCGATCGCCGACGAGTGCGCCGAGGCGCTCGAGCACACCACCGATCAGCTTCCCGAGCTCACCTCGGCCGGGGTGGTCGACGCGGGAGCCCGCGGTTTCCTGGTGCTGCTCGACGCGATGGTCGGGGTGGTCACCGGTGTCGCGGTCCGCCGCCGCCGGTATCGGGGATCACTCACCGGGGGTGGCCGGCCCGGGCACCCCGACGACGCGTGTGGCGGGTCGTCGGAGATGGACTTCGAGGTGATGTACCTGCTCGACGGCCCCGCCGGCGAGGGGATCGGCCGGCTGCGCGCCGCGCTCGACGATCTGGGTGATGCGGTGGTGATCGTCGGCGACTCCTCCGGCGGTGACGGCGAACGCTTCTCGGTGCACGTGCACACCTGCGAGCCGGGCAAGGCCATCGAGGCGGGCCTGGCCACCGGCCACATGTCCGACATCCGGGTGAGCTGTTTCGCGCTCGACGCCATCCGCTCCCAGATCGACACCGCCGAACCGCCGCCCCGGCACAAACGGGCCGTGGTGGCGGTGGTCCGCGGGGAGGGTGCGGCGAGCCTGTTCACCGACGCCGGTGCGGCGGTGGTGCGTGCCGACGGGTCACTGCGGCCCGAGGAGCTGGCCGCGGCGATCCGCGACACCGATGCGGCCCATGTGATCGTGATGGCGAACGGGACCATGACCAGCCAGGACCTGGTCTCGGTGGGTGCCGAGGTGCGGTCGGCGCAGCGATCGGTGATCACGCTGCCGACCATGTCGATGACCCAGTGTCTGGCCGCGCTGGCCGTGCACGACCCCACCGAGACCGCCGACGCCGACGCCTATGCGATGGCCGAGGCCGCCGCCGGTGCGCGGTGGGGGGCGTTGCGCCGCGCCGACACCCGGATGATGACCCTCGCCGGTACCTGCGAGGTGGGTGACGTGCTCGGTCTGATCGGATCGGATGTGCTGGTGATCGCCCACGATCAGACGCAGGCCGCCACGGCGCTGGTGGACCTGATGCTCGCCACCGGCGGCGAGCTGGTGACGGTACTCGCCGGAGCCGACGTGGACGAGGCGGCGCTGACGGCGCTCGCCGACCACATGCGTCGCAATTTCGCGGGTATCGAACTCGCGGTGTATCCAACAGGCCAGTCCGACGACCTGATCCAGGTGGGGGTGGAATAGGTGGTCGCGCTGACCGACCCGCTCGAGGAGATCCTCGGGCCGAAGATGACCGAAGGGCTGGGCACACTCGGTGTGCACACCGTCGGCGACCTGCTGCGCTACGCCCCGCGACGCTACCTGCACCGTGGTCAGGCCTCGGCCGGACAGGAGCTCGAAGAAGGTGAGTGGATCACCGTCGTCGGCCGGATCGGCAAGTCCCAGATGATCCCGATGAAGCGGCGGCACGGCAAGTTCCTCAAGGTCACCGTCTCCGACGAGAAACATGTCTACGAGGCGTCGTTCTTCAACGCCTGGGCGATCCAGAACGCCTTGAAACCCGGCGTCCGGGTGATGATGGCCGGCGCGATCAAGCTGTTCCGCGGCACACCGCAGCTGACCCACCCGCAGTGGATGGTGCTGCCCGAGCCGGACGCCGAACTCGAGAAGATCGTCGGCTCACCCGTGATGGCCGAGATGTATGCGCTGGAGTTCGAGCTGACCGGGGCCAATGCGAGCAAGGCCGACGCCCCCGCCCCGAATCCGATGGCCCAGTTCGAGCGTCCGATCCTGCCGATGTACCCGGCCAACCGCACGTGTCAGACGTGGGAGATCTGGTCGGCGGTACGGCGGGTCCTCGACCTGATCGACACCATCCCCGATCCACTCGACGACGCCGAACGCGCCGAACGGGGTCTGATGGATGCCGACACCGCGATCCGGACGGTACATCTGCCCGAGCGCGAGTCGGAGATCGAGCCCGCCCGCGAGCGGATGAAATTCGACGAGGCCCTGGCCATCCAGCTCGTCCTCGCACAGCGCCGGGTGGCCGGTCGCGGCCAGTCGGGGCCGGCCTGTCCGCATGTGCCCGGCGGACTGGAGGACCGGCTGCGGGAGAAGCTGCCGTTCACCCTCACCGACGGACAGGAGACGGTCCTCGCCGAGATCGCCGACGACCTGGCCACCACCGAGCCGATGAGCCGTCTGCTGCAGGGTGAGGTGGGTTCGGGCAAGACCCTCGTCTCCCTGCTCGCGATGCTCCGCGTGGTCGACAACGGCCACCAGTGTGCTCTGCTGGCGCCCACCGAAGTGCTTGCCGCACAGCACTATCGGACCATCACCACGCAGCTCGGCGAGCTGGGGAAGGCCGAGGAGCTCGGCGCGGCCGACGGTGCCACCGCGGTGGCACTGTTCACCGGGTCGATGCGCACCAAGGACAAGCGCGAGACACTGCTCGACGTGGTGACCGGCAAGGCCGGGATCGTGATCGGCACCCACGCCCTGCTCGAGGAGAACGTGTCGTTCTTCGATCTCGGCATGGTGGTGGTGGACGAGCAGCACCGCTTCGGTGTGGAGCAACGCGATGTGCTGCGCCGTCGCGGCCGTGACGGTGTGGTGCCGCATGTGCTGGTGATGACCGCGACCCCGATCCCGCGGACGGTCGCGATGACCGCCTTCGGCGACCTCGACACCTCGGTACTGGCCGAACTACCGCGTGGACGACAGCCGATCAGCTCCAGCGTGGTGCCCCTGACCAACCAGAAATGGGTGGACCGGACATGGGAGCGGGTGGCCGAGGAGATCGCCGACGGCCGCCAGATCTATGTGGTGTGCTCACGGATCGGTGACGAGGAGCAACCCAAGAAGGGTAAGGGCAAGGGCGCCAAGAAGTCCGGCGCCGACGACCCGGAGATGCTCGACATGCCCGATTCGTCCGACGATCCGGAGGTCGCGGAGGTCGAGACCACGTCGGTGCTCGACCAGTACGAGAACCTGCTCGCCGGCCCGCTGGGCGGGTCGCGGATCGCGATGCTGCACGGACGGATGCCGGCCGAGGACAAGGCCGATGTGATGGATGCCTTCGGCCGCGGCGAGATCGACATCCTGGTGTCGACCACGGTGATCGAGGTGGGTGTGGACGTCCACAACGCCACCATGATGATCATCGTCGACGCCGAGCGGTTCGGGGTGAGCCAGCTGCATCAGCTCCGTGGCCGTGTCGGCCGTGGCGGGCACCCGGGACTGTGCCTGCTGATGACCCGTTCCCGAGATGGTTCGCCGACATTGGAACGGTTGAAGGCCGTCGCTGCGTCCAATGATGGATTCGAATTGGCCCGGATCGATCTACAGCAGCGGAGGGAGGGTGATGTCCTGGGTTCGCTCCAGTCGGGCGGCACCTCGTCGTTGCGCTTCCTCTCGCTCCTCGACGACGCCGACATCCTCGCCGACGCACAGGTCTTCGCCCGCGGTGTGGTCGACGGTGACGTCGAACTCCTCGGACGCCCTGCGCTGGCGGGTCTGGTGGATGCGGTCCTGGCTCCGAACAAGATCCGTTACCTGGACAAGTCGTAGGCTCCTGGCCCGGTGCGGGCTGCAGGTCGGGCAGACCGCCGCCGACCATCGCGTGGTGTGGTCGGTACGGCGCTGGCTGATCCTGCTGCTGTGCGTGACCACCGCGGTGGCGGTGGCCGTGGTGGTCCGGCGTGACCGGCCGCCGGCCGACCCACACGTCCACGCCGCGGCGCAGCAGACCCGGCAGTTGCTGACGGCCGTGGATGTGTTCCCACATCGACTGCACCGCAACGACTATCAACGCTCGGCGTTCGGCTCGGCGTGGACCGATGCGGTGTCGGTGGCCGGCGGCGGCAACGGCTGTGACACCCGCAATGACATCCTCGGCCGCGACCTCGTGGAGGTGCATACCGGAGCGGTCGACACCTGCGGGCGCGCGGTGCTCACCGGGCGGTTGCGCAGTCCGTACACCGGCGAGTGGATCGTGTTCCGGCGCGGCCGTACCGCCGGTGCGGTCCAGATCGACCACATCGTCGCGCTGGCCCTCGCCTGGGACATGGGGGCCTGGGCGTGGCCGGCCGATCGCCGGGCCGACCTCGCCAACGACCCGGCCAACCTGATCGCCGTCGACGCCGCGTCGAACCAGGCCAAGAGCGACGCCCCGCCGGGCCGGTGGATGCCGCCGCTCGCGGCGTTCCGGTGTCGCTACGCCATCCAGTTCGTCACGGTGGTCGCCGCCTATGGGCTCGCGGTGGACGCCGATTCGCGGGAGGTGCTCGACGATGTGCTGGCCCGATGCTGAGCCCGTCGCCCGCCCGTCGCCCGCCCGTCGCCCGCCCGCCGGGCGTGCGATCCGTGCGCGACCGGTGCGCACACGGCCGATCCCGGGAGGCGTGGCGTGATCGAGCACACGTACTCTGGTGGTCGACATAACCGAGCAGGCGACATCGAGGAATCCATGAGCGCACCCACTGTGTCCCCGGCCGATCCGGCATCGGGTCACGCCGACGTCGAGCAGGTCGTCACCGGCCTGGCCCGGTCTGCGAAGGCGGCCTCGCGGTCGCTGGCGCAGCTGACCACCGCCACCAAGAACGACGTGCTGCTCGCCGCGGCCGATGCGATCGAGGCGGCCTCGGAGTCGGTGCTCGCGGCCAACGCCGACGACATCGCCCGCGCCGAGGCGGCCGGGATCGAGGAGTCGCTGCTCGACCGTCTGCGCCTGACCGGCGCCCGGGTCACCGGGATCGCCGACGGTCTGCGCCAGGTCGCCGCCCTCGACGATCCGATCGGTGCGGTCATCGCCGGCAAGACACTGCCCAACGGTCTGCGGCTGCGGCAGCAGCGGGTGCCGCTCGGCGTGGTCGGCATCGTCTACGAGGCCCGGCCCAATGTCACCGTCGACGCCTTCGGGATCGCGTTCAAGTCGGGTAACGCGGTACTGCTGCGCGGCTCGTCGTCGGCGGCGTCGTCGAACGCCGAACTGGTGCGAATCCTGCGGGAGACCCTGAGCGACAAGGGGGTCACCGCCGACGCCGTGGCCCTGCTGCCCAGCGAGGACCGCTCGTCGGTCACCGCGCTGATCCGCGCCCGCGGACTCGTCGACGTGGTGATCCCGCGTGGCGGTGCCGGCCTGATCAACGCCGTGGTCACCAACGCCACCGTGCCCACCATCGAGACCGGCACCGGCAACTGCCACGTCTACGTGCACGCCGCCGCCGACGTCGAGCTCGCCACCCGCGTGGTGCTCAACTCCAAGACCCGCCGGCCCAGTGTGTGCAACACCGCCGAGACCGTGCTCGTCGACAAGAAGATCGCCGCCGACGCACTGCCGAAGATCGCCCAGGCCCTGCAGTCGCAGGGGGTGGTGATCCACGGCGACGAACCGGGTATGGAACCGGCCACCGAGGCCGACTGGGCCGACGAATACCTGTCGCTGGACATCGCGATGAAGGTGGTCGACGACCTCGACGCCGCCGTCGCGCACATCGACCAGTGGGGCACCGGGCACACCGAGGCGATCATCACCACCGATCTCGCCGCCGCCACCGAGTTCACCGAGCGGGTCGACGCCGCCGCGGTGATGGTCAACGCCTCCACCGCCTTCACCGACGGTGAGCAGTTCGGGTTCGGTGCCGAGATCGGTATCTCCACCCAGAAGCTGCACGCCCGCGGACCGATGGGGCTGCCCGAACTGACCTCCACCAAGTGGGTTGTGTGGGGCGACGGCCAGATTCGGCCGGCGTGATGTCGGAGCAGACCACGGCATCCGCCGTGCCCGGAAACGCTCCGGTCGTGCCCTCGTTCGACGCTGTGCCGGAGGTGGTCTCGCGGTTGCGCGAGACCGGCTATCTGGCCGACGACGCCACCGCCACCTCCACCTTCCTGGCCGACCGCCTCGGCAAACCGCTGCTGGTGGAGGGGCCGGCCGGTGTGGGCAAGACCGAACTGGCCAAGGCGATCGCCGCCGCCACCGACGCCGAACTCGTCCGCCTGCAGTGCTACGAGGGCATCGACGAGGCACGCGCACTCTACGAGTGGAACCACGCCAAGCAGATCCTGCACATCCAGGCCACCGGCACCCGCGACTGGGCCGACGCCAAGACCGACATCTTCTCGTCGGAGTTCCTGCTGCCGCGACCGCTGCTCACCGCGATCTCCCGGCCGGGCGCCACGGTGCTGCTGATCGACGAGATCGACAAGGCCGACGTCGACATGGAGGGCCTGCTGCTGGAGGTGCTCAGCGACTTCGCGGTGACGATCCCGGAGATGGGAACGGTGGTGGCGCAGCGCCGTCCGATCGTGCTGCTCACCTCCAATGCGACGCGCGAACTGTCCGAGGCACTCAAACGCCGCTGCCTCTATCTCTACATCGACTTCCCGGATGCGCAGCGCGAGAAGGAGATCCTCGCCTCGCGTGTGCCGGGGCTCTCGGATTCGCTTGCCGACGAACTGGTTCGGGTGGTGGGGGTGCTGCGCACGCTGGACATCCGGAAGAAGCCGTCGGTCGCCGAGACCATCGACTGGGCCAACACGCTGCTCGCGCTCGGCGTCGGCGAGGAGACCACCGGCAAGTCCGGCCGCGGCCTCGACGACGGGCTGATCGCCCGCACGCTCGGGGTGGTGCTCAAGCATCGGCCCGACCTGACCACCGCGATCAAAGAACTCAAACTCCGCGGATGACCGGCCCCGCGCAGGCGGTGCAGACCGCACCGTTCGTCGCCCACCTCACCGACTTCGTCGACGAGATGCGTCGCCGCGGCATGGTGGTGGGACCGTCGGCGCTGATCGATGCGGCCCGGGCGGTGGAGGTTCTCGACCTGCTCGACCGCACCAGCCTGCGCGAGGGGCTGGCGACCACCCTGCTCGACGACCACCTGCATCGCCCGGCCTTCGACCGGCTCTTCGACCTGTGGTTCCCGGCGGCGCCGGGTGCCCGCACCGCCGACGACGAACTGCCGCGCACCGACGACGGTGAGATCGACGTGCCGGCGGCCCGGGACATGCTGGCCCAGATGTTGGCCGATCCCACCGCCGAGGCCGACGGCCGGCTCGGGGCGATGGTCGCCCAGATCGTCGAGGAACTCGGCCGCTACGACTCCGCACGAGGGCAGGCGTACTCGGCGTATCAGGCGCTCTCGGCGATCGACCCGCAGACGCTGATCGCGCGGATCGCCGCGGCGATGGCCGGCGGTGATCCCACCGACCTCGGCGCCGGTACCGACCCGGTGACCCGCCGTGCCGCCCGCGAGAAGGCCAATCAGGTCCGTGCGGCCGTCGAACGCGAGACCCAGCGCCGGATGGCCGAACGCAACGGCCGGGAGCGCGTCGGCGAGTATGCGGTCCCGACGCTGCCCGAACACATCAACTTCCTGTCCGCCGGCGCCAAACAGCAGGCGGAGCTGCGGCGCACCATCGATCCGCTGGCCCGGTTGCTGGCCTCGCGGCTGGAGGTCCGGCGTCGCCGCGCCCACCGCGGGGCGGTGGACGTGCGCCAGACCCTGCGGGCGTCGATGTCGACCGGCGGTGTGCCGATCGAACTCAAACACCGCAAACCCCGGCCCGGACGGCCCGAGCTGATCGTCATCTGCGACGTGTCCGGATCGGTGGCCGGGTTCTCCCAGTTCACCCTGAACCTGGTGTACGCACTGCGCCAACAGTTCTCGAAGGTTCGGGTGTTCGCCTTCGTCGACACCGTCGACGAGGTGACCGAGATGTTCGACCCGTCCACCGGCGACAAGGCGGGCTTCGGTGTGGACGCCAAGGCGGCCATGCACGAGATGATCACCACCGCCCGGATCGTCACGCGCGACGGCCATTCCGACTACAGCCACATGTTGCGCGGATTCGTCGAGAACTACGCGGACTCGCTCACCCACCGCGGGGCGTTGCTGATCCTCGGTGACGCCCGCAACAACTACCACGATCCCAACGTCGAGATCCTGCGCGACCTGGTGGAGCGGGTGCGTCATTCGTACTGGCTCAACCCGGAGGCCGGCCGGGACTGGGGGACCGGTGATTCCGCGGCCGACGTGTACGGCGAGGTGATCGACATGTTCGAGTGCCGCAACGCACAGCAGCTGGGCAAGGTCATCGCCGACCTGTTGCCGGTGTGAGCCGAGCTGACCGTCGCGCCGAATCGTGACCCGATAGACTTTCCCTTCATGTCTGCCGAGCGTCCCCCCGTGCGTCGTCGCATCGGAGTCATGGGTGGCACCTTCGACCCGATCCACAACGGTCACCTGGTGGCCGCCAGCGAGGTCGCCCACCGGTTCTCCCTGCACGAGGTGATCTTCGTCCCCACCGGCCGGCCCTGGCAGAAGGTGGGGGAGACCGACGAGACCGACGGCTCACACGCCGCCAAACACGTCAGCCCCGCCGAGGACCGCTATCTGATGACGGTGATCGCCACCGCGTCGAATCCGCGGTTCTCGGTCAGTCGTGTCGACATCGACCGCGAGGGCGACACCTACACCGTCGACACCCTGCGTGACCTGCACGCCATCCTGCCCGACGCCCAGCTGTTCTTCATCACCGGTGCCGACGCCCTCGAGTCGATCCTGTCGTGGCAGAACTGGGAAGAACTGTTCGACCTCGCGAACTTCGTCGGCGTGAGCCGACCCGGCTACGAGCTGTCGGCGAGTCATCTGTCACAGCATCTGGAGAAGCTGCCGCCGGAGACCCTGCAGATGCTGGAGATCCCCGCACTGGCCATCTCCTCCACCGAATGTCGGGAGCGCGCCGCCCAGGGCCGACCGGTCTGGTACCTGGTGCCCGACGGAGTCGTTCAGTACATCGCCAAGCGCAGGCTGTATCGTCCGCTGCGAAACAACTCGTCGAGGGTGTCGGCGCCGTGAGCGCTCCACCGATGGAAGGAATCGTGTGACTGCATCACCCGAGGCATTGGAGATGGCGACGGTCGCCGCGGCGGCCGCTGAGGACAAGCTCGGAGTCGACGTCACCGTCATCGACGTGTCCGAGCAGTTGGTGATCACCGACCTGTTCGTCATCGCATCCGCCGACAACGAGCGTCAGGTCAACGCGATCACCGACGAGATCGAGGACAAGATGCGTGACGCCGGGTACAAGCCGGTGCGCCGCGAAGGCACCCGTGAGGGCCGCTGGACGCTGCTGGACTACATCGACATCGTCGTGCACATCCAGCACAGCGACGAGCGCTCCTACTACGCGCTGGAGAGCCTGTGGAAGGACTGCCCGACGGTGGAGCTCGGTGACGGCCGATCCGGGGGCTCCGCGTGAGCGGCGGCCCCGATCAGAGTGACACCTCCGTCGAACGCCTCACCCCGGTGGTGCGGCGTCTGATCCTGTTGCGCCACGGCCAGACCGGCTACAACGCCGGCGGCCGGATGCAGGGGCAACTCGACACCGATCTGTCCGAACTCGGTGTGCAGCAGGCGAAGACGGCTGCGACCGCACTCGCCGAGAAGAATCCGATCCTGATCCGTTCGTCGGATCTGCGCCGGGCCCGCGACACCGCCGAGGCGCTGTCGGTGGCGACCGGACTCGACGTCGACACCGATGTGCGGCTGCGGGAGACCCATCTCGGGCAGTGGCAGGGCATGACCCACACCGAGGTCGACGTGGCGATGCCCGGTGCCCGCGGCACGTGGCGCGACGACGCGACCTGGCGTCCGCCGGGCGGCGAGAGCCGCGTGGACGTGGCCGCCCGCGTCACCCCGCTGATCGACGAACTGGTCGCCGGTGTCCCCGGGTGGGGTACCGGTGACACCCCGGAGGCGCCGGTGGTGCTGGTCGCCCACGGCGGGGTGATCGCCGCGCTGACCGCCGCGCTGCTGGACCTGCCGGTGGAGAAGTGGCCGGTGTTCGGTGGACTCGCCAACACCAGCTGGGTGCAGCTGTCCGGGCACGGCGTCGCCGACGCCCGGCCGCACTGGCGGCTGGACGTCTGGAATGCGTCGGCGGAGAGCTCCGACGCCGCGATCCAGTGACCACGACACCCGCGGGCCCCGGACCGGAGCACCTGCAGCAGGGGAATCCGGAATCGGGCGACGCGCAGGCCCCGGCCGGGGAGATCCTCGTGCTGACCGACTCGCTGAGCTACTACGGACCCAAGGGCGGGCTGCCCGCCGACGACCCGCGGATCTGGCCGAACCTCGTCGGCGACGAACTCGGTATGCGGGTGAAGCTGTTCGGGCGGGTCGGCTGGACCTCGCGTGACGTGTGGTGGGCGCTGACCCAGGACCCCAACATCTGGGCGTCGGTACCGACCGCGTCGGTGGTGGTGCTCGCCGTCGGCGGGATGGACTCGTTGCCGTCGCCGCTGCCGACCGCGGTCCGCGAACAGATCCGGTATCTGCGTCCGTCGCGGCTGCGGCAGATCGTGCGCGACGGATACCAGTGGGTGCAGCCCCGGGCCGCCCACCTCGGCTGGCCGATGGCGCTGCCGCCGCGCGTGACCACCGAGTATCTCGCGAAAATCGGTGGGGCACTGCGACAGTTGCGGCCGGACCTGCCGATCGTGGTGGTCCTGCCGTCCACACATCGCAGCCCCTACTACGGGAATGTGCATCGCGGCCGGATCCCGACCACCGCAGCGATGCTGCGCTGGGCGGAGTCCGCGGGAGCACCGACTGTCGACCTGTACCCGATCACTCGGGATGCCTTCGACGACCCGATGTCGGAGATGAATCCCGACGGCATCCACTGGGGCTTCGAGTGTCACCGGCAGATCGCGGTGGCCGCGGTCCCGGTGATCGCGCGGGCCACCGGAGTGTCGACGCCCCACGCATGAGCCGGGTCCGCACCGGCTAACGTAGGTACGTGCCTGTCGTCGTCGTCACAGATTCCTCCTCGCGCCTTCCGGCGGGGATCGTCGAGCACTACCGCATGGGTGTGGTGCCGCTGCATCTGTCGCTCGACGGCGTCGACTACCGCGAGGGTGTCGACGACATCCCCGACGATCTGCTGACCAGTCCCGGCGTCACCACGTCGGGGGCCAACCCCCACGATCTCGGTGAGGTCTTCGGCGAGGCCGTCGAGGCCAGCGAGGGTGCCGGGGTGGTGGCGGTGATGATGTCGCGCCGGCTGTCGGGGACATGGAGTGCCGCGCGTCTGGCCGCCGAGAAGTACCCCGGACTGATCCGGGTGGTGGATTCGCGGTCGGTGGGACTGGCGGTGGGCTTCGCCGCGATCGCCGCCGCCCAGGCCGCCGAGGCCGGCGCCGACCGAGACCGTGCCTATGAGGCCGCGATCCGGCAGGCGGCGACCATCGAGTCGCTGATCGCGGTGCAACAGCTGGACAACCTCCGCAACAGCGGACGGATCAGCGCCGCCAGCCGACTGCTCGGATCGGCATTGTCGATCAAGCCGATCCTCGCCCTCGACGACGGCATGCTGGTGCTCCGGGACCGGCATCGCACGTTCTCCAAGGCGATCACCCGGCTCGTCGAGACGGCCGTGGAATTCGCCGACGGTCGCGCGGTGACCCTCGGAATCCAGCATTGCCAGGCCCCCGAGGCGGCCACCGAACTCGCCGGTGAACTGCGGTCGAAACTGCGGGTGGTGACCTCGCAGCTGACCGTCGACCTCGGCCCGATCCTGGGCTCGCACATCGGTCCCGGGGCCGTGGGTGCCTCGCTCACCACACACCTCGACCCGATCCCCTGCGCCGACGTCATCCCGGAGTAGTTTAGTCGCTCCTCCCGGAACGGTCGCCAGACTGGGTGGCTCGGATCGCTGGGTGGCCGGGATCCTGGGGTGGCCGGGATGGGTGGGCGGTCGGGATGCTGAGCGGGCGGTCGGTGCGATCCCACTGACCGGTACGCGATCCGACCGGCCCGAATCCCGTTGACCGGGCGCCTCGTTGCGTTGACCGGGCGCTACTTCTCGTTGATCGGGCGCTACTTCTCGTTGATCGGGCGCTACTTCTCGTTGACCGGGCGCTACTTCTCGTTGATCGGGCGCCACTTCTCGTCGACCGGGCGCTGCATCAGAGGAACTGCCGCGCCTGCTTGGCGGCCTTCTTCGGTGTCCGGGCCCGGAATCCCTCGCCGACGGCCCGCAGCTTCCATTCACCGTTCTGCCGGTCGATGACGGCCATCAGCATCGCGGTGTACGGCACCTTCTCGTTGAGGGTGTAGCGGGCGAGTTCGGCGCCGGTGGTGGAGTCCACCAGGCGGCAGTAGGCGTTGCGCACCGATTTGAACGACTGCCCCATGAACGAGGTGACGGTGAAGCCGAGTCTGTCGATGTGGGGTGGAATCCGTTGCAGTGCCAGCGAGATGGTTTCGTCGTCGCCGTCACCACGGCCGGTGAGGTTGTCCCCGGAGTGCACGATGGAGCCGTCCTGGCTGCGCAGATGGTAGAAGCAGACGATCTCCACACACTCGCCGCCGGAGTACATCAGCACCGAGGCGTCCAGGTCGATCCGGCCGCCGCGGGCCGGGTCCCAGCCGAGGCCCATGGTGATGTCGGTGAGCGGGACGCCACCGTCCTTGCGCAGCACCACCCGCTGGCCCTTGGTCAGGTTCACCGGGCGGGCCTTGCTGAGACTGATCTCCGGGGCCGGTGGCGCGGCAGGCGTCGGCGCATCCGGCGGTGACATCGGCTGGGATGGTGCCGGCTGGGATGGCATCGGTTGGGGCGGTGCGGGTTCGTCATCGACGCTCACCCCGTGGTCGCGGACCAACTCGGCGAAACCGCCGGCATATCCCTGCCCGATGGCACGGACCTTCCATTCCCGGTTGCGTCGGTAGACCTCGACGGCGACCACCACCGACTCGCTCGAGAGTCCGTCGATGGCGAACGAGTACAGCTCGGTCCCGTTCTGGTCGAGCAGCCGGGCGGTGGGTGCGGGGAACCCGCCGAAGGTCAGCCCGGCGTCGTCGAGGGTGAGAACCGTGCGGACGGCGGCGATCTCGGCAGGGATTCGTCCGGTGCTGATGTGCAGACGGCCCAGTCGTCCGGGGCCGGGCCGCAGGTCGACGCCCGGTCCGCTCGGTTGGTTGTAGAAGACGAAGTCGGCGTCGTTGCGCACCACCGCCTGATCGGTCACCAGCAGGGCCGACACGTCTGCGAGCGCCGCGAACTCCACGTCGACTATGATCTCGGGGGACGTCAGCGGACCGTTCTGGCCTTTGATGAGTGCGCTCACGGTGGCAGCCTACCGTGCCGAAACGCACCGAACCCGGAGTCGGCGCGCCGATTACGCTGCGTGAACGGCATCGGCCATCGGAACCGACCGAGCTATTGTCCACAGAACCGTCACGGTCCACAGATCGGCCTCGACTCGACCGAGCCTGTCGGAATCGGTCCCCGGGGAACCTACCGTGGCCGCATGAGCGAGACCTCTCGGACAGCACGATCCGGCCCGCGCCGAGCGTCGGGGCTGGACCGGCTGTCTCCACTGCCGGCTCCGGTGCCGGTCGATGACCCCGACGACGCCGACGATGCCGACCAGGCGCCCGATCCGGGCTGGTCGCCGGCCGCCATCCCGGCGTGGCTCGACACCTCGGCATCCGACTTCGACATCGACGACCTCGACGACGATGCCGATGCCGACCCCGACGACGACCCCGGTCACCGCCCGCGTCGGCGATTCGCGGTGGCACCACCGGGTGCGATCGCGATCATCCTGGTCGGTGTGATCGCCTGTGCGGTGGCCGCTTACGGCCTGTTCGGTGAATCGGAGTCGGCGCCGCTGGTGGAGTTTCCCGCAGCGGGTCCGACGGCGGCGGCATCGAGCGGGGCCATACCGAGCGGGGCGGTGCCGAGCGGGGACGGGGCGTCGGGGGCAGGCCAACCTGCGGTGCCGCCCGCGACGCCGGCGACCGAGGTGGTGGTGAGCGTGGTCGGACTCGTCCACAAACCGGGTCTGGTGAGGTTGCCGCCGAACTCCCGTGTCGCCGAGGCGATCGCGGCGGCGGGCGGTGCACGGACCGGCGCCGACACGGTCTCGCTGAACCTGGCCCAGATCGTCCACGACGGAGACCAGGTGCTCGTCGGATATGCCGGTGGTGAGGGGCAGATGTCGTTGCGCAGCACCGTCGTCGCCACCGCAGGTGCAGCCGCCCCGGGTGCGTCTGGGGGTTCGGGCGGCGCGGCGTCGCCTGGAACTGGCGGCGCCGCACCGGCATCGGGGTTGGTCGACCTGAACACCGCCACCGCCGAACAACTCGACGCATTGCCGGGAGTGGGTCCGGTGACGGCGCAGGCGATCATCGAGTGGCGAACGCGCAACGGGAGGTTCGGGTCGGTCGATCAGTTGGGGGAGGTCGACGGGATCGGCCCGGCACGACTGGCGAAACTCCGGTCGCTGGTCACGGTCTGACGTCGGTGGATCTGCGCCTGGCACTTCCGGCCCTGGTGGTGTGGGTGATCACCGCGATCTGCCTCGGTGTGTCGCCGACGACTGCCGCCGTCATCGCGGTGGGCGCGTTCGTCATCGGTGCCGCCACCCTCATCGCGCAGCGGAAAGGGCTGCTGCGCTGGGAGTTCGCCGGTCCCATCGTGGTGGGCGCCGCGATGGCCGCCACGTGTGCGGCCGCAATGGCATTGCGGCTCGAGGTCCGTGACGCCCATCCGCTGCGGGACATGCGGGGGAAGGCCACCGTGGTGGTGACCGTGCGTGAGGACCCGGTGGACTTCGGACCCGCAGGCGGGGGACGGGTACGGATCCGGGCCGACATCGGCGCGATCGGATCCCGCACCGTCCGGCCGGCCCCGGTGGAGGTGATCGCCACCGAGACATGGAGCGCGCTGTCCCCGGGACAACACGTCCGCGCACTGGTGTCGATTCGGGCGGCACCGATGCCGGGACTCGTCGTCGCGCGGCTGACCGCATCCGGGCAACCCCGCCTGCTGGGGCGGCCGCCACCGTTGCAACGGGCGGCGACGCACATCCGGGATCGGCTGCAGCAGGCCACCTCACGGTCGCTCCCAGCCGACGCCGCAGGGCTGTTCCCGGGTCTGGTACTCGGCGACGACAGCGCGCTCGCCCCGGACCTCGAGGACGACTTCCGCGCAGCCGGGCTGAGTCACCTGACCGCGGTCAGTGGGGCCAACTTCGCGATCGTGTGTGGAGCGGTGATCGGGCTGATCCGGTTGCTCGGTGCACCGCCGAAAGTGGTCGCCGTGTGTGGAGTGCTGGTGATCCTGGGTTTTGTCGTGGTGGTGCGGCCGACGCCGAGTGTGTTGCGGGCGGCGATGATGGGGGTGATCGGGTTGCTGGCGCTGGTGACGGCGCGCCGCTCACAGGCGTTGCCGGCATTGGGGGCGGCGGTGATCGGGGGAGTGCTGTGGTGGCCCGAACTCGCGCGTGCCCCGGGGTTCGCTTTGTCGGTGGCGGCGACCGCGGGCCTGGTCATGTTGTCGCCGTCGGTGCGGGATGTGCTCCGATCATGGTGGGTCCCGCCGGGATTGGCGGAGGTGCTCGCCATGGCGATCGCCGCGCAGGTGGTGACCGCCCCGTTGATCGCACTCGGGTTCGGCACGTTCTCGGTGGTGTCGGTGATCGCGAACGTGGCGGTGGCGCCGGTGGTCGGGGTGATCGGGATCGTCGGGACCGGGGCGGCCGTGCTCGCGGCGCTCGGGCCGTCCGACGGGTGGTCGGTGGTGGCGGCGGAGCTGTTGATCCGGTCGTTGTCGGCGGAGATGTGGTGGATGATCTTCTGCGCCCGGCATCTCGGGTCGTGGGAGTGGGCGCAGATCTCGGTGCCCGACGGCTGGGTGGGTGCGGTGCTCGTCGGCGGGGTGACGCTGGTCGTCGGCGCGGGGACCGTGTGGCTGCGTCGCCGCGTCGTCGAGGGACAACGGTGACCGTGTTGAGGTGGTTACGTCGGAGGTGGTCGCGTCGGCGAGTTCGGCCTGCGGAGATTTCGACTCGACTTGTCGCTGCGCTCCTCGTCGGCTCAATCATCGTGGTGGTGGTGATGTTCGGGGTGGTCGCGTCGGCGAGCTCGGCCTGCGGAGATTTCGACTCGACTTGTCGCTGCGCTCCTCGTCGGCTCAATCATCGTGGTGGTGGTGGTGGTGGTGCTGGTGCTGGTTGCGTCGGGGGTGGTCGCGTTGGCGGGTTCGGCCTGCGGAGATTTCGACTCGACTTGTCGCTGCGCTCCTCGTCGGCTCAATCATCGTGCTGGGTTCGAAGTCTGCGGGTTATGTCGGCTCAATCATCGTGGTGGGTTGGTGGTCGACGTGGTTGGCTCTGTCGTCGGGGTGATCACCACCGACCCGAGAACCGGCTGTCGGTGCCACCTGGCAGCATGGACGCGTGAGCGAACGTCTGCATCTGCTGCTGGGGGACGACGACTTTCTGACCGGGCGGGTGATCGATGCGGTGGCCACCGAGCGGTCGGAGGCCAGTGGCACCGACGTCCCGGTGACCCGGGTGCGCGCCGGTGACGTCACCGGCCCGGAGATCGCCGAGCTGCTCAGCCCGTCCCTGTTCGCCGAGGAACGGATCGTGGTGGTCGAGGCAGCTGCCGAGGCGGGTAAGGCCCCGGCTGCCCTCATCTCCGAGACCGCCGCCGCATTGCCCGACGGTGTGACCCTGATGGTGATCCACACCGGTGGCGGACGCGCCAAGTCGATGGTGTCGGATCTGCGCAAGGCCGGAGCCGCCGAGCACTCCTGCGAGACGCCCCGATGGCCGTCGGAGCGGATGACCTTTGTCCGCAACGAGTTCCGGCAACTCGGGGTGAGAGCGTCCAACGACATCGTGGAACTCGTCGTCGAATCCGTCGGTGCACAGCTTCGTGAACTGGCCGCAGCGTGTGCCCAGCTCGTCGCCGACACCGGTGGCAAGGTCACCGAGGAGAAGGTCCGCCTCTACTACCAGGGACGCCCCGAGGTCACCGGCTTCGAGGTCGCCGACTGCGCCGTCGCGGGCGATCGTGCCGGGGCGCTGGAGTCACTGGCGTGGGCGCTGCACCATGGCGTGGCGCGGGTGCTGCTCGCCGATGCGCTCGCCGAGGCGGTCCACTCGATCGCCCGGGTACGTGCGATGGGCAACGTCGGGGCGGCGTCGGCGGCATCCGAACTGGGTATGCCGCCGACGCGGGTGCAGAAGGTCCAGACGCAGGCGAAGGCGTGGGATTCGGCGTCGATCGCGCAGGCCGTCGTGGTGGTCGCCGGTCTCAACGGGGACGTGAAAGGCCAAGCCGCCGACGCCGATTTCGCATTGGTCAGTGCGGTGTCGAAGGTGGCCGAGCTGCGGCCGGCGGGACGTCGCCGGGCGGGGTGAGAACCGCGTGGCGGGCATACGCCCGTCACGGTGGCTCCGCCCGACCATCCCACCTGGGAACGCAGTTCACCCCGGTGACCGCGTGGCGTCACCGGGGTGAGTGCTGGGATCACCGGCTCAGGACCGCCGAAGGCGGGAGCCGCCGACCGATCGCGCGAGGCGACCGGTCGGGAGGTGTGAACCCGGAAGAGTCAGAAGGCTCAGAGCTTGTTCAGCGCCAGGGCCATCGCCGACTTCTTGTTGGCGGCCTGGTTGGCGTGGATGATGCCCTTGCTGGCAGCCTTGTCGAGCTTGCGGCTGGTGCTGGCCAGCAGCTCGCCGGCCTTGTCCTTGTCACCGGCGTCGACGGCCTCGCGGAAGCCACGGACCGCGGTGCGCAGCGACGACTTGATCGACTGGTTGCGCTGACGGCGGATCTCGTTGGTGCGGTTGCGCTTGACCTGCGACTTGATGTTAGCCACGCGTATATACCTCGTCTGTCTGTTCGGGAATGTCTTCTCGTGCGGTTGTCGGGTGGTCTCGCCCGGACAACCCGCCACCCACGTCGCCGTGGGTGTGTGGGGCGCCGACTCGGTCGGGACTGCTCCTGAGCAGCTCCGACGGCGACCCCCGAGGGTGATCACGACCGACGCTGCGACAGCGATCGAGTTTACCAGCCGGACACGTAGCGCCCCAAATCCCGGCAGAACGGTACCCGGATCGGGGGTTCGGGCGGGAGGTCGGGGCAGTGCCGGCAACCGATCGCACCGCAACGATACCGTCCCGATCGAACTGACAGGTCCGTCCCCTAGGCTCTGCAGTCATCATGTCTGCCGTTTACGTCCACGTCGGGTTGCCCAAGACCGGAACCACTCATCTGCAGGATCGGCTGTGGCGCAATCGCGACCTCGCGCTGCGGGAATCCGGGCTCCTCTATCCCGGCAATGTCATCTCCGACCACTTCCATGCGGCGGTGCACCTGCAGCCCGAGCGATACCTCGACTGGGTGGACCCGGCCTTCGACCATGCCTGGCCGACGCTGGTCGCCCAGATGCAGGCGTGGCCGCAGACCTCCTTGATCTCCCACGAGCTGTTCGCCACGGCCACCGAGGAGCACATCGCCAAGCTCGTCGGCGATCTCTCCTTCGCCGACGAGGTGCACGTGGTGGCCACGGTCCGCGATCTCGGACGGCAGCTCCCGTCGGTGTGGCAGGAGAACGTGAAGAACCAGCGGCGGGCGTCGTTCGGCGAGTTCGTCGATTCGGTGCGGGTGCACACCAGGCCGGTCGACGGTCAGCTGTCGCTGTCGGTCGGGGGACTGCTGCCCGACGAGGAGCCGTTCTGGGAGTTCCAGGACCACGTCGGGATCCTGCGGCGCTGGGCGCACGTCGTCGGCGCCGACCATGTGCACGTGGTGACCGTCCCGCGCACCCGCGGGGTGCCCGGGGACGGCCTGTGGGAACGCTTCCTGCACGTCCTCGGTGTGGACCCGGCCGCGCTCACCATCCCGGTGCCCGGTCTCAACTCGTCGTTGTCGGCGCCCCAGACCGAGTTCCTGCGTGCGCTGAACCTGCGGTTACAACCCGACGACATCGCCTGGGAACGCTATGAGCGCGTCGTGAAGGGTGAGCTGATCGGCCAGATCCTGTTCAAGGATCGGGAGGGTGTCCCGCAGGGTCTGTCCCCGGCGCAACGGTTGTGGGCGGCCGATCAGGCCGACGTGATGGTCAACGCGGTCACCTCGGCCGGCTACCAGGTGGTGGGCAGCCTCGACGACCTGCGGGTGCCACGCGAGGACACCGACAGCCACGTCGAGCCCACCACCGAGGAAGTGCTCGATGTGGCACTCGACACCCTCTCCGAACTCGTCAAGACGATGCCGATGCCCAGACGGGGACCGGGGCCGCGGACGCGGGCGATGAACGTGGTGCGCCGGGCCCGGCGCAAGGCGCTGGCCGTGCGCCGCTCGATGGGCCTCGACCAGGGCTCGTAGCGGGGCGGCTCGCCCGGGGTGCCCACCGCCGGTGACCAGGCGGTGGGCCCGGTCGGTACACAGTCGGTGGCACTGTCGGTGAACAGTCGGTGGCATGGTCGGTGAACCGGTAGTGGCGAACGCAATTGCCGACCGTCGTGCCGAACTGACGGTTTTGTAGCACCATGTCAGGTTATGAGTCCCGCGTCGACGAATGTGCCTGCGAAGAAGGCGCGCAAATCCAGCCCCACGAAGGCCACCACCAAGGCTGCGGCGAAGACCGAGGGCGCGGTGAAAGCCGAGGGCAAGGCGAAATCGAATGTCCGCACGGCCAGGTCGAAATCGGCAAAGGTCTCCGTAAAGCCCACGGACACCGGTATTTTCGCCGGCTACGAGGATGCGAGATCATTCGGCCGCGCCTTTGACGAGATGTTCGACAACGACGGTGATGTCCGGTCGGCGTACAAGGGCATCTTCAAGGTGATGGCCGAATCCGAGCGCTCGGACATCGATGCCCGGATCGACGCCCTCGGGCGGGCGTTCATCGATCAGGGCATCACCTTCTCGTTGTCGGGCAAGGAGCGTCCGTTCCCGTTGGACGTTGTGCCACGGGTGATCTCGTCGTCGGAATGGACCAAGCTGGAATCCGGTATCACCCAGCGGGTGCAGGCCCTCGAGTTGTTCCTCGACGACATCTACGGCGAGCAGGAGATCCTGCGCGACGGTGTGTTGCCGAAGCGACTTGTCCACTCGTGTGAGCACTTTCACCGTCAGGCGGCAAACATCCGGCCGCCCAACGGAGTTCGTATCCACGTCGCGGGCATCGACCTGATCCGGGATGCCAACGGCGACTTCCGGGTCCTCGAGGACAATCTGCGGTCACCGTCGGGTGTGTCGTACGTGATGGAGAATCGCCGCACCATGGCGCGCGTCTTCCCGGATCTGTTCTCCTCGCATCGGGTTCGGGCGGTCGCCGACTATCCGAGTCATCTGCTGCGCGCACTGCGGGCCTCGGCGGCGTTCAACGAGGCCGATCCGAACATCGTGGTGCTCACCCCGGGTGTGGCCAACTCGGCCTACTTCGAACACTCCCTGCTCGCCCGGCTGATGGGCGTGGAGCTCGTCGAGGGCCGAGATCTGTTCTGCCGCGACAACGTCGTCTACATGCGCACCACCGAGGGGGAGCAGCGCGTCGACGTGATCTACCGGCGGATCGACGACGACTTCCTCGATCCGATGCAGTTCCGGCCGGACTCGATGCTCGGTGTGGCCGGGCTGCTCAACGCCGCCCGCGCCGGCAACGTCGTGATCTCCTCGGCGGTCGGCAACGGTGTCGGTGACGACAAGCTGATCTACACCTATGTGCCCGAGATCATCGACTACTACCTCGGCGAGAAGCCGATCATCGCCAACGTCGACACCCTGCGGTGCTGGTTGCCCGAAGAATGCGAGGAGGTCCTCGACCGCATCGACGAACTCGTCGTCAAGCCGGTGGAGGGATCGGGCGGATACGGCATCGTCTTCGGGCCGGAGGCCACCAAGGCCGAGCTCGACACCCTCGCCCGCAAGGTCCGCAACGATCCGCGCGGCTGGATCGCCCAGCCGGTGGTGCAGTTGTCGACCGTGCCGACCAAGGCCGGCGACTATCTCAGCCCCCGCCACGTCGACCTCCGGCCGTTCGCGGTCAACGACGGCGAGTCGGTGTGGGTGCTGCCCGGCGGCCTGACCCGCGTCGCCCTGCCCGAGGGGTCGCTGGTGGTGAACTCCAGCCAGGGCGGCGGTTCCAAGGATACCTGGGTGCTGGCCTCGCGCAGTTCGCCGGAGGAACGGGAGATGAGCGGCACCAAGGTCGTCACCAAGAGCGGTGTGGCCGCGGCCCGGCCCGCCGAGAGCGCCCCCGATCCGCTGCACACCCAGACCCAGCAACAGCAGCAGGGCCAGGTCGGCGGTGGCATGTCAGATGTGGGAGGTACAAACCAATGATGTTGGCCCGCAACGCCGAATCGCTGTACTGGATCGGCCGCTACGTAGAGCGCGCCGACGACATGGCGCGCATTCTGGACGTCTCGATCCACCAGCTGCTCGAGGACACCACCGCCAACGCCGACGGCCTGGTGCGTCTGGTGATCCAGGTGCTCGGCCTCACCCCGCCCGAACCCGGTGCGACGCTGGACGTTTGGTCACTCACCGAACGCGTTGCCTACGACCCGGATTCGGTGGGGTCGATCGTCGACCTGATCGGGTCGGCCCGCGAGAACGCCCGCGGCGCACGCGAGGTCACCTCCAGCGAGATGTGGGAGTGCCTGAACACCACCTACAACGGGCTCGGCGACGCCGAACGGCGTTCGCGCCGACTGGGTCCGCACGAGTTCCTCTCGTACGTGAAGAACCGGGCGGCGATGTTCGCCGGTCTCGCCGACGCCACCCTCAGCCACGACGACGGCTACCGCTATCTGCTGCTGGGCCGTTCGGTGGAACGCGTCGACATGACCATCCGCATGCTGCTGGCCCGTGCCGGTGACCGTTCCGGCTCGCCGGCGTGGGTCAACGTGCTGGTGTCGGCCGGCGCCCACGACACCTTTCTGCGCACCTACCGCGGCGTGATCAACGCCCAGAACATCGTCGAGTTCATGCTTCTGGACCGGTTGTTCCCGCGGTCGGTGTTCCACGCCCTGCGGGTGGCCGAGCAGAATCTCGCCGAACTGGAGAAGGGGCCGAGCCGCACCGGTGCCCAGGCCGAGGCGCTGCTGCTGCTCGGGCGGGCCCGCAGCTCGCTGGAGTTCCTCGAACCCGGCGATCTGCTCGACGGTCTGCAGGAACGGTTGCTCGACCTGCAGGACACCTGCCGGTCGGTCAACGAGGCGGTCACCGCCCAGTACTTCCATGTCTCGCCGTATGTGTCGTGGGCCGACGCCCGGGTCAGCAACGGCGAGGAGCATGTCATCGAGGAGAGTGAACTGTGAGCTGGCGACTGAGGGTCGTGCATTCGACGGGCTTTGCCTACCTGAGCCCGGTCACCTCGTCTTACAACGAGGCCCGGCTGACGCCGCGCAGCGACAACCGGCAGAACGTGATCGTCAATCGCGTCGAGACCGTGCCGGCCACCCGCTCCTACCGCTACACCGACTACTGGGGTACCGCGGTCACCGCCTTCGACCTGCACGCCCCGCACGAGGAACTCGAGGTGTCGGGGATGTCGGTGGTGGAGACCGAGCCGGGGGAGCGGCCCGGCCCCGAACGCGCCCGCGACTGGGACGGGATCCGCACCGAGGCGGTCGAGGACCGCTACGACGAGATGCTCTCCAACACCGCCTATGTCCCCAAGAACCGGTCGCTGGTGGCCACCGCCCGGCGGCTGGCCAAGGGCCTCGATCCGGAGGCGGCGGTCGAGGCGGTCTGCGGGTTCGTGAACGAGGAGATGGAGTACGTACCCGGCACCACCGGGGTGCACACCACCGCCGTCGACGCGTGGAACGAGCGCAAGGGTGTCTGCCAGGACTATGCGCACCTGACCCTGCTGATGTTGCGCGGGCTGGGGATTCCCTCCCGCTACGTGTCGGGCTATCTGCATCCCAAGCCGAACGCCGAGATCGACAAGACCGTCGAGGGGCAGAGCCACGCCTGGATCGAGGCCTGGACCGGCGCCTGGTGGGGCTATGACCCCACCAATGCCACCCCGATCACCGAACAGCACGTGTCGGTGGGTGTGGGCCGCGACTACTCGGATGTCTCGCCGCTCAAGGGCATCTACACCGGCGGGCAGGCCAGCGACCTCGACGTCGTCGTGGAGATCACCCGCCTGGCCTGAACCGCCGGATCGGTGGGCGTCACCGCCAGCCGTAGTGGCCCCGCAGTTCGGCGGCGACGACGGCGAACCGCGACTCGTCGAGGATCGCGCCCTCGCGTCGGATCGCGTCGTCGTCGATCACCAGCACGCGGTCGAGACGGATGAAGCTCTCCCGCTGCTCGGAATCCCACGCGCCGGCACCCAGCGACATCCAGTTCTCGTCGTCGCGCCGGTGCCCCTTGCTCGAGAGCATCAGTCCGAGCACGTGATCGGGATCGTCGTCACGGGGGTCGCGTCCGACGACGAGCACCGGCCGGTCCTTGCCCTGGGACGGGTCGTCCTCGAAGGGCACCCAGGTCCACACGATCTCACCGGGATCGGCGTCGCCGTCGAGTCGCGGCGTGTAGAGCACCCGCCGGGCGAGGTCGGCGGTGGCGGCGCGACGCGGGGCGTGCCGGGGCGTGGGACGGGTCATGAGGGCTCTCCGGCGAGCAGGGCGGTGACCGCGTCGGCGGCCTCCGGTGCGGTGGGTTTGCGGTCGGGTTTGAGGTCGTGGCCGCCCTTGTCGATCTCGACGAGCCGGGTCGGTGCCGGGATCAGCGTGAGGGCCTCGGTGATCTCGTCGGTGGTGGCGAACGGGTCGTTGGAACCGTGCACCACGACGGTCGGCACGGTGATGTCGGGCAGATGCTCGATGCGTGCCCGTTCCGGTTTGCCCGGCGGGTGCAGCGGGTAGCTGCTGAGCAGGAGCAGGTCGGCGCCACCCCCGTCCTCGCCGATCACCATCGACACCTGGCGGCCGCCATAGGAGTGACCGCCGACCACGAGGGGGCCGTCGGCCTCACCGCGCAGCGACGCGACGGCCGCCCGGATACCGTCCCGGTCGGCGGGGGCGGTCGACGGACTCGGCGGCCCCTTGGGGCGGCGTTGCCGGTACGGCAGGTCGATGCGGGCGACGACGAATCCGCGCCCGCAGAACTCGTCGGCATAGGCGTGCAGGATTTTCGCGTCGCGGTTGCCGCCGGCGCCGTGGGCGAGCACGACCAGCCCGATCGGGTCGGTGTGGGGGCGGTGCACATCGGCGACGACACCGTCGGCGGTGAAGGGCGAGACCGTCATGGACAGCAAGCGTAGGCCCCGCCCGGGCCTGATCGGAGCCGCTGCCCGGTGCCCGGACGGGGCGACATGACAAACTGGAGGGAAACACCCACCTCGCCTGTCGTGCCGCCGGGCGCGCCAACCAGGAGCCGATCCCGATTTCCAGCTTCGCCGACACCACGTTCACCGATCCCGCGCAGATCCGGAACTTCTGCATCATCGCGCACATCGATCACGGCAAGTCCACCTTGGCCGACCGGATGCTGCAGCTCACCGGAGTCGTCGAGGAGCGGCAGATGCGTGCGCAGTACCTCGACCGGATGGACATCGAGCGTGAGCGCGGCATCACCATCAAGGCGCAGAACGTGCGGCTGCCGTGGACGGTGGGCGACGACAAGTACGTCCTGCACCTGATCGACACCCCCGGGCACGTCGACTTCACCTACGAGGTGTCGCGTGCCCTCGAGGCGTGTGAGGGTGCGGTGCTGCTCGTCGACGCCGCACAGGGCATCGAGGCGCAGACCCTGGCGAACCTGTACCTGGCGATGGAGAACGACCTCACCATCATCCCGGTGCTCAACAAGATCGACCTGCCCGCCGCCGACCCCGACCGCTACGCCGGGGAGATCGCGCACATCATCGGCTGCGAACCCGACGACGTGTTGCGGGTGTCGGGCAAGACCGGTGTGGGTGTGCCGGCGCTGCTCGACGAGGTGATCCGGCAGATCCCGGCCCCGGTCGGCGATCCCGACGCCCCGGCCCGCGCGATGATCTTCGACTCGGTCTATGACACCTACCGCGGTGTGGTGACCTACGTCCGCGTCGTCGACGGCAAGATCGTCCCGCGCGAGAAGATCGCGATGATGTCCACCGGCGCCACGCACGAGCTGCTCGAGGTGGGCATCGTCTCGCCCGAGCCCAAGCCGTCCAAGGGGCTCGGCGTGGGCGAGGTGGGCTATCTGATCACCGGCGTGAAGGATGTGCGCCAGTCCAAGGTCGGTGACACCGTCACCGCGGCCCGCAACGGTGCGACCGTACCGCTGACGGGCTACCGCGAACCGCGCCCGATGGTGTACTCCGGCCTGTATCCGCTGGACGGTTCGGACTACCCGGTGCTGCGTGACGCACTGGACAAGCTGCAGCTCAACGACGCCGCACTGACCTACGAGCCGGAGACGTCGGTGGCGCTGGGCTTCGGTTTCCGCTGCGGCTTCCTCGGTCTGCTGCACATGGAGATCACCCGGGAGCGGCTCGAGCGCGAGTTCGGCCTGGACCTGATCTCCACCGCACCCAACGTGGTCTACCGCGTGGTGATGGAGGACGGCACCGAGTATATCGTCACCAACCCGTCGGATTGGCCGGACGGCAAGGCCCGCAACATCTTCGAGCCGATCGTCAAGACCACCATCATCGCGCCCAGCGAGTTCATCGGGGCGATCATGGAGCTGTGCCAGACCCGCCGCGGCGAACTCGGCGGCATGGACTACCTGTCGGAGACCCGTGTGGAGATGCGCTACACGATGCCGATGGCCGAGATCATCTTCGACTTCTTCGATTCGCTGAAGTCCCGCACCCGCGGCTACGCCAGCCTCGACTACGAGGAAGCCGGCGAGCAGGAGGCCGATCTGGTCAAGGTCGACATCCTGTTGCAGGGAGAGGCCGTCGACGCATTCAGTGCCATCGTGCACCGCGACGCGGCCTACGGCTACGGCAACAAGATGGCCACCAAGCTCAAGGAGCTGATCCCGCGCCAGCAGTTCGAGGTTCCGGTGCAGGCCGCGATCGGATCGAAGATCATTGCGCGCGAGAACATCCGGGCGATCCGCAAGGACGTGCTCGCGAAGTGCTACGGCGGTGACATCAGCCGTAAGCGCAAGCTGCTCGAGAAGCAGAAGGAAGGCAAGAAGCGGATGAAGACCATCGGGCGGGTCGAGGTGCCGCAGGAGGCCTTCGTGGCGGCACTCTCGACCGACTCGGCGGGTGACAAACCGAAGGGGAAGTAATGGCGTCTGCCGAATCGAACGTGAATCCTGTTCTCGCACAGAGTGATCTGCCTCATGGGCTCCCGGACTTCGCGTCGATCTCGGACGACGACTTCCTGCCCGCGTTCGCCGCGGCGACGGCCACGCAGCTGGGCGAGGTGTCGGCGATCGCCGACAACCCGGAGCCGCCGACCTTCGCCAACACGATCGAGGCGCTCGAACTGTCGGGCCGCGATCTGGCGCGGGCAGCGGGTGTCTTCTTCAATCTCGTCGGGCCCGACACCAACCCGCGGCGCAACGAGATCTCGCAGGAACTGTCCACCCTGCTGACCGACCATGCGAACACCATCGCGATGAATCAGGGTCTGTTCCAGCGGATCTCGACGCTGCACGATGCTGCCGACACCCTCGACCTCACCGAGGACCGGCGGCGGTTGCTCGACACCCGCTACCGGGAGGCGGTGCGCGCGGGCGCGGGTCTCGACGACGCCGGACAGCAGGAGATGCGCACCATCTCCTCCCGGCTGGCCTACCTGACCACCACCTTCTCGCAGCGGATCCTCGACGACACGAACGCCTCGGCGGTACTCGTCGACGACGCCGAGGCCCTCGACGGCCTCGGTGCCGCGGAGATCGCCGCGGCCCGGCGTGCGGCCGCCGAGGCCGGCCACGACACAGGTCACCTGATCACCCTGGAACTGCCGACCAGCCAGTCGGTGCTCACCGAACTGAACGACCCGGCCACCCGCCGGCGAGTCTTCGACGCGTCGGTGCACCGGTGCTCGCGGGACAACGAGTTCGACACGCGGGAGATGGTGCTCGAGATCGTCCGGCTGCGGGCACGCCGGGCCGAACTGCTCGGCTACCGCGACCACGCCGAGTACGTGATCGCCGAACAGACCGCCCCGAGTCCGGCCGCTGTCGACGAGTTGCTCGGCGAGCTCATCGGATCGGCGATGCGCGCCGGGGAACGGGAACTTGCCGCGATCTCGGAGTTCGCGGGCAGCCAGGGGGCCGGCGCAGGCATCGGCGCCGCCGACGTCACCTATTGGCTGACACGGCAACGACGTTCACAGTCGGAGGTGTCGCTCGAGGCGTTCACCGACTACTGCGAACTCGACACTGTCATCACCGACGGCGTGTTCTACGCGGCAGGCGCCCTGTACGGGCTGAGTTTCACCGAACGCCCCGACCTGCACGCCTACCATCCCGACGTCCGGGTGTGGGAGGTCTTCGACGAGGCCGGGACCAGCATCGGATTGTTCCTCGGTGACTATTTCGCGCGGCCGTCCAAGCGTGGCGGGGCGTGGATGAACAACATCGTCGACCAGTCGGCGGTGCTCGCCACCGCGCCGATCATCGTCAACGTGCTCAACCTGACCAAACCCGACGCCGGTGAGCCGTGCCTGCTCTCGATCGACCAGCTCACCACGCTGTTCCACGAGTTCGGGCATGCCCTGCACGGGTTGCTGTCGGCGGTGGCCTATCCGTCCCAGTCGGGCACTTCGGTGCCGCGCGACTTCGTCGAGTTCCCGTCCCAGGTCAACGAGATGTGGGCGCTGCACCCGCAGGTGCTGGCGCACTACGCCCGTCACCACGAGACCGGCGCACCGATCCCGGCCGAACTGGCCGAGGCGGCCCGTGCCAACGCCGGTGCCGACACCGCGCACGGCACCATCGAGTACCTCGCCGCATCGGCCCTCGACCTGGCCTGGCATCGGCTGTCCACCGAGGCCGCGGCCGCCGTCACCGACGTGGAGGCCTTCGAGGCCGACGCGCTGCGCACCGCAGGGGTGGGTACCGAACTCATCCCGCCGCGGTATCGCAGCGCCTACTTCAACCACATCTTCGGTGGTGGGTACTCGGCCGGCTACTACTCCTACATCTGGTCGGAGGTGCTCGACGCCGAGACCGAGCAGTGGTTCCTGGCCGAGGGCGGACTCCGACGGGACAGCGGGCGCCGATTCGCCGAGTCCACGCTGTCCCGCGGCGACAGTGTGGATCCGCTTGTGGCGCACGAGAAGCTGATCGGCCGCAAGGCCGGGATCGAACCGCTGATGCGTCGTCGGGGCCTGGTCGAGGCCCACGGCTGAGACCACCGGCGGCACCGTCACCGTTGTGATCTGATGGTCGGGTGACCGCCGACGAACGTCCGGACCTGTCCCGCTTCGCGCTGCTCAGCATCGCCGCGGCGATCGTGACCATCGCGCTGAAGGTCTCGGCGTGGCAGGTGTCGGGGTCGGTGGGTCTGCTGTCGGATGCCGCGGAATCGCTGGTCAACCTCGCCGCGGCGGTGGCGGCCTTCCTCGCCCTGCGGGTCGCGGCGCGCCCGGCCGATGCCGGCCACAACTTTGGGCACTCCAAGGCCGAGTACTTCTCGGCGGTGTTCGAGGGTGTGCTGATCGTCGTCGCGGCCGTCGTGATCATCATGAGCGCGGTGGACCGGCTGCTGCATCCGCAGGAACTCGAACGCATCGGTCTGGGTCTGATCATCTCGCTGATCGCCGCCGCGGTGAACGGGGCGGTGGCGGTGGTGCTGCTGCGTGCGGGCGGCCGATACCGGTCGCTGACCCTGCAGGCCGACGGCAAACACCTGATGGCCGACGTGTGGACGTCGGCCGGCGTCGTCGTCGGCGTGGCGCTCGTCGCACTCACCGGATGGCTGCCGTTGGATGCGCTGGTCGCGATCGCGGTGGCGATCAACATCCTCGTCGTCGGGGGCCGGGTGATGTGGCGGTCGGCGGCCGGTCTGATGGATGCGGCGATGCCCGCCGCCGACCGCGCCGTGATCGACGAGGTACTGGCCGGCTTCGCCGACCGCGACGTGCGATTCCACGACGTGCGCACCCGCGAATCGGCGCACGAACGGTTCATCCAGTTCCACATGCTGGTGCCGGGGGACTGGTCGGTGGCCCGCGGCCACGACCTCGCCGAAGAGGTCGAGACCGCCCTCGCCGCCCGCCTCGACCACATCCGGCCCACCATCCACGTCGAACCGATCGAGGATGCGCGCTCCTACGAGAACTGGCGACTGGACTGAACCCGGCCGGCCGGGCGCACAGTGCCTGGCCCGGCGCGGTGGTGGTGGCGGAATTCTTCGGCTCGGCGCGGGCGATACCATGGGCACGGACTCGCCTCCGGCGTCGCTCGACCTGGAGCGCTCGGGAGACCAGTTCGAATCACGCTGAATTGAAGTCCGGTGGCGACCGGAGTGGACGAGGTGATGGCTGTGGACGGCGTGCTCGCGTGGTGGGACGGCGTCGAGGAATGGCTCACCGGACTGTCGTTCGTCCCTCAGCTGCTGGTCACGCTGATCGTGGTGGTCCCACTGGCCATCGCGGTCGCGATCGTGCTGAATCTGCTGGTCGATGGCGTGATGTCGGTGATCGATCGTCGACGGTTCGCCGACGACGACGGAAAGGGTTTGTAGGACGTGATCCGTTCACGCGTGACCATGGCGCTGCTGGCGCTCATCATTCTGGTTCTCCTGGCGTGGCTGTTGACCCGATAGCACGTCGCCCTGCGTAACTCCAGACCCGGTTTTCCGGTGGCGATCGGCAGGCTCAGCGGTTGTTAGTTTTATCCGGTCCCCGCCGGTCGCAGCCCTTTCGACCGGCCCCGCTGAGCCCTGGAGGAAGCAGTGAGCGCTGGCCCCGTCACGCGACGCGGCACCCCCGTACTGGTGTGTTTGTTGGCACTGGCGATGGTGCTCGTCGCGGGCTGTGGAGGCGGATCGACCGACGAACCCGGTGGAGTGGATATCTCCAGCGGCAGTCGGCACCTCGATCTGGTCGCCTACGCAGTTCCCAAGACCGGTTACGACGAGATTATCCCGGCGTTCCGCGCCACCCCGGAAGGCCACGACATCGGTTTCTCGGTGTCCTACGGCGCCTCCGGTGACCAGTCCCGCAAGGTCGCCCGCCGAGTTCCCGCCGACGTGGTGAACTTCTCGGTCGAACCCGACATCACCCGTCTGGTGAAGGCCGGTCTGGTCGACAAGGACTGGAAGAAACAGGCACCCAACAACAGCACCCCGTTCGGTTCGGTGGTCGCACTGGTGGTCCGCAAGGGCAACCCGAAGAACATCCACGACTGGGCCGACCTGCTGAAGCCGGGTGTGCAGGTGGTGACCCCCAACCCGGGCAGTTCCGGCTCCGCCAAGTGGAACCTGCTGGCACCGTATGCCGCACTCAGCGACGGTGGCCGCAACTCCCAGGCCGGCCTCGACTACATCTCCGAACTGGTTCGCGACCACATCAAGGTGGTGCCCAAGTCCGGTCGCGAGGCCACCACGGCCTTCGAGCAGGGCCAGGGCGACGTGCTGATCAGCTACGAGAACGAGGCGATCATGCTCGATCGGGCCAATGCGATCGCCGGTGCGAACAGCCAGGTCGAGTATGTGATCCCGCCGCAGACCTTCAAGATCGAGAACCCGGTGGCGGTGGTGAACACCTCCGACGATCTGGCCGGAGCCCGGTCGTTCGTGGACTACCTGTTCACCCCGCAGGCACAGCGGATCTGGGCCGAACAGGGCTTCCGCCCCGTCGACCCGGCCATCATCGAGCAGACCCGTGACCTGTTCCCGGGTGACATCGAGAAGCTGTGGACCATCAACGAACTCGGCAAGGTCCTCGGTGAGGGCACCGCCGAGGACAATGACGGCAAGGACCTGACCGGCTGGAAGGCCGTCGACGAAGCGCTCTTCGGCAAGAAGGGCGCCATCACCAAGATCTACGACGCAGGGGGTAGGCAGTGACCTCGGTCGATTCGACGACGTCGGCAACCGCGACGCCGGTTCCCGATTCCCGCCCACCGGGCGGATTCCTCGGACGCTCGCGCACCTTCGCCGGCGTCAGCCCGGCGACCATCGGTATCGCCTGGCTGTGGCTCAGCATCATCGTGCTGCTGCCGCTCGCCGCGATCACCGTGCAGTCCTTCGACGACGGGTGGAGCGGCTTCTGGGATGCGGTCACCGCACCCGCAGCCCTCGACACCCTGTGGATCACCGTGCTCGTCTCGGTGATCGCGGCACTGATCAACGTCGTGTTCGGCACCCTGATCGCCTGGGTGCTGGTTCGAGACGAGTTCCCCGGCAAGGGGTTCGTCAACGCGATCATCGATCTGCCGTTCGCGCTGCCCACCATCGTCGCCAGCCTCGTGCTGCTGTCGCTGTACGGGCCCAACAGTCCCATCGACATCCAGCTCAACGCCACCAAGCCGGCGCTGGTGATCGCCCTGACCTTCGTCACCCTCCCGTTCGTGGTGCGGCAGGTGCAGCCGGTGCTCATCGAACTCGACGTCGACGTCGAGGAGGCCGCGGCAGTACTCGGCGCCAAGAACCTCACGATCTTCCGCAAGATCGTGATGCCGTCGCTGCTGCCGGCCATCCTCACCGGAGCCGGCCTGGCGTTCACCCGGGCCATCGGCGAGTTCGGTTCAGTGGTGCTGATCGGTGGCAACATCCCCGGTGACACCCAGGTGGCGTCGCAGTACATCCAGCAGCAGATCGAGATCGACGCCCCGGTCGACGCGGCCGCGATCTCGGTGGTCCTGCTACTGATCGCGTTCGTGACACTGCTCGTCCTGCGGGTCGCGGGCCGGTGGCAGTCCAAGCGAGAGGACGCCGACCGATGAAGGTTTCGCCACTGACCAAGTACGGGCTGCGCACGATCGCACTCGTCTACCTGTTCATCCTGCTGATCGTGCCCGTCGGCACCATCTTCTACCGGTCGTTCGAACACGGCATCGTGCAGTTCTGGGAGTGGATCACCACCCCCGCGGCGATCTCCGCCCTGCAGATGAGCCTGCTGATCGTCGTCATCGTGGTGCCGCTGAACGTGGTGTTCGGTGTGGTCACCGCCCTGGCGCTGGCCCGCGGCAAGTTCCCCGGCAAGGGGCTGCTCCAGGCCGTCGTCGACCTGCCGTTCGCCGTGTCGCCGGTGGTCGCCGGTGTCGCGCTGATCCTGCTGTGGGGCTACGGCGGCTGGTTCGGGGGCATCGAGAGCCTGGGCTTCCGGGTGATCTTCGGATTCCCCGGCATGGTGCTCGCGACGCTGTTCGTCACCCTGCCGTTCGTCGCCCGTGAGGTGGAGCCGGTGCTCCGCGAGATCGGCACCGAACAGGAAGAGGCCGCGGCAACCCTCGGAGCCAATGCCTGGCAGGTGTTCTGGCGGGTCACCCTGCCGGCCATCCGCTGGGGTCTGACCTACGGCGTGGTCCTCACCGTGGCCCGCTCACTCGGCGAGTACGGCGCGGTCACCATGGTGTCGTCGAACTATCCGGGTATCTCGCAGACCCTGACACTGTTGGTCCATTCCCGATACACCGACGACTACAACGAATTCGGTGCCTACGCCGCGGCGACCCTGCTGATGTTCGTCGCCATCGTGGTGCTGATCCTCATGTCGCTGATCGAACGGCGTGCCAAGTCACGTCTGGCCGACGCCAGCGAATCCACCTCGGGCGACGTCGAACTCGTCGAACCCGACCTCACCCCGCCGCATGGTCCCGAACCCGTCGATGCCAAGCAGCTCGTCCACCAGCACAAGGAAGGCGTGTGACATGTCCATCAAGGTGATCGGCGCGAACAAGCGCTATGGCGACTTCGCCGCCCTCGACAACGTCTCCATCGACATCCCGGACGGACAGCTCACCTCGCTGCTCGGCCCCTCCGGCTCGGGCAAGTCCACACTGCTGCGCGCGATCGCCGGGCTCGACACCCTGGACTCGGGCACCGTGCTGATCGACGACGACGACGTGTCCCGCAAGTCGCCGCAGAAGCGCGACATCGGGTTCGTGTTCCAGCACTACGCCGCGTTCAAACATCTGACCGTGCGCGACAACATCGCCTTCGGCCTCAAGATCCGCAAGCGGCCCAAGAAGGAGATCGACGTCAAGGTCGACGAGCTGCTCGACGTCGTCGGGCTCACCGTCTTCCAGAAGCGGTTCCCGGCGCAGCTGTCGGGTGGTCAGCGACAGCGGATGGCGCTGGCCCGGGCACTCGCCGTCGACCCCAAGGTGCTGCTGCTCGACGAACCGTTCGGCGCGTTGGATGCGAAGGTCCGTGACGACCTGCGCCGCTGGCTGCGTCGTCTGCACGAGGAAGTGCACGTCACCACCGTGCTGGTCACCCACGACCAGCAGGAGGCGCTCGACGTCAGCGACCGCATCGCGGTGCTCAACAAGGGGCGGATCGAGCAGATCGGTACACCTGACGACCTCTACGACCGCCCGACCAACACCTTCGTCGCCTCGTTCCTCGGTTCGACGGTGCGGCTCAACGGCGATCTGGTGCGCCCGCACGACATCCGGCTCGGCCGCACCCCGGAGATGGCATCGCCGTCCACCGATGCATCGCTCGACACCGGTGTGCTCAAGGCGACCGTACAGCGCGTGGTGAACCTCGGATTCGAGACCCGGGTCGAGCTCATCGCGTCCGCGTCGGGCGAGGAATTCGCCGCCGAGATCACCCGGGGCGACCAGAACGCCCTCAACCTGCAGGCAGGAGAGACCGTCTACGCCCGCGCGACCAAGGTGGCAGCACTCACCGAAGCATGACGGTGGTGGGTGCGTTCGGGCGTGACGGTGCAGAGGTTTCGACGGACGGTCGGCCTCGCTGGCGCGAGGTCGTCCTGCTCAACCATCGGTTGTTGGTGATTGAGCCGCGGAGGAGCGTAGCGACGAGGCGTGTCGAAATCTCCGCAGGCCGATGTTGGAACGTACGCACCTCGGTGGTGGGTGCGTTCGGGCGTGATGGTGCAGAGGTTTCGACGGACGGTCGGCCTCGCTGCGCGAGGACGTCCTGCTCAACCATCGTGTGGGGTGTGTCGTGCTCAACCATCGTGTGGGGAGCGGTTTTTGGTGATTGAGCCGTGGAGGAGTGTAGCGACGAGGCGTGTCGAAATCTCCGCAGGCCGATGTTGGAACGTACGCACCTCGGTGGTGGGTGCGTTCGGGCGTGACGGTGCTGAGGTTTCGACGGACGGTCGGCCTCGCTGGCGCGAGGGCGTCCTGCTCAACCATCGTGGGGGCAACGTCGTGCTCAACCATCGAGTGGGGAGCGGTTTTTGGTGATTGAGCCGCGGAGGAGCGTAGCGACGAGGCGTGTCGAAATCTCCGTCGGCTGGTGTCGGTAGGTGACCCGCTCGGTGGTGGGTGCGTTCGGGCGTGAGCTTGCAGAGGTTTCGACGGACGGTCGGCCTCGCTAGCGCGAGGACGTCCTGCTCAACCACCGTGTTGGGTGTGTCGTGCTCGACCATCGTGTGGGGAGCGGTTGTTGGTGATTGAGCCGCGGAGGAGCGTAGCGACGACGCGTGTCGAAATCTCCGCAGGCCGACGTTGGAACGTACGCACCTCGGTGGTGGCTGCGTTCGGGCGTGATGGTGCAGGGAGGTTTCGACGGACGGTCGGCCTCGCTGCGCGAGGACGTCCTGCTCAACCATCGTGTGGGGTGTGTCGTGCTCGACCATCGTGTGACGGCGTCTGGCCCAACCATCGTCTGGGATCGTCCTGCTCGACCACCGATGGGGAGACGTCAGCGACGTGGTGCGAGAACGTGATCGGGCTGCATCTGGCGTACACCGGCGCGGTACTTGTCGCAGATCGCGTCGATCAGGGCGGGGTGCGCACCGATCGGACCGGCCACCAGGGAACCCGGGGCCAGGGTGTCGAGCGCCTGCTCGGCGCGCTCGGTCAGCAGACCGGCCGACAGGAAGTACGGGCTCAAGACGATGCGGGTGGCGCCGGCGTAGTGCAGGCGACGAACAGCGGTGCGCAGCTTGATGTTCCCGACACCCAATGCGGTGGCGAAGACGACGTCGACCGGCCGGTGCAGACGGGTCGACAGCTCCACCGCACGACGGCGGATGAGGCGTTCGGCGCACGGCTGTGACGAACCCACCGCGGTCAGCAGGATGCCGTCGTCGGGCCGCATCCCGGCCTCGTGCAGACGGTCGGCCAGCGCCTCGGCCAGCGACGTCGTACCGACGACATCGGTCGTCACGACCGGTGCCGCAGGCGCCGCGTCGGCGATGATCGCAGGCAGGTCGACCGACGAGTGATATCCCGGGGCCAGCAGTAGTGGGACCACCACTGCCGCCCCCGACACCGCGGCCACCTCGTCGGCGACCAGCGGAGAATTCAGATCCAGGTACGAGATCCGCACGGCGACATGCGGCAACTGCCGGGCCACCGCCCGCCGAACCCGGCACGCCGTGTCGGCGAACCGGGGGTCACGGCTGCCGTGCGCGACGAGCAGCAGCGTCGGGGGAGTGCCCGCGGCGCCGCCGCCGGTCACGTCGTCGTGCGGTGCGTTCACACCAGCTCTTTGAGATGCAGCGACGCCAGTGCGTCCCCCACCAGGCCGGCGGCCAGGGTGTTGCCGCCCTGCGGATCGATCAGCAAGAAGCTGCCCGACTCGCGGTTCACCTGGTAGTCGTCGGCCGGGATCGGCTCGGCGGTCTGCACCGAGATCCGACCGATCTGGTTGAGCTCCAGCACATCCGGGGCATCGCTGAGCGTCAGGTTCTGCTCGTCGAACAGGGTGTCCAACGCGCCGACGATGGCCTGGGTGGTACGCGTGCCGTGCTTGAGTAGCAGACGTGCACCGGGGCGCAGCGGCTTGTCGGCCAGCCAGCACACCGTTGCGGTGAACTGCTGGATCGGCTCGGGCGCATCGGTCACCGCACTGATCAGGTCGCCGCGCGAGATGTCGACGTCGTCGGCGAGCAGCAGCGTGACGCTACGACCGGTGTGCGCCGTCGACAGCTGGCCGTCGGCGGTGTCGATCTGGGTGATGGTGGTGTGGGTGCCGCTGGGCAGCACCACCACCTCGTCGCCCACACTGACACGACCCGCGGCGATCTGACCGGCGTACCCGCGGTAGTCGGGGTACTCGGCGGTGCGCGGACGGATCACATACTGCACCGGGAACCGCAGACCCACCTCGTGACGGTCGGTCACGTTCGGCACGGTCTCGAGATGCTCGATCAGCGTGGGACCCGAGTAGTACGGGGTGTTCTCGGACCGCGACGCGATGTTGTCGCCGTGCAGCGCCGACACCGGGATCGAGGTGACCTGCTCGTCCGACCACCCGAGCGTGCGGGTCAGTTCGGCGAAATCGGCCTTGATCGAGGCGAACACGGACTCCGCGTCGTCGACCAGATCGATCTTGTTGACCGCGAGCACCAGCTGCGGCACACCGAGCAAGGCCATCACTGCGGCATGGCGCCGCGTCTGGGCAACCACACCGTTACGGGCGTCGACCAGCAGGATCACCAGCTGTGCGGTGGAGGCGCCGGAGACGGTGTTGCGGGTGTACTGCACGTGGCCGGGGGTGTCGGCCAGCACGAAAGAGCGTGCGGGCGTGGCGAAGTAGCGGTAGGCCACATCGATGGTGATGCCCTGCTCGCGCTCGGCGCGCAGACCGTCGACCAGCAGCGACAGGTCGGGGGTGTCGAGTCCGCGATCGACCGATGCCTTGGTGACGGCGTCGATCTGGTCGGCGAGAACCGATTTCGTGTCGTAGAGCAGCCGGCCGACCAGGGTCGACTTGCCGTCGTCCACACTGCCTGCGGTGGCGATGCGGAGAAGATCAGGGGCCGGGGCGAGGCCCGCGGTGGCGTCGGTCATCAGAAGTATCCTTCTCGTTTACGGTCTTCCATGGCCGCCTCGGACACCCGGTCGTCACCACGGGTGGCGCCACGTTCGGTCAGCCGCGACGCGGCGACCTCGGCGAGTACGGCCTCGTTGTCGGCGGCCTCGGAAAGGACTGCGCCGGTGGTCGATCCGTCACCCACGGTGCGGTAACGCACGGTGCGGGTCTCGACGGTCTCGTTCTCTCGCGGTCCGCCCCACGGACCGCTGGTCATCCACATGCCGTCCCGCGAGTACACCTCACGCTCGTGCGCGTAGTACAGCGGTGCGAGCAGTACCTGCTCGCGGGCGATGTAACGCCAGATGTCGAGTTCGGTCCAGTTGCTCAGCGGGAACACGCGGACGTGCTCACCGGGGGCGTGGCGACCGTTGTAGAGGTTCCACAGCTCCGGACGCTGGCGCTTGGGGTCCCACTGACCGAAGGCGTTGCGCAGCGAGAAGATCCGCTCCTTGGCGCGCGAACGCTCCTCGTCCCGACGGCCACCGCCGAACACCGCGTCGAAGCGGTTCTCGGTGATCGCATCGAGCAGCGGGATGGTCTGCAGCGGGTTGCGGATGCCGTCCGGACGCTCGGTCAGCCGGCCGTCGGCGAGGTACTCCTCGACCGAGGCGACGTGCAGGCGCAGCCCGTGCCGCTCGACGATCTCGTCGCGGAACTGGATGATCTCCGGCAGGTTGTGGCCGGTGTCGACGTGCAGCAACGAGAACGGCAGCGGCGCAGGCCAGAACGCCTTGAGCGCCAGATGCAGCAGGACGGTGGAGTCCTTGCCGCCGGAGAACAGGATCACCGGACGCTCGAACTCGCCGGCCACCTCGCGGAAGATGTGGATGGCCTCGGACTCGAGCGCGTCGAGGGTGGTGAAGTCGTCGGACTCGGCGACGTCGCGGGCGGCGCCGGTCGAGGAATCGGTGATGGTCATGCGTGCAGCCCACATTCTGTCTTGGTGCGGCCGGCCCACCGGCCGCTTCGGGGATCGGATCCGGGTTCGGGTTTGACGGTGCAGGGGGCGCATCCGATCGACGGATACCCCTCCTCGACCAGCGGATTGACCAGCACACCGTTGTCGGCGATGTAGCCGTTCATCTGCTCGTCCGACCACGGTGCGATCGGATTGATCTTCACCAGACCGAACCCCTCGTCGAAGGAGATCAGCGGGGCGTTGGCCCGGGTCGGGGCCTCCACCCGTCGGATGCCGGTGACCCACGCGTCGAATCGCGCCAGACCGGCCTTGAGCGGAACCACCTTGCGCATCCGGCAGCACTCGCCGGGATCACGCGCGAACAGGTTGCGCCCCAACAGTTCGTCCTGCTCGGCGACGGTGTTCTCGGGGGTCAGGTTGACCAGGTCGACGCCGTACACCTGCTCCACCGCATCACGGGTGCCGATGGTCTCGGCGAAGTGATAGCCGGTGTCGAGGAACAACACCTTCACCGGTGCGCCACCGAGCAGTTCGCGATCGACGTGCTTGACCGCGAGGTCGACCAGTGCGGCGTCCTGCATGTTGGAGGCGACGACGAAGTTGGTGCCGAAGGTCTCCGCGGTCCAGCGCAGCAGATCCTCGGGCGATGCGTCGGCACCGAGTTCGGCGGCACCACGCTCGGCGATCGCCCGCAGCTCGTCCTCGTCGAACCGGCGGCCGGTGTCGGCGTCAGTGGTGGCGGTGGTCATCGGAGTGCCTCCTCTTCTGCACGAACGGCCCACTGGGCGAACCGCTCTCCCTCGTCGCGCTGGTCGATGAAGTTGCGCACCACCCGCTCGATGTAGTCACCGATCTCGGTGGAGAGCACCTTGTGCTGGCGGAGCTTGCGGCCGAAGCCGGAGTCCATGCCCAGGCTGCCGCCGAGGTGTACCTGGAAGCCCTCGGTCTGGCCGCCGTCGCCGTCCTCGACGAGCTGACCCTTGAACCCGATGTCGGCGATCTGCGAACGTGCGCACGAGTTGGGGCAGCCGTTGATGTTGACGGTGATCGGGACGTCGAGTGCGGAGTTGATGTCGGCCAGACGCTGCTCGAGCTCGGGCACCAGCACCTGCGACCGCTTGCGGGTCTCGGTGAACGACAACTTGCAGAACTCGATCCCGCTGCACGCCATCAGGTTCCGACGCCAGTTGGACGGCCGGGCGGAGAGCCCCTGGGCGGCCAGCTCGGTGATGAGCTGCTCCACCTTGTCGTCGGCGACGTCGAGGACGATCAGCTTCTGGTACGGGGTGAAGCGGATGCGGTCGGACCCGGCGCGCTCGGCCGCGTCGGCGACGGCGGTGAGCTTGGACCCCGACACGCGGCCGGCGATCGCGGCGAAACCGACGGCGTTGAGGCCGTTCTTGAGCTTCTGCACGCCGACGTGGTCACGCGGGGCGGTCAGCGGCTCGGGGGCCGGGCCGTCGATCAGCTTGCGGCCCAGGTACTCGTCCTCGAGGACCTGCCGGAACTTCTCGATGCCCCAGTCCTTGATCAGGAACTTCAGGCGGGCCTTGGTGCGCAGGCGGCGGTAACCGTAGTCGCGGAAGATCGAGACCACGCCCTCCCACACATCGGGCACCTCGTCGAGCGGGATCCACGCACCGACCCGTTGCGCGAGCATCGGATTGGTGGACAGGCCGCCACCGACCCACAGGTCCAGTCCCGGACCGTGCTCGGGATGTTCGACACCGATGAAGGCGACGTCGTTGATCTCGTGCGCGACGTCCTGCAGACCGGAGATCGCGGTCTTGAACTTGCGGGGGAGGTTCGAGTACTGCGGGTCGCCGATGTAGCGGCGAACGATCTCGTCGATCGCGGGGGTGGGGTCGAGCACCTCGTCGAGGGCCTCGCCGGCCAGCGGCGAACCGAGAACCACGCGCGGGCAGTCGCCGCACGCCTCGGTGGTCTTGAGGCCCACACCCTCGATGCGCTTCCAGATCTCCGGGACGTCCTCGATCCGGATCCAGTGGTACTGGACGTTCTCGCGGTCGGAGAGATCGGCTGTGTCCCTGGCGAACTCGGTGGAGATCCCGCCGAGGGTGCGCAGCTGCTCGACGTTGAGGGCGCCCGCATCGCAGCGGATGCGCATCATGAAGTGGCTGTCTTCGAGGATGTCGATGTTCTCGTCGCCGGTCCAGGTGCCGTCGTAGCCCTCGGCCCGCTGGGTGTAGAGGCCCCACCAGCGCATCCGGCCGCGCAGGTCCTGCTTGTCGATCGACTCGAAGCCCTGGTGGGCGTAGATGTTCTCGATCCGCGCACGCACGTTGAGCGGGTTGTCGTCCTTCTTGGCCTGCTCGTTGGGATTGAGCGGTTCGCGGTAGCCGAGCTTCCACTGCCCCTCGGCACGACGCTTGGCCGGACGGGCCTTCTTGCGCGCCGGACGATCGCCGGTGGCCGCAGCACGGGCCGGGCGATCACCGGTCGCCGCGGCGCGAGCGGGACGCTCGGCGCGGGCCGACGGCGCTGCGGGCTCGGCGGCGGCGTCGCCGGTCGCGGTGATATCGGTCGTAGACGTCATGGATTCTCCTGCGCCGGGGCACGCGTGCTCCGGCCGATCAAGGGCTGGGCAATGAACGTGACGTGACGGCACACCCGCGAACGTGCGGCGGGGCTTCTCGGGGCCGGGAGCGTCGTCTAGAGACGACAGCAAGCGCTGCAGACGCGCTTGAGATCAACGTGGCGTCGAGCTGCGAGCCACACCCCGGGGAAATTCACGTTGCCCATAGTGCCACGTCCGTCTGTCGCGCGTCTACTTGGGAATACTTTTCGCCACGCTGAGTCAAAGTCGTTCCATGAGGTACTGCCGGTGACCTCGGACGACGCCGACAGTGATCTTGGACACAACGACGGTTGTGTCCGGGTGTATTCCGCGCACCCGGCGCCGAATTGGGGTGGACGGACTTCACGCGCATGATGGACGGGTGAGCAGTATGAGTCCGTCGGTCCCCGACATCTCCGCGTCGGTACCCGAATCGGACATCCGGGCAGCGGCCGCCTCGGTCGACCCCACCGTCGGATTCGGCCTCTACGTCCACGTCCCGTTCTGCGCCACACGCTGCGGCTATTGCGACTTCAACACCTACACCGCCGGTGAGCTCGGCACATCCGCCTCGCCCGAGTCGTGGTTCGACGCCGTGACCGCCGAACTCGACATCGCCGCGGCGGCGCTGAACCCGACGCGGCCGGTGTCGACGATCTTCGTCGGCGGCGGCACCCCGTCGCTGCTCGGCGGCGACGGTCTGGCCCGTCTGCTCGGCGCGATCACGGCCCGATTCGAGCTGACCGACGACGCGGAGGTCACCACCGAGTCGAATCCGGAATCGACGTCGCCGGAGTTCTTCGACACGCTGCGCGCCGCCGGCTACACCCGCATCTCCCTCGGGATGCAGTCGGCCGCCCCGCACGTGCTCGCCACCCTCGACCGCACCCACACCCCGGGCCGGGCCGTGGCCGCTGCCCACGAGGCCGCTGCGGCGGGTTTCGACCACATCAACCTCGACCTCATCTACGGGACCCCGGGGGAGCACGACGCCGACCTCGACGCCAGCCTCGACGCGGTGCTCGCCGCCCCGGTCGACCACGTGTCGGCCTATGCGCTGATCGTCGAGGACGGCACCGCGCTGGCCCGGCGCGTGCGGCGCGGGGAGATCCCGGCCCCCGACGACGACGTCCTCGCCACCCGCTACACGCGCATCGACGAACGGCTCCGCGGCGCCGGCTTCGACTGGTACGAGGTCTCCAACTGGGCGCGCAGCACCGCCGGGCAGTGTCACCACAACCTCGCCTACTGGTACGGCCACGACTGGTGGGGTGTCGGCCCGGGCGCCCACTCGCACATCAACGGGGTGCGCTGGTCGTCGGTGAAACACCCGGCCCGCTACGCCACGACCCTCGCCGGCAACGCCATCCCGGTGGCCTCACACGAGGTGCTGGCCCCCGCCGACCGCCACCTCGAGGCCGTCATGCTCACCACGCGCTGCCGCAGCGGGCTGCCGCTGGCCCTGCTCGACGCCGCCGAGGCCGCACAGGCACGGCGGCTCGTCGACGACGGGTTGCTCGTCGTCGGCGATGACGTCCTCGTGCTCACCGACCGTGGCCGGCTGCTCGCCGATGCGGTGATCCGGGACATCGTCGTGGCCGGCGATCGCGGCTGACGCGGCCCTGCTACCAGCGTTGTTGCGGTGGCGGCGGGGTCCAGCCGGTGGAGCGTGAGGTACGCCGGTGCGCGCCCGCGTCGCGGGTGGCCGGATCCCGCGGTGTGTCGGAGACGATCGGCAGCGCCTGGGCGTCGCCGAGCTGCTCGTCGAGGGTCGGGGCGCCCGGCCGCAGGTCGAAGGCGTCGAGGTCGAGCATCCGCGCGTGGATCACATGCCGGTTGCGCAGTGCCGAACGCACCGCGCGGTGCAGGCCGTCCTCGAGGTACATCTCACCCTGCCAGCGCACCACGTGCGAGAACAGGTCGCCGTAGAAGGTGGAGTCCTCGCTGAGGAGTCGATCGAGCGCCAGGACGGTGGTCACCGTCACCAGTTCGTCGAGCCGGAACTGACGGGGCGGGATCTTGGCCCAGCCCCGCGGGCTGAGTCCGTGGTCGGGATAGGGCTTGCCCTCCCGAACCCCCTTGAAGATCATGGTGATTCGTCCTGTGCTGGGTCCTCACCTGCGGTGACGCGTGATCAGGCGGCTCGCCGGCATCACGCACCGCCGAGGTGCGCTGCGGTTTCGTAGAATGGATCTCACCCACTGTATGGCAGACAGCGGGACCGAGAGGAGGTCTGGCCGGTGTCGAGCACCGATGATCGACGGTTCGAGGTTCTGCGCGCGATCGTCACCGACTTCGTCTCCACGCAGGAGCCGATCGGCTCGAAGGCACTGGTGGAGCGTCACCAGCTGGGAGTGTCGAGCGCGACGGTCCGCAACGACATGGCGGTACTGGAGGCAGAGGGATACATCGCCCAGCCGCACACCAGTTCCGGTCGCGTGCCGACGGACAAGGGTTACCGGATGTTCGTCGACCGGATCAGCGAGGTCAAGCCGTTGTCGGCGGCCGAACGCCGCGCGATCCTGTCGGTCCTGGATTCCGGGGTCGACCTCGACGACGTGCTGCGCCGCTCGGTGCGGCTGCTCGCGCATCTGACCCGACAGGTCGCGGTGATCCAGTATCCGGTGCTCTCGACCGCCACCGTCCGGCACCTGGAGGTGGTGTCGCTGGCCCCGTCGCGGCTGCTGCTCGTGGTGATCACCGACACCGGCCGCGTCGAACAGCGCATGGTGGCCCTGGCCCACGAACTCACCGACGACGAGACCGCGCGCCTGCGGGACATGTTCTCCGAGGCCCTCGACGGCAAACGGCTCGAGGAGGCGTCGGCGTCGGTGGCCGAACTGGCCAACGCCGCCCCCGAAGACCTGCGTCAGGCCGTGGTCACCGTGGCCACGGTGCTGGTGGAGACCCTGGTCGAACGCGGCGAGGACCGGCTGGTGCTCGGCGGCACGTCCAACCTGGCGCGTGCGGCGGCGGATTTCGCGCCCAGCTACGGCGGCATGGACTCGGTGCTCGAGGCGCTCGAAGAGCAGGTGGTGGTGCTCAAACTGCTCGCCACCACCCAGCGGATGGGTCGGGTGACGGTTCAGATCGGTGAGGAGACCCAGACCGAGAACCTGCGTGGTACCTCGGTGGTGTCCACGGGGTACGGTGCTTCGGGCACCGTGTTCGGCAGTGTCGGCGTGGTCGGGCCCACCCGCATGGACTATCCGGGAACCATTGCGTCGGTGGCCGCCGTTGCCAAGTACGTGGGCGAGGTACTCGCCGAACGGTGAGCCCGCGGCCGGGCGTCCCCGGGCCGGAATCGGCCCTGCGGAACGCATCAGGCTGCGCAACCAGTGAGTTTGTGAGAACGAAGGACCGAGACGACCGTGGCAACTGACTACTACGGACTGCTGGGCGTTGCCAAGGGCGCGACCGATCAGGAGATCAAGCGCGCCTACCGGAAGAAGGCCCGGGAGCTGCACCCCGACGTCAACCCCGGCGAGGAGGACCGCTTCAAAGAGGTCACCACCGCCTATGAGGTGCTCAGCGATCCGGAGAAGCGACGCATCGTCGACGCCGGTGGCGACCCGCTCGCGGGCCCCGGCCAGGGCGGCTTCGCCGGTGGGTTCGGTGGCGGTGGCCTGGGCGACGTGTTCGAGGCGTTCTTCGGCGGCGGTGGCGGAGGCTTCGGTGGCGGCTTCGGCGCCGGCCGTGGGCCCCGCTCGCGGGTCCAGCCGGGCGAGCCCGCCCTGGTCGGCGTGGAACTCGACCTCGAGGAGTGTGCGGCCGGGGTCAACAAGGAACTGACCGTCGACACCGCGATCCTGTGCGAGGTCTGCAAGGGTGCGGGCACCAACGGTGACTCCAAGCCGGTCTCCTGCGACACCTGCCACGGTGCCGGTGAGATCCAGGCGGTCCAGCGCTCCCTGCTGGGCCAGGTGATGACCGTGCGCGAATGCCCCACCTGCCACGGTGTCGGCGAGATCATTCCCGATCCCTGCCGCAAGTGCGGCGGCGAGGGCCGCGTCCGCTCGCGCCGCACCATGACCGTCCGCATCCCGGCCGGGATCGAATCCGGCATGCGGGTGCGTCTGGCCGGTCAGGGCGAGGTCGGTCTCGGCGGCGGTCCCGCCGGTGACCTCTACGTCGAGATCACCGAACGTCCGCACGAGGTGTTCATCCGGGACAAGGACGACCTGCACTGCACGCTGCGTGTGCCGATCGTCGACGCCGCGCTCGGTGGCACCTTCGACGTGCAGACCATCCTCGGCGACGCCGTCACCGTCACCATCGACGCCGGCACCCAGCCCGGGCAGGTCGTCAAACTGCGCGGTCAGGGTATGCCGCACGTGAACACCGGTGTGCGTGGCAACCTGCACGTGCACCTGGACGTGACGGTGCCCACCAAGCTGGATTCGGCACAGACCGAGGCGCTCAAGAAGTTCCGGGATGCCTCCGACGACTCGATCGACCTGGTCACCACCGCAGCGGCGGCCGCACCGGGCGGACTGTTCTCCCGGCTGCGCAACGCCTTCGCCGGCCGCTGATCGGATCGGCGTGAGCCCACCGCTGTTCTGGGTCGACGACGTCCCCTCCGCCGGGGCGCAGGCCACGCTGTCGGGGCCCGAGGGCCGGCACGCGGTGACCGTCGCACGGCTGCGTGTCGGCGAGCCCGTCCTGCTCGGCGACGGCGCCGGATCGCTGGCCACCTGTGAGGTGACCGGCATCGGCGGCAAGGACACCCTCCATGCCCGCGTCGGCCGCTACGAGTTCACCGACCGGGCCACACCCCTGGTCACGGTGGTGCAGGCGCTGCCCAAATCAGAACGGTCCGAACTGGCCGTCGACCTCGCCACCGAAGCCGGTGCCGACCGGATCGTCCCCTGGCAGGCGGCCCGTTGTGTGTCCCGATGGACCGGCAAGGCCGACAAGGGGGTCGCCAAGTGGACCGCCGCGGCGTCGGCGGCCGCCAAACAGAGCCGACGCCCCTGGATTCCCGAGGTCACCGACCTGGCGACGACGACCGACGTCCGTGCCCGCTGCGCCGAGGTCGTGGGCGCCGGTGGGGTGGTGGCGGTGCTGCACGAGGAGGCCGCCGAACCGCTGCGCGACCTGCCGCTGGCAGATGCACCCGAGGTGGTGCTGGTGGTGGGGCCCGAAGGGGGCCTCGACGACGCCGAGATCGCCGACCTCACCGCACTCGGTGCGCGACCGGTGATCCTGGGCCCGGAGGTCCTGCGCACCTCGACCGCGGCGGCGGTGGCACTCGGTGCGATCGGCGCACTGACCGACCGGTGGGCCCGATGACCCCAACCGGACCGCGACGACCCGACGAGCATGAAACCCCGACGACGATGAGAACCCGAAAACGATGAAGCCCCGAAAACGATGAAGCGCTGTGCGGTCCACCGATCCCGGGTGCACTACGCCGACAGACCCTCGCAGTTCGGGCACCTGTACCACGCCGCCGATCAGGCCGACCGGCCCGAGGTGATGCGTCCGATCGTGCTCGTCCACGGTGGCTACTGGACCACCGAGTTCGCGCTGACCATCGAGACCGCGATCGCCCGGCAGTATGCCGAACGCGGTGCGCTGGTGTGGAACATCGAGTACCGCCGGGTCGGGGAGGAGGGCGGCGGCTGGCCGAACACCGGACGCGATGTCGTCGCCGCGATCGGCGCCCTCGACGGCCCGGTCCGCGCGGGTCTGGACCCTGACGTGGCCGCCCGGGTCGACTGGGATGCGGTGGCCGTCGTCGGTCATTCCGCCGGTGGGCAACTGGCGGTGTGGGCCTCCGCCCAGCTCGGTGCGCGCACCGCCACCACCCGGATCGACACCGTCGTCGCGCAGGCCGCGGCACTGGATCTCGTTGCGGCAGGCCGGGTTGCGCGACCGTCGGTGGTCAACCTGCTCGGCGGCCCCTACGAGTCCCGCCCGGAACGGTATCGCTCGGCGTCGCCGGTGGATCTCGAGCCGATCGACGCCCACATCGTGGTGATCCACGGCGACAAGGACACCGCGATCGCGGTGGAGCACAGCCGCGAGTACGTACGCCGGGTCGCCGAGCGCGGGCAGTCGGTGGAGCTCATCGTCGTCGGCGAGGAAGGCCACGACGCCTTCGTGGACCCGCGTAGCGCGTGCAATCGGCGGACGATCCGCGCACTGGGTCTGTGAACCGTCGATGCGCGAACCGGAATATTCGGTGGTGGGTGCGTCGGTGGCGAGGGATAGACTGACAACACCCCGACGCCCGGGACACCACGTTCCGGGCGTGCCCCGAACTTTTCAGGAGTGATCTCATACGTGAGTGACGACGACCCCGACGTGAGCGCCGCCAAGCGCGGGACCCCACCGGGCCGACCTGTGGTCACATCGAATGTCGAGGTTCCCTCCGAGGTGGTGTTCGGGCTACTCGGTGCCAGTGATGTCAACCTGCGCACCCTGGAACAACTGCTGCCCGCCGACATCCACGTCCGCGGCGATCAGATCACCCTTCGCGGAACGGCTGCCGACGTCGCAGCCTCCGAGCGGGTGATCGCCGAACTGGTCGACCTCGTCGGGCGGGGCACCCCGCTGACCCCGGATCTGGTGCGGCACAGCGTGTCGATGCTGTCCGAGGGGGTCTCGGAGTCGCCGGCGGATGTGTTGTCGCTGGACATCCTGTCCCGGCGCGGCAAGACCATCCGGCCCAAGACGCTCAACCAGAAGAAGTACGTCGACGCGATCGACGACAACACCATCGTGTTCGGGCTCGGTCCCGCGGGTACCGGCAAGACCTATCTGGCGATGGCGAAGGCCGTGCAGGCGCTGCAGGCCAAGGACGTCACCCGGATCATCCTCACCCGCCCGGCGGTGGAGGCCGGTGAACGTCTGGGATTCCTGCCCGGCACGCTCAGCGAGAAGATCGACCCGTACCTCCGGCCGCTGTACGACGCCCTGCACGACATGATGGATCCGGAGTCGATCCCCAAGCTCATGGCGGCCGGGGTGATCGAGGTGGCGCCGCTGGCGTACATGCGGGGACGCGCGCAACCGGTGTCCACGCCCGTACTGACACCGTCGGGTTTCCGTCCGATCGGTGAGCTGCGCGTCGGGGACGAGGTGATCGGCTCGGACGGACGACCCACCGAGGTCCTCGGTGTGTACCCGCAGGGGTTCAAGGACATCGTGCGGGTGACGACTCAGGACGGCTCGACCACCTTGTGTTCGACCGACCACCTGTGGTCGGTGTACACGCGGTCCGATCGCCACAGCGGTGCGGGACCGAGGGTCCTCGAGACCAAGGAGATGATCGGGAACCTCCGTGCCGCGCACGGTCTCCGATACGAACTCCCGCTGCTGAGTGCGCCGGTCGACTTCGCGTCGCAGCCGGTTCCGCTCGACCCGTATGCGCTCGGGCTCCGGCTCGGTGCCGGCGGCACGGCTGCTCAGACCACGCCGTCCTCCACCGATCCCGGATCGGGGGAGGCGTCGGAGACCGCGATCTCGGAGTCCATCCCACGGCAGTACCTGTTCAACACCGCAGATGTTCGGCTCGCGGTGTTGCAGGGACTCATGGACACCGATGACGGCCTCGTGATCGCGGCGGCACGAACCCCGCTGGTGCAGTACACGACGGTGTCGGATCGGCTGGCCGACGATGTCACGTTCCTCGTGCAGTCCTTGGGTGGCGTCGTCTCCCGGCGTATCCGTGTCGCGGAGGGCCGGGCAGCCGGAGGAGCCGGGGGCCGCGCCGTCGCCGACGACCATGTACTCGACATCCGCCTGCCGGCCGGGATGATGCCGTTCCGGTCGGTCGGGAAGATCGCGGAGTACGCGGTCACCGAGTCCGACCAGCCCGAACGCTACATCGAGTCGATCGAATCGGCCGGTACCGACGAGGCCGTGTGCATCCGGGTGGCGGCAGCGGATTCGCTGTATGTGACAGAGGATTTCCTGCTGACCCACAACACGCTCAACGATGCCTTCATCATCCTGGACGAGGCGCAGAACACCACCGGCGAGCAGATGAAGATGTTCCTGACACGCCTTGGGTTCGGCTCGAAGGTCGTGGTGACCGGCGACGTCACCCAGGTGGACCTACCCGGTGGGGCGCAGAGCGGTCTGGTGGCCGCCAGCCGCATCCTCGAGGGGATCGACGACATCCACTTCTCGATTCTCACGAGCGCAGATGTGGTGCGACACAGGCTCGTTGCCGACATCGTCGACGCCTACGGACGTGCCGAAGAGGCCGAACGCGCCAACCCGCGACTCCGCGACACCGACCGACTGCCCGGAAACCGCGCCGCCCGGCGCGCTGGAAACCATGGACGACGCTCATGAGTATCGAATTCGCCAACGAATCCGGGGTCGACGTCCCCGCCGACCTCGTGCTGGACGCCGCCCGGTTCGCGATCGCCGCGATGGACGTCCATCCCGGCGCCGAACTGTCGGTGCTGTGTGTGGACGAGCCGACGATGGCCGACATGCACGTGCAGTGGATGGACCTGCCCGGCCCCACCGACGTGATGAGCTTTCCGATGGACGAGCTGGTGCCCGGTGCCCGGCCCGACGCCGCCGAACCCGGCCCGGCGATCCTCGGTGACATCGTCCTGTGCCCGGAGTTCGCGGCCAAGCAGGCCCGTGAGGCGCACCGGTCCTTCGAACACGAGCTGGCGATGCTCACCGTCCACGGCGTGCTCCACCTCCTCGGCTACGACCACGCCGAGCCCGAGGAGGAGAAGGAGATGTTCGGTCTGCAGAACCAGCTGCTCGAAGAGTTCTACGCCGAACGTCACCGCGCCGCGCAACGACAACGACAGTCCGACCGGGACAGCCGGTTGTTGACCAACATCGGGTTCACCGAGACCGCCGGAGGTGAATCCGGTCCCGCGCTCGGTGGCGCGACCCCGGACGAACGGTGAGTACCACCACCGACATCTGGCTCGGGATCTGCGCGATCCTGCTCGTCGCGCTCAGCGGGGTCTTCGCCGCCGCCGACACCGCCGTCTCCACCGTCTCGATGGCGCGCGTGGAGGACATGGTCAAAGAGCACCGCGCCGGTGCGGCCCGGCTGGTGAAAGTGCTCGAATCGCGGGCCACCTATGTGGGTCTGGCGGTTCTGCTGCGGGTGGTCTGCGAGACCGCCGCGGTGGCCTTCATCGCGGTGATCGCCGTCGACGGGCTCGGTCTGGGCTGGGGTCTGACCGTGACCATCCTCGGGATGGCGGTGGTGTCGTATGTGGCTGCCGGGGTGGGTCCGCGCACGCTGGGACGTCAGCATGCCTACTCGATCTCGCTGATGTCGGCGGCCGTGCTGCAGGCCATCGGTGTGCTCCTCAAGCCGGTGACCCGCCTGCTGATCCTGATCGGCAACGGCCTGACCCCGGGCAAGGGATTCCGCAACGGTCCGTTCGCCACCGAGGTGGAGGTGCGTGAGGTCGTCGACCTGGCCGAGGCCCGCGGCGTCGTCGATGCCGACGAGCGCCGGATGATCCAGTCGGTCTTCGATCTCGGTGACACCAATGCCCGCGAGGTGATGGTGCCGCGCCCGGAGATGATCTGGATCGAACACGACAAGACCGCCGCACAAGCGGTCAGCCTGGCCGTGCGCAGCGGCCATTCGCGAATACCGGTGATCGGCGAGAACCCCGACGACATCCTCGGCGTCGTCTATCTGAAAGACCTCGTCGCCCAAGGCCTCTCCGGAAACGACGGCAAGACCGTCCCGGTGGCCGAGATGATGCGGCCGGCCGAGTTCATCCCCGACTCCAAACCCCTCGACAAGGTGCTCGAGGACATGCGCCGCACCCACAACCACATGGCACTGCTCGTCGACGAGTACGGCGGTATCGCCGGGCTGGTGACCATCGAGGACGTCCTCGAGGAGATCGTCGGTGAGATCACCGACGAGTACGACACCGGCGAGGTCGCGCCCGTCGAGGACCTCGGTGACGGCAGCTACCGGGTCTCGGCACGACTGCCCGTCGAGGACCTCGGCGAATTGTTCGACGTCGACATCGACGACGACGAGGTGGAGACCGTCGGCGGCCTGGTGGGGCTGGAACTGGGCCGGGTGCCGCTGCCCGGCGCCCAGGTGTTCAGCCACGGCCTGCACCTGGTGGCCGAGGGCGGGCCCAACCGGCAGGGGCGTCAGCGCATCACCACCGTGGTGGTGACCCGCGCCGAACCCCGTGTCGCCGAATCCGATACCGACCGCACCGAATACCCTGAGCACGCCGACCACCGATCCCGGGACAACCGATCCCGGGACAACCGATCTGGGGACAACCCACGCAAGGAGGCGATGTGAGCGAAGCGCTCACCGACGAGGACCAGAAACTGGTGGTCCTGGCCCGCGGCGCGCGTGGCCGCGCCCAGTCCGTCTCCGGGGCGGCGGTGCGCGACGGCGACGGCCGCACCTACGCCGGCGCCGACGTCACCACCACCACGCTGACGTTGTCGGCGTTGCAGGTCGCCGTCGCCACCGCCCTGTCGAGTGGTGCCGAATCGTTCGAGGCCGCAGTGGTCGTCGGCGGAGACCCCGACGACCCGGGCCGCGCCACCCTCGCCGAGATCAGCCCGGCCGCCGCCCTCGTCGTCACCGACCCGGCCGGTACGCCGCTGACCCGTCTGGACGCCGAGGGATGAGCGAATTCCGTTCCGGCTTCGTGTGTTTCGTCGGCCGGCCGAACACCGGCAAATCCACCCTCACCAATGCGCTGGTGGGGGAGAAGATCGCGATCACCTCCAACCGGCCGCAGACCACCCGTCACACCATCCGGGGCATCGTCAACCGCCCCGACGCACAACTCGTGCTGGTGGACACCCCCGGCCTGCACCGTCCGCGCACCCTGCTCGGCCAGCGCCTCAACGACCTGGTCCGCGACACCTACTCCGAGGTCGACCTGATCGGCGTGTGTATCCCCGCCGACGAGAAGATCGGTCCGGGCGACCGCTGGATCGTCGAGCAGGTGCGTCAGATGGCGCCCGGGACCACCGTGCTGGGCATCGTCACCAAGATCGACACCGTCGGCCAGGAGAAGGTGGCCGCCCAGCTGCTGGCACTGTCGCAACTGCTGGGTCCGTCGTCGGAGGTGGTGCCGGTGTCGGCGCGCTCCGGCAAGCAGATGGACGTCCTCGGCGATGTCCTGGTCTCGCTGATGGAGCCGGGCCCCGCGTTCTACCCGGACGGCGAGCTCACCGACGAGCCCGAACAGGTGCTGATGGCGGAGTTCATCCGTGAGGCCGCGCTCGAGGGTGTGCACGACGAACTGCCGCATTCGCTGGCGGTGGTGATCGAGGAGATCATCCCGCGCGAGGATCGCACCCCCGAGCAGACGCCGATGGTCGACGTCCATGCGATTCTGTACGTCGAGCGCGACAGCCAGAAGGGCATCATCATCGGCAAGAAGGGTGCCCGGCTCAAGGCGGTGGGTACCGCCGCGCGCGGCCAGATCGAGGCGCTGCTGGGGGTCAAGGTGTACCTCGATCTGCACGTCAAGGTCGCCAAGGACTGGCAGCGTGATCCAAAACAGTTGGGGCGCATGGGTTTCTGAGTTGCGCCCCACCGACCGGAGGGAGAACATCGGGTGGGCAAGCATGAGGTGGGCGGGGAGTCCGACACAGTCGTGACCCCCGATGTGGGCGCCCACGAGGCACACGAGGTGGAGGCCCAGGCCACCAAGACCATCTCCGAGGTTCTCGGCTCACCCCGCTTCTGGCTGATGCCGGTGCTGCTGGTCGTCGTCGTCATGTCGTTCATGGCGGCGCTGTACATGGGTGCCATCGCCGACCCCGAGAAGAACCTGCACGACTTCCCGATCGCGCTCGTCGACGAGGACTCCGGCGGCACCCTCGACAACGGTGACGGCACCACCACCGCCGTCGACTACGGCAAACAGGTCGGCGACGGGATCATCACCAACGCCGCCGAGAGCGGGATCGTGGTGCACCGCGCCGACCGCACCACCGCCCTCAACGAACTCAACTCGGGCACGGTCTACGGCGTCGTCGTGATCGGACCCAATTTCACCAATTCGACCATCTCCCTGGGCCGGGCCGCCGTGCTGACCGCGCGGCCGGACCCGGTGACCATCGACATCTACATCAACCGCGGGTCGGGCACCTTCGCCTCGGCGATCACCACGACTTTCGCCGAGCGGGTGTCGGAGCAGGTCAACGACCAGATGGGCGAACAGCTCACCGCGACCGTGCGGTCCCAGCTGGCCAAGGCCGGCGTCAACTTCTCCGGCGCGGCGCAGCTGGCGCTGTGGAATCCGGTGAAGGTGGACATCATCGAACCGACGCCGCTGCCGGACGGCTCCGGCAACGGATTGTCGGCCTTCTACTACACGTTGCTGCTGATCCTGGCCGGGTTCACCGGCGCGATGATGGTGAGCATCGTCGTCGACGGAATCCTGGGTCAGACACCGGTGGAGTTCGGTCCCTTCTACCAACTGCGGATGCGTCTGGCGATCTCCCGATGGGGCACCCTCGCCGCCAAGTGGACGGTGATGGCGATCATCGCCGTGATCCAGTCGGCACTGTTCATCGGTGTGTGCGCGGCCGTCGGTACCTCCCTGCCCAATGCGTTCTCGCTGTGGCTGTTCGGGACGCTGGTGATCTTCGCGGTCGGGGTGTCGGCGAGTTCGATGATGGCCGTGTTCGGCAATGCCGGCCTGATCGTCAACCTCGTGTTCTTCGTGATCCTCGGTCTGCCGTCGTCGGGCGGGACGGTCCCCTTGGAGGCCAGTCCGAGGATCTTCGAGTGGATCGCCGCGATCGAGCCGATGCACCTGGTCTACCTGGGCGCGAGGGCGATCCTGTTCTTCGACGCCGACTGGGACGCCGGGCTCGGACGCTCGGTGATCCAGACCTTCGTCGGGCTGGGCGTCGGGCTGTTGCTGGGATGGTTGGGCACCAAGTTCTACGATCGCAAGGGATGGCATCGTTACCCGGGCGGCATGCAGTTGCCGGCGAGGCTGGCCGCCGCACTGGACAAGACCGGCACCCCGACCATCACCGTCCCGGCACCGCATCACGTCGCCGGGACGGCACCGCGCAGGGTTGCTGCCGGTCAGTCCGTTCTGAATCCCGGACCCGACGAGGTGCCGAGTGATGAGGTTGCGGTGCCGAGTGATGAGGGTGCGAACGACGGGGCGCCGAGCGACGGGGTGCCGAACGACGGGGCCGCCGCCGGGGCACGATCCGACGAGTCGTCGGGGGAGGCGGAGCCCGACGAGACCCGGGTGTGAGCAGGATGCGGAGTGTCCCGGCCACGCGCCGTCGGTGCCCGGTGGGACAATGACCCGGTGAGGTTCTACCGGGATGAGGCCGTCGTGCTGCGCCAGCACAAGCTGGGCGAGGCCGACCGGATCATCACGTTGCTCACCGCCGAGCACGGACTGGTGCGTGCGGTCGCCAAGGGCGTGCGCCGCACCCGCTCCAAGTTCGGGGCGCGGCTGGAGCCCTTCGCACATGTCGATGTGCACCTCTATCCGGGGCGCAGCCTGGACGTGATCACCCAGGTGGACAGCCTGCACGCGTTCTCCGACGCGATCGTCGCCGACTACGCCCGCTACACCACCGCATGCGCGGTGCTGGAGACCGCCGAGCGTCTGGCCGGTGAAGAACGTGCACCGGCACCGCGGCTGCACCGGCTCACCGTCGGCGCGCTGGAAGCCCTCGCCGACCATCGACGACCCAACCAGCTGATCCTCGACGCCTACCTGCTGCGCGCGATGCACTGCGCCGGCTGGATGCCCGCCCTGGAGGTGTGTGCCCGCTGCGCGCAGCCCGGGCCGCACCGTGCGTTCCACGTCGCCGCCGGCGGTGCGGTGTGCCTGCACTGCCGCCCGCCCGGTGCCGCGACGCCCTCGCCCGGGGTGCTGGATCTGATGGAGGCGATGTTCGCCGGACAGTGGGAGGCCACCGAGTCGGCAACCGACGGGCTGCGGCGTCAGGCCAGCGGGCTGATCGCCGCCCACCTGCAATGGCACCTCGAGCGTCAGCTGCGCACCCTGCCGCTGATCGAGCGGGCAGCTCCCCATAGGCTGGTCGAGGAAGCGGTGAGAGGAGTCGGCTGATGGCGTTACGTCCCGGATCGTCGGCACGCAAGGCCGGTGCGACCCGGCCGGTGACGGTGCGTCCGCCCGACCCGCACCCCAGCGGTGCGAAACCACCTGCGTTGCCTGCCGAGTTCGTGCCCAAGCACGTCGCATTGGTGATGGACGGCAACGGTCGCTGGGCCACCGAACGGGGTCTTCCGCGCACCGAGGGTCACAAACGCGGTGAGGCCGTCCTGATGGACACCGTGTGTGGCTGCATCGATCTGGGCGTGAAATGGCTGTCGGCGTATGCCTTTTCCACCGAGAACTGGTCGCGGAGCCCGGACGAGGTGAAGTTCCTGATGGGCTTCAACCGCGATGTGATCCGTCGTCGGCGTGACGAGATGAACGAGATGGGTGTGCGGGTTCGGTGGGCCGGGCGTCGGCCTCGCCTGTGGCGCAGCGTCATCAAGGAGCTCGAGGTCGCCGAGGAACTGACCCGCGACAACGACGTGATGACGCTGACGATGTGCGTCAACTACGGCGGTCGAGCCGAGATCGCCGATGCCGCAAGGGAGATCGCCCGTCGGGCCGCGGCCGGGGAGATCGACCCGGAACGGATCAACGAGCAGTCGTTCGCCAAGTACCTCGACGAGCCGGACATGCCCGACGTCGACCTGTTCCTGCGACCGTCGGGGGAGCAGCGTATCTCCAACTTCCTGTTGTGGCAGTCGGCGTACGCCGAGATGGTGTACCAGGAGAAGCTGTTTCCCGATTTCGATCGTCGCGATCTGTGGGATGCGTGCGTCGAGTACGCCAAGCGTGACCGCAGGTTCGGCGGGGTCAAACCGCAATGAGTCCGGAAACTCCTGCTGCCGAACCGATCTCACGCGTACGCGACCTGCTTGCCGAGGTTGGCGAGGTGGTGGACTCCGACGCCGACTCGGTGGTCGTGCGTGTGGGCCGGACCCGCGCATCGGTGCGGGCGATCGACCTCGCCGAGGAACTGCGGGTACTGACCATCACCCAGCTGATCGCACTGAATCTACCCAATACACCCGAACTACGAGACGACGTCGAAAACCACGACGCCCGACTCAGTTTCGGCAGTCTGCGGCGGTCCGATCCGGAAGGGGTGACCACCGATGTCCTGCTGTACTACACGTTTCCCTTCGGTGGGCTCGCCGACATCGGATTGCTGACCGTCCTGCATCTCGTGCTGACCACCGGCGCCGAGGTCGCGGGGGAACTCGTCGGCGGCTGATAGCACCACTGCGGTGCCCGGTGAACGAATTCGGGGGCCCAGTGAACGTGTTCGGGTGCCCACTGAACGTGTTCGGGGGCCCAGTCAACGGATCCGGGTGCCCACTGAACGGGTTGGGGTGCCCACTGAACGGGTTGGGGTG
>NZ_BCNF01000003.1 GCF_001485495.1 Gordonia desulfuricans NBRC 100010 | reverse complement strand
CAGCGGGTTGGGGTGCCCGGTGAACGCATTCGGGGGCCCAGTCAACGGATTCGGGGGCCCAGTCAACGGGGTCGGGTGCCCGGCCGAGGTGGTCGGCGGACCACCGATCGTCTATTCGGGACGGCACTCCTCGCAGCGGCCGAACACCTCGACGGTGTGGTTGATGTCGGTGAAGCCGTGTTCGGCGGCGACCTTCGCGGCCCAGCGTTCGACCGGTTCGGCCTGCACCTCGACGGTGGTGCCGCACTCGCGACACACCAGGTGATGGTGGTGACCCGACGAGCAGTGACGGTAGCGGGTCTCGCCGGAGCCATCCCACAGCGCGTCGATCTGACCGGACTGGGACAACGCCTGCAGGTTGCGATAGACGGTGGTCAGCCCGATCGACTCACCTCGGGCCTTGAGCGCCTCGTGGAGTTCCTGTGCCGACCGGAAGTCGTCGCTGGCTGCCAGTGCGTCGGCGATCGCGGCCCGCTGCCGGGTGGACCGGACACCGGTGACCGGCCGGTCCTTGGCGGCCGCGCCCTCGGTGTCGACCGATCCTTCTGCGCCCGATCCTTCTGCGACCGATCCTCGTGTGGTGGATGACTCTGTACTCATGATCGCGTCCCGACGTCGGTGTGGGCATGCGGCTCGGCATCGGAGGGATGCGCCGGGTCGGTGGGGGCGGTGGTGCCGTGCACCCGGGGCTCGGTGGTCTGGTCGCGGGGCTCGGCAGCATGCGCCAGCGCATCGGTGACGATGTGCGCGAGGTGGTCGTCGAGGAGTTCGTACATGATCTCGCGGCCGTTGCGGTGTCCACGCACCACGCCCGCGTCCTTGAGCACCCGCAGGTGCTGGGACACCAGTGGCTGGCTCAGGCCGAGGCCGCCGACCAGCTCGTGCACGCATTTCGCGCTCTCCTGCAGCGACAGCACGATCGCGATCCTGGTGGGGGCGGCCAGGGCGCGCAGCAGGTCGCTGGCGGCTTCTCGGGCTGCGGCGTCCCGGGGACCGATCGTCGGGTCACAGGGTTGGGGAGACGGCTCCATGCCGACCATCTTATGGGAATTCGTTGTCATTTGGGGACGGCCTGGCGGCACGCTCGTCGATCCGTGGCCCGACGGGCGATCAGCGCGTCGGGCGCACCGGGAAGGCATCCCGCCCGAGAATCGTGTTGCAGGCGCCCGACCCGCCCTCGAATCCGGTGAGGTAGGCCTGCTCGCGGGCGTCGGCATTGCCGTGGCCTGCGCTGCCGCCGATCGAGCGCATCAGCTCGCGCCCACCGTCGACGGCGTCGTCGTCGAGCATGTCCTGCTCGATGTACCAGGCCGTGGCCGCCCCCGACCAGCAGTCGGCGGAACGCTCGAGCGGGAGCATGCGGCGGGTGTCGCGGATGGCCGAGGTCTCCACCGGCATCAACCCCGCCTTCTCCTGGAAGCCGTGTGCCGACTCGTGGGCCAGCAGGACGATCGCGTCGACGTCGTCGGAGACCAGTTCGCGGTCGGTCCGCGGCACCACGAAGGTGTAGCGGTCGCAGTGGTGCAGCCCGATCGCCAGCGGTGCGGTGTTGGCGTAGACGCAGACGCCGTCGGTGGTGCGGCTCGGGTACACCCCCGCGGCATCGGGACGTGTCACCACTGTGGCCTCGACGACGTCGGAGGCGCCCCAGCTGTCGAGCCAGCGATCGGTGAAGGCGGCGCCACACTGCAGTGACTTCTCGAAGCCCCGGTCGCCGCAGGCCGCCATACTCGGCACCACCTCGACCGTTCCGCCGGGAATCGCCTGAGCCGGTGCGGCCTGCGAGCCGATCAGCCCGAGGGCTCCCGCCGCGACGGCGGTCATCACCGTGCGGACCCGCCGCGAGAAGAACCCGACCGAGCCGGTCCCCACCGCGAAAGTCTGCGTCGTCTTCTTCGTCATGTCGCCTTCCCGGCACATCGCTCGTAACGGGCGAATCGCCCCCACCGTCGACTTCGGACCAGTCTGTCAGGCGTCCCCATTTGCGGTGGCGGCGGGCCGTTGGGTGGACGATTCTGAGACGTCACCGGCTGAGGCTAGGCTGTAACGGTCGCCGGTTGCGTTCGCGGATCCGGCACCGACCTGTTCCAACGTCAGTGGAGAGCGATTACTCGTGGCCGCCGCCCCGTCCAAAGTCGAAGCCGTCGTCAACCTCGCCAAGCGGCGAGGCCTGGTCTACCCGAGTGGTGAGATCTACGGCGGTACGCGTTCGGCGTGGGACTACGGCCCACTCGGCGTGGAGCTGAAGGAGAACATCAAGCGCCAGTGGTGGCGTTCGATGGTGACCAGCCGCGACGACGTCGTCGGTCTGGACTCGTCGGTCATCCTTCCCCGTCAGGTGTGGGAGGCCTCCGGTCACGTCGAGGTGTTCACCGACCCGCTGGTGGAGTCGCTGCACACCCACAAGCGCTACCGTGCCGACCACCTGATCGAGGCGTACGAGCTCAAGCACGGCCATCCGCCGGTCAACGGCCTGGCCGACATCAACGACCCGGAGACCGGCCAGCCCGGCAAGTGGACCGAGCCCAAGGCGTTCAGCGGTCTGATGAAGACCTTCCTCGGTCCCGTCGACGACGAGGAAGGGATGCACTACCTGCGTCCGGAGACCGCGCAGGGCATCTTCGTCAACTTCAAGAACGTGATGACCACCGCGCGCAAGAAGCCGCCGTTCGGCATCGCCCAGATCGGCAAGAGCTTCCGCAACGAGATCACCCCGGGCAACTTCATCTTCCGTACCCGCGAGTTCGAGCAGATGGAGATGGAATTCTTCGTCAAGCCGGGCGAGGACGAGGAATGGCACCAGTACTGGATCGACACCCGGTTCAACTGGTACACCGATCTCGGTATCGACCCGGAGAACCTGCGGCTCTACGACCACCCGAAGGAAAAGCTGTCGCACTACTCCAAGCGCACCGTCGACGTGGAGTACAAGTTCGGTTTCTCCGGCAACCCGTGGGGTGAGCTCGAGGGCGTGGCCAACCGCACCGACTTCGACCTGTCGACCCACGCCAAGCACTCCGGTGAGGACCTGTCGTTCTTCGACCAGGCCGCCGGTGAGCGCTACACCCCGTTCGTGATCGAGCCGGCAGCCGGCCTGACCCGCTCGGTGATGGCCTTCCTGTGCGACGCACTGACCGAGGAAGAGGTGCCGAACGCCAAGGGTGGGACCGACACCCGCACCGTGCTGCGGCTCGACCGTCGCCTCGCGCCGGTCAAGGTCGCGGTGCTGCCGCTCTCGCGCAATGAGAAGCTCTCGCCCAAGGCGAAGGACCTGGCCGCCGAACTGCGCAAGCACTGGAATGTCGAGTTCGACGATGCCCAGGGCATCGGCAAGCGCTACCGCCGCCAGGACGAGATCGGTACCCCGTTCTGTGTGACCGTCGACTTCGACACCCTCGACGACCAGGCCGTCACCGTGCGCGAGCGCGACACGATGAGCCAGGAGCGGGTGGCGCTCGACAAGGTCTCCGAGTACCTCGGCGGCAAGCTCCTCGGTTCCTGATCGGGGAACTTCCGCCGCCCGATGGGCCCGACCTGGTCCGGTCTGTCACAATTGGTGTCCAGTCATGTCACACGGGCACGGGGTCCGAGGGCGTGACCCGAGAGAGTGAGTGAAGAGTCGTGGCTGTCAGTGGCAAGGTCGTTCATTACGACGCGAACCGTGGGTTCGGGTTTCTCGCACCCGAGTCAGGTGGAGCGGATGTCTTCCTCCACATCAACGACATCGACATCGACGAGGCCGATCTCAAGCCCGGCGCGAAGGTCTCCTTCGACGTCGAGGAGACCGATCGTGGTGCCAAGGCGATCAACGTCGCGGTGACCGAGGCCGCGCCGGCCGACGAGTCGTCGGGTGGCCGTCCGCACCGTCGTGACGACCACGGTGGTCGCGATCGCGATCGCGATCACGGTCGCCGGGACGATCACGGTCGCCGGGACGACCGTCCGCGTCGCCCGCGTGGTGGCGGTGGCGGATCGCTCGACGCCGCCGGGTTCACCGACGAGGTGACCGAGCTGCTGCTCGACGCCGACGACGACCTGACCGCCCGGCAGATCGTCGAGATCCGTCGTCGGATCACCGATTTCGCCGTCGCACGGGGCTGGGTGCTTGACTGACGTCCCGGTGACCTCTCGGGGTATCCCGCCGACCGCGTTCTACGGCGACGAGGCCACCGAGCGGATGGTGCCGGAGTCCGGCAAGACCGCCAGTCTGCCCGGCACGCGAACCGACCATCGCAGTGAATACGCGCGCGACCGTGCGCGCGTATTGCACTCGGCTGCGCTCCGGCGTCTGGCCGACAAGACGCAGGTGGTCGGTCCGCGTGAAGGTGACACGCCACGCACACGGCTGACGCATTCGCTGGAGGTCGGACAGATCGGCCGCGGCATCGCGATCGGTCTGGGCTGCGAGCCCGACCTCGTCGAACTCGCCGGACTCGCACACGACATCGGGCACCCGCCGTACGGCCACAACGGCGAGCGTGCACTCAACGAGTTCGCCAAGGACTTCGGCGGATTCGAGGGCAATGCCCAGAATCTGCGCATCCTGACCCGGCTCGAACCCAAGCTGCTCGACGACGAGGGGCGCAGCGCCGGGCTCAATCTGACGCGCGCCTCGCTCGACGCCACCTTGAAGTATCCGTGGCTGCGTCGCCCGCCCGCGGTGAAGTTCGGTGCCTACGACGACGATGCCGGCGCGCTGGCGTGGGTGCGGCGGGATGCGCCGGCGGACAAGCGGTGTGTCGAGGCGCAGGTGATGGACTGGTCCGACGACGTCGCGTACTCGGTACACGACCTCGAAGACGGTGTGATCGCCAACCGTATCGACATGCGTGCACTCGCCGACCCCACCGACCAGCGGACCCTCGCCGAGATCGGCGTGGCGGAGTTCCCCGAACTCGAAGCCGAACCGCTCATCGATGCGGCACAACGACTCTCGAAGATGGGTATAGTCAGCGCCGTCGGTGTCTTCGACGGCAGCCTCGACGCGTCGGTACGTCTCAAGCGACTCACCAGTGAACTGATCGGACGCTTCGCCTCCGCGGCGATCACCGGCACCCGGGAGATGGTGGGGGACCGGTCGATCTCGCGATACAACGCGGACCTGTACGTGCCCCCGCTGATCGCCGCCGAGGTCGCGATCCTGAAAACGCTTGCACTCCGGTTCATCTTCTCGAACGAACGGCACAAGTCTCACCAGGCGCGGCAACGCGAACGAATCCATCGGGTGGGCGAATGGTTGATGGCCGCGGCCCCCGGAGGGCTCGACCCCATCTTCGTGCCCAGCTGGGAGCATGCCGCCGACGACGTCGCACGTAAGCGGGTCATCGTCGACCAGATCGCCTCCATGACCGAAGGCCGGCTCGAGCGGATGGACAAGAACAACTCCGGAGCCCAAGCGCATCTCGGGTGAGCTCGTTCTGCTCGACCATCACAGTGTGGTCGGTTTTTCGTGGTTGAGCCGCTGAGGAGCGGAGCGACGAGGCGTG
>NZ_BCNF01000002.1 GCF_001485495.1 Gordonia desulfuricans NBRC 100010 | reverse complement strand
TCAATCATCAAAGGGGTGGTCCTGGTTTGATCGTCGAGGGGTGGTTGGTTTTTGGTGGTTGAGCCGCGGAGGAGCGGAGCGACGAGGCGTGTCGAAACCTCGGTTGGCCGGGTTCGGGTGGTGACCGCATCGGAGGTGGTCGCCGTTGAATGTGGGCGGCGGAGATTTCGACTCGGGTCCTCGCGATGCTCGGTCCCGGGTCAATCATCGAGGGTGGCCCCGGCTTGATCATCGGCTGGCCGAGGTACTTCGCGAAGCTGTCTCTTCTCTCACACTATGGGATATGGATTCCAGATCTCGGAAGGTGAGAGTTAATCTGGATGGGCGACGCACCCTGCCGCGTGTGATCAGGTGACCACTCTCATCACCCTCATCCTGTTGTCGGCCCACTTTGTTGTTTGGAGTTTCGCGCATGAGTTCCCTTGCGCTGTCTAGTGATTACGTGCCTTCGCATGCCCTGGCGAACGTTCGCGGGTCGGCGATCCGCGACCTGCTGAAGCTCACCGAGCAGCCGCATGTGCTCAGTCTTGCCGGCGGGCTGCCGGCCACCGAGCTGATTCCCGCCGAGCGCATCTCGGAATGCGCCGCCCGCATCAGTGCCGACTCCGCGTCGTTGCAGTACACCGTCAGCGCGGGGGTCCACGAATGCCGCGAGGCCGTCGCCAGCTACGACGACGTGACAACCCCGCGGCGGGTGCTGCTCACCCACGGTTCGCAGCAGGCCCTGTTCCTGCTGGCGCACGCCCTGGTGAACCCGGGGGAGATGGTGGTGGTGGACGACCCGGTCTACGTCGGTGCACTGCAGGTGTTCCAGTCGGTGCGTGCCGAGGTCGTCGCGCTGCCGATCACCTCGGCGGGCACCGACGTCGATGCGCTGCGTGAACTGCTCGAGACCGGCGCACGTCCGCGGATCGTGCACACCGTCAGCAACTTCCACAATCCGGCCGGGGTCACCGCGACCACGCAGACGCGGATCGAACTGGCCCGCCTCGCCGACCACTACGGCTTCGTCGTGGTGGAGGACGACCCCTACGGCCGGCTGCGATTCACCGGGGACGACGTCGCGACGATCGCCGCGCACGGCGAGCGGGTGGTGCGACTGGGATCGGCGTCGAAGATCCTGGCACCGGCCCTACGGGTCGGCTGGATGAGCGGGCCGCCCGAGATCATCGCGATGGTCGAACTGCTGCGGCAGGGCGCCGACCTGTGTGGATCGACCTTCAGTCAGCTGATCGTCGCCGAACTGCTCGACGACCGCACCTGGCTGGACAACCACATCGCCCGCGTCCGCGACGCCTACCGGCTCCGCGCGGCGGCCTTGGCCACAGCGCTGAGCCGCGAGTTCGGTGACCGTGTCGAGTTCACTCGACCCGAGGGCGGAATGTTCTGCTGGGCAAGGGTTCCCGGCGCCGACACGTCGGCCCTGCTGGCCGGCGCCGTCGATGCCGGGGTCGCCTACGTGCCCGGCGCCGCCTTCGGGGTGCGCGCGGACTTCGGTGACTGCCTGCGGCTGAGTTACTCGGCGCTGACCCCCGACGAACTGTCCGAGGCGGTGCGTCGGCTGTCGGTGGCACTGTTGGCCTGATCCACCAGCTGCTCGATGACGGCGCGAGGGAACGCCCCGCCGGAGAAGTCGGCCAGACGTCCGATCGGGATCGACCCCAGCAATGCGCCCAGGTCGACGCCCAGGGCATCGCCACCGGCGGCGTCGCCGAACATCTGGCCGGCCAGATCACCGAGTGCCTGCGCCCCGGCCGGGGTGGCCATCAGTTCACCGATCGTCGAGTCCAGGGTGAACGGGATCGACAACTCGTCACCGTCGACACCGACGGTGTCGGTGAGGCGGATGTCGCGGCTCGACGCCCCCACCTCGACCCGGTACGTGCCGCCCTCGACCACGAAGCCGTGTACGCGGGTGTCCCAGTACGCCAGGTCGTCGCGTGCGACGGTGAGGCAGATCTGCTGCGATCGCCCGACACCGAGATCGACCGACGCGAAGCCCTTGAGCTCCCGTGGGGCGCGGGCCACCGCCGAGCCGTCGACACCGACATAGACCTGCACCACCTCACGGCCGTCGTACGGGCCGAGGTTGGTGACGGTGAGCTCCACGGTGAGTCCGTCGTCGGAGGTGGTGACCACCAGGTCGCGGTACTCGAACTCGGTGTAGGACAAGCCGTGCCCGAAGGGGAACTCCACATCAAGATCGCGGGCGTCGTACCACCGGTAGCCCACGTGGATGCCCTCGCCGTAGACGACGTGTCCGTGCTCGCCGGGAAACGACAGGTGCGCCGGGGTGTCGGCGAGCCGGACCGGCAGGGTCTCGGCCAGCCGACCCGACGGATTGACCTTGCCGAACAGGGTCGCGGCGATCGCCGAACCGCCGGCCTGCCCGAGCAGCCCGCAATCGAGGATGGCCGGTGCGGTCAGCGGGGCCAGACGCAACGCACCGCCGTGGGAGAGCACGACCACGGTGTTCGGATTGGCCGCGACGACGGCCTCGGCGAGCGCCGAGCTGATCGGCCGGGAGTTCGAGGTCGGCGCGGTCGAAGCTCTCCGACTCCTGCCGCTCACCGAGACCGAGGAACAGGACCACCGAATCGGCCTGACCGGCCTGGAAGACCGCCGAGGAACGCAACTCCTCGGCATCCCCCGAGCCGTCGACGGTGTAGCCCTGCGCGAACAGCAGCTCGCCGGGGACGAAGCTGCACAGCTCGTCGAGCGGCGCCTCCACCCTGGTGGCGTTGACATGCGACGACCCGCCGCCCTGATACCGCAGATCCTCGGCGAAGTAGCCGATCACCGCCACCGACCCGGACTCGTCCGACAGCGGCAGCAGGTCATCGTCGTTGCGCAACAACACGATCGCCTGCTCGGCGGCCTCGCGTGCCAGGGCGTGGTGGGCGTCGAGATCGGCGATGGCCGGGGCGTTCTGGCGACCGGCCGCGGTGCGTGCGACCAGATCGATCACCCGCCCCGCCGACGCCGCGAGCGCCGCCGGGTCGAGGGTGCCGTCGGCGACGGCGGCGGCGACCGCGTCGTCGGAGGCCGTGCCGGGGGAGGGCATCGTCAGATCCAGTCCGGCGGCGAGCGAGGCGACCCGATCGGCCACCGCACCCCAGTCGCTGACCACCAGGCCCTCGAAACCCCACTCCTCGCGCAGGATGGTGGTGAGCAACTCCCGGTCCTGTGCCGCGTACACGCCGTTGATCTTGTTGTAGGCGCACATCACCGTCCACGGCTGCCCGTCGCGCACGATGCGGCGAAACGCCCGCAGATACAGCTCGTGCAGGGTGCGTTCGTCGATGTCGGAGCTGACCCGCATGCGGTCGGTCTCCTGGTTGTTGGCCGCGAAGTGCTTGAGCGAGGCCCCGACGCCCTGCGCCTGGATGCCGCGCACCCAGGCGGTGCCCAGGACACCGGCCAGGTACGGATCCTCGGAGAAGTACTCGAAGTTGCGGCCACCGAGCGGGGAACGCTTGAGGTTGACGCCGGGGCCGAGGACCACCGACACCGCGGCGGCGCGCGCCTCGGCACCCACCGCGGCACCGATCCGCTCGGCGAGTGCGGGGTTCCAGGTCTGCGCCAGACCCACTGCCGGCGGGAAGCAGGTCGCCGGGACGCTCCCCGACAGCCCGAGATGGTCGGCGGCACCCTCCTGCTTGCGCAGGCCGTGCGGCCCGTCGGTGAGCATGATCGACGGCAGCCCGTCGACGGACTCGGTGGTCCAGAAGTCACGGCCGCTGGTCAGCCGGGCCTGGTCGGTGGCCGACAGCGAATCGGCGGTGGGGAAGTCGGTCTCGGCGGCTCGGGTCACGGTGGCTCCTTGCTGTGCGAGGGTCGGCCGGGGTGTGTCGATGGATGGCGCCCGGCCCGCGATCCGACGGTAGTCGTCCGCGGTGACGAGGCGGCTGGAATGTCCGGTTGTCCACAGTGATGTGGCGCCGACCGCACACTGCCCGCAGGCATCACTACACTGGTCAAAGTGGCAGGCCGAATCCCCGATCGCGATATCACGGCAATCCGTGAACAGACGCGGATCGAGGAGATCATCGGCGACTACGTCGCCCTGAAGCAGGCCGGACCCGACCGTCTCAAGGGACTGTGTCCCTTCCACGACGAGAAGACCCCGTCGTTCCACGTCCGCCCACTTCACGGGCACTTCCACTGCTTCGGCTGCGGCGAGGGCGGCGATGTCTACAGCTTCTTGCAGAAGCAGGAGCACATCGGCTTCGTCGAGGCCGTCGAGCAACTCGCCGACCGTATCGGCTATCAGATCCACTACGAGGGCGGCGGCCCGAGCGTCCAGCGTGACCGTGGTACCCGCGCCCGTCTCGCCGCGGCCAATGCCGCGGCCCACAAGTTCTACGTCCAGCAGCTGCAGACCCCCGACGCCAAGACCGCGCGCGAGTATCTGACCGAGCGGAACTTCGACGCCGCGGCGGCCGCCGCGTTCGGGTGTGGCTATGCACCCGGCGGCTGGGACGTGATGACCAAGCACCTGCTGTCGGAGGGATTCGAGTTCGCCGAACTCGAGGCCGCCGGTCTGTCCAAGCAGGGACGCAAGGGGCCGATCGACCGGTTCCACCGGCGGCTGCTGTGGCCGATCCGCAATCTCGGTGGCGACATCATCGGCTTCGGTGCGCGCAAACTGTTCGACGACGACAACCTCGGCAAGTACATGAACACGCCGGAGACCATGCTGTACAAGAAGTCTCAGGTGCTGTTCGGGCTGGACATCGCCAAGAAGAACATCGCCCGCGGGCATCAGGTGGTGATCGTCGAGGGCTACACCGACGTGATGGCGATGCATCTGGCCGGGGTCACCACCGCCGTCGCGTCGTGCGGTACCGCCTTCGGCGAGGACCACCTCGCGCTGGTGCGCCGGCTGATGATGGACGACTCGTACTTCCGCGGTGAGGTGATCTACACCTTCGACGGCGACGACGCGGGAAAAGCGGCTGCGCTCAAGGCCTTCGAGGGCGAACAGTCCATCGCCGGCCAGACCTATGTGGCGATCGCCCCGGACGGCATGGACCCGTGCGAGCTGCGCCAGGAACGCGGCGACCCCGCGGTGCGTGATCTGATCGCCCGCCGTGTGCCGATGTTCGAGTTCGCGATCAAGACGATCATCGCCGAGTACGACCTCGACACCGCCGAGGGGCGTGTCCACGCACTGCGCGAGGCCGTGCCGGTGGTCTCGCGGATCAAGGACGTCGCGCTGCGGGACGAGTACGCCCGTCAGCTCGCCGGCTGGATCGGCTGGGAAGAGGTCGGCCAGGTGCTCGCGCGGGTGCGTGAGGAAGGCGCCCGGTATGCCCGTGCCACCGGCCGCAGCCGGGGTCGGGGACGGCCGATGCGCCGTGACCGTCCCGAGGCCACCAAGGACCCCGACATCGGGCATCCACGGTCCGACGACCCGCGTCTGTGGGTACAGCGTGAGGCGCTCAAGGGTGCCCTGCAGTATCCGGCGATCGCCGGAACGGTCTTCGACTCGCTGCCCGAGGAATGCTTCACCGACCACGCCTATGCGCGGCTGCGCCAGGCGATGGCCGACCTGGGCGGCACGTCGTCGGGCATGGGCGGCGCCCAGTGGGTGGACGCGGTCAACCACGAGGTCGACGATCTGGTGCTGTCGTCGCTGGTGACCGAGCTCGCCGTCGAACCGATCCCGGTGACCGAGGACAACATCCCCCGCTACATCAACAGCGTCCTCGCACGGCTGCAGGAGGTGTGGGTGGGTTCGCAGATCGCCGACATCAAGTCGCGGCTGCGGCGGATGGCGCCCAGCGACGATCCGGACGGCTACAACGCCGTCTTCGGCGACCTCGTGGCGCTCGAGGCCTACCGGCGCAGTCTGCTCGAGCAAGCCGTCGACCCGAGCGCCACCGCGGGCTGAGGCGACCGGGCCGGGCCGTTCAGGCGGCGGTGGAGTTGCCGATTCCCGGCCGCAGTTCTGGCGGGAACAGCGGGCGGTGCGGATCCTCGGCGTTGTACCGGCAGCCGCCGGCATAGGTGTGCCGACCGTCGCACCGGTCGGGAACCGGGCGTGGACGTCCCCAGATGTGGTCTGCATTGGTGCTCATGGCTGCCCCCTCGACTGATCTGATCGCCGATGGTCTCCGGCGGACGAGATGCAGAAAAGTATGGGGCGGTACCTGTCCGAACGGGCAATGAGCGCACCGTTTCACTCTGGCTGATCGGCGAGGTGGAGATCACATGTCGGGGTCGTGTACGCGGTCCGTGGGCCATGCGGTGCGCAGCGGTTCGGGCGTCCACGACGGCCAGTCGGGGGTGAACGTCGGTGTGCCGTCGGCGAATCGGGCGACGATGCGGGTGCGTCGGGCGTGGTTGTCATAGACCGTCGCCTGCTCGCACCGCCCGATCGCGGCCACCGCGAGCGGCCACACCCGGGCATAGCGGGCACGGATCTTGTTCTCCGGCACCGAATGTCCACCGCTGTCGACGCGGAGCCGGACGCGGTGGACCGCGTACTCCTCGGGGACCATCACCACATGCAGCACCACCCGGAATCCGTGTTCGTGTGCGTCGTCGACGAGGTCGAGCTTGGACGGGTGGGAGAAGACCGTCTCGGCGATGAACGAGCGCTGCAGGCCGATCAGGGTGGCGCGGGTGCGGGCGGCGATCTGGGCGGCGTCGTAGGAGTGTGCTTCGGCTGTCGAAGGCCAACGGCGACGGGCGATCTCGTCGGCATTGACGAACGGTGTGTGCAGCAGGGGGAGAAGGTGGTGCTCGACGAGGGTGGTCTTGCCCGCCCCGTTGCAGCCCACGACCAGGTCGAGTCGGGCGTTCACTCCAGGACGACGATGCTGCCGTCGGGGCGGTACTCGACCATGCGTCCGGCATCGTCGACGGCGACCGACGCGAACCCGGCGGCACTGCGTTCGGCGACCAGGTCGGTCCGATCGAGACGCTCCTCGAGGAGGGCGTCGATCTCGGAGTCGAAGACGACGGTCTCTTCGTCGGTGAGGTCGGTGATCGGCAGTGTGCCGGCCAGGGCTGCCTCGACGCGGCGGCGCGCACCGCTGGTGCGCACGGAGACGCCGCGTCCGACGCGGGCCCAGTGTTCGAGTTGCTGGCGGGCCGAACGGTGCTCACGGGCGCCCTCGGCGCCTGCGGCGTCCACGAGTGCCGCCGAGAACCGGGTGACCTTGTCGGCCGTCGCCACCTTGTCGGCCGCCACCTTGTCGGCCGCCACGTTGTCCGTCGCCACCTTGCTGGTCGCCGCCTTGTTCGTCGTCATGGCCGCCTCCGTGTGTTGCATTCTGCTACACCGTCGAGCGTAGCAGAGTGCTACGGGTCCTGCGGGCGAGGTTTCGGCGACCGGGCGGCGTGGTGCAGAACGCAGCGCACCCGGCCCGACGCGAGAACGTCGGGCCGGGTGCGGTGTTGCTGTATCAGTCCTTGTTGCCAGGGATTCCGACCGCGAAACCCCATCCGATGACCACGCACGAAACCAGTGCCACGAGCGGCATAACCCACATTGCGTCCATGTCGGGGACGCTACGCGCGCGGTGGTCCGGCGGGGAGTGGTTTGGGCGATATCGGGACCTCCGGCAGCGAGGTCGGGACCTTGGTCGCGGCGAGGGCCGCTGCGATAGTGTTGTCGCCGCACGGGGAGTTAGCTCAGTTGGTTAGAGCCGTCGACTCATAATCGATTGGTCGCGGGTTCAAGCCCCGCACTCCCTACGCGTGGGCCCGGTCTGTGTCGCAGGACACCAGACCGGGCCCTTCTCGTTCGGATGGTCGGAAAAATGGCTTTGACCAGTCGTTTTGTGGTTGTTGCGAACGTTGCGCTAAAGTTCATTCTCGTTCGGGTGATGCCCCACAAGGGCCCCGCCGGAGCAGCCAAGCGGTCCCCCATAGCTCAATTGGCAGAGCATTCGACTGTTAATCGAACGGTTACTGGTTCGAGTCCAGTTGGGGGAGCAACGAAGGCCCCGCCACCAGCAGAGATGCTGGTGGCGGGGCCTTTCTCGTGAGATCCACCGGCCTGTGGAGGCAGCCGTGACCGGGCGTTCGGTTCGGGCACGGCACACTCGGTTCGCCGGTCGGTCGAGACCGATGGCGAACAGGTGTGCCTCGAGCAAGGTGTGCAGTGGAGAGCAGGGAGCCCGCCACCGACGTGGCGGGCTCCCTGTCGTCCTCGATGATCACTGGCCTCGACGATCACTGCCGGTGACCCCGGATCAGGACCCCAGGACGATGCCGGGTACCTCCGAGAGGGTGGCCGACAGGGCGTCGATCTTGTCCGACAGCGACTTTCGCTGCTCTGGGGTCACCTCGGTGTAGGGGACGTAGCCGTCCCCCTCACGGAACTGGTTGATCGCGGTGCGCACGTCGGCGAACTGCTCGGTGATCTTGTTCATCAGTTCCGGGTTCTTCGCGGAGATGATCGGCTGCATCTCGGCGATCAGCGTCTCGGCACCGTCGACGTTGGCGGCGAAGTCCCAGAGGTCCGTGTGCGAGTAGCGATCCTCCTCGCCGCCCACCTTGGTGGCGGCGATCTCGTCGATCAGCGCCTGCGGCCCCTGGACGAACTGCCGGTCCTCGAAGGTGAAGTCGGGCTTGTTCACCTCCTCCTTCAACTTGTTGACGTTGGCCAGCAGGTCGTCGGCGATCTTCTCGATGTTGGCCGCGGTGTCCTCGGTCTTGGCGTCGGCGGCGTCGGCCGGGGCGATCTGACCCTCACCGTCGCCGATCTCCTGCGGCTGCGGCGGCCACAGGTAGCGCTCGATGCGGTGGAAGCCGGTGAACGGATCTGCGCCGTCGCCGGTGTCGTCCCACCGCATGTCGATCGCGGGATCGAGCTCCGGGAAGGACTCGGCGACCGGCTCGACCCGCTCGTAGAAGGTGCGGACCTGACCGAACTGTGCCCGGGCGGCGTCGAGGTCGCCGGCCTTCACATGGTTGACGAAGATCTCGGTCTGGGCGGCCAGACCGTCGATCTGTCCGCGGACGTAGTCGAGGTAGCGTTCCTTGGCCGCGTTGACGTCGGCCGGGGCCTGCGACTTCTCCTTCTTCTCACCGGTGACGGTGATCTGCTTCTGGATTCCGGTGCCGACCATTCCGGGCTTACAGGCGACCGTGTAGGTCCCCGGGTCGACGACCTCCACCGTCAGGTTTCCCGACAGGCCAGGTCCGATGTTCTCCACCTCGCCGAGAACACGATTGTTCTGACCGTAGAGGTAGAACTCGGTGATCTTCGAGCCGTTGTTGGTGACCTTGAAGTTGATCAGCCCGGTGGTGGCCTCGGTGCTCGCCAGCTCGCAGGAGTCGTTGGTCGAGGTGACCGCGATCGCCTCGTCGTCGCTCTGCTTGGCGGTGCAGCCCGCAAGGACGACCGGCGCCGTCACCGCCAACATCAGCGCCGGGACGGTGATTCTCTTGTTCACCTTTGTGTATTCCTTTCAGATACCGGCATCGGGAGTTGCCGGGGTTTGCGACGGCGCATCGGACGGCCGGGCTGCTGGCCGAATCCGATTCGCACGGAGGAACAAAGTCAGTACGACCACCACGTAGAGGGTCCACGCCACGACCTGCGCGACCGTGGGATCGGGCCGGAAGTTGAAGATCCCGGCGACCAAGGTGCCGTACCAGGACGACTGGTCGTAGTGGGCGGAGATGTCGAAGGCGAGGTTCGCGCCGCCGGGCAGCCACCCGACGGTCTGCAGGGCGTGCACGCCGTAGCCGAGGATTCCGGCCGCGACGAAGATCAGGAAGATCCCGGTGTACAGGAAGAACTTGTGGAAGTTCAGGTGCACGGCTCCTCGATAGAGCAGCACCGTCACGCCGATGGCGACGAGTACACCGAGGAGCAGGCCCAGCAGCGGCCACAATCCGCCCGACACGCTCTCGGCATAGCCCACCATCAGCAGCGCGGTCTCGAAACCCTCACGCCCGACGGCCAGGAATGCCATCCCGGCGACCGCCCATCCGCCGCTGAGCAGCGCCGTGGACATCCCCGCCTTGAGATCCGACGAGATGTGCGCGGATGCCTTGCTCATCCACAGCACCATGAAGGTGACGATGGCGACGGCGAGCAACGACGCCAGCCCGGCGATCAGCTCGGCGGTCAGGGTGCTCACCGTCGACGTACCGAAATGGATGATCAGGAAGATCGCGACGACCATCGCGACGGCCCCTGCCACGCCGAGCCAGATCCATTTCACCGCATCCCGGCGATCGGATTTCACCAGGAATGCGATCAGGACCATCACGACGATCCCGGTCTCCAAACCCTCACGGACACCGATCAATCCGCTGCCGAACAACTGGGCAGGGATGGATGGACTGGCAAGTATCATCGCCGGTGGCATTCCTCTCGTGGTCTCGCCGGGAATTCATGCGGGTGGGAATTCTCACGGGTGGGCATACATACGGTGCGCATACATACGGTGGGCATTCATACGGATGCCCCCGCGCGCACGAGGGCATCCGCGAAAGGCCTTGCCGGTGTTCAGGACTCGAAGAGGGTCTGTCCCCACCAGTGCCCCGGAGCGACACCGGGCGGGCAGGCGAACAGGGCCGACCCGTTGTGGGTGATGTACTCGCCCAGGGCGTCCTTCGCGGCGAGTGCTTGCTGCATGGGGACGAACTGGTCGGCCGGATTGCGACAGAACGCGATGAAGAACAGTCCGGCGTCGAGGTGCCCGAAACCGTCACTGCCGTCGGTGAAGTTGTATCCCCGGCGCAGGATCTGGACGCCGTCGAGGTTGTCGGCGTGGGCGAGGCGCACGTGTGCGTCGCGTGCGATCACCGGGCTCCGACCATTGGTGAGATCGAAGTTGGGGGCATCGAACTCGCCGGACTGTCCGAGCGGTGCACCTTCTCCCTTGGACCGGCCGATCACCCGCTCCTGCTCGAACAGCGAGGCCCGATCCCATCGTTCGATGTGCATCCGGATCCGCCGGGCGACGAGGTAGCTGCCGCCGGTCATCCACTGTGCGGCGGCGGGATTGTCGGCGGGCTGGACCCACACCCATGTGTCGAGCTGCTCGGGTTCCTCGGCCTTCAGATTGGCCGTACCGTCCTTGAAGCCGAACATGTTTCGCGGTGTCTGCTGGTCGACGGAGGTACTCGACGTACGGCCGAAACCCAACTGGGACCAGCGCACACTGACCACGCCGAAACCCATCCGGGCGAGATTGCGGATCGCGTGGACCGCGACCTGGGGGTCGTCGGCGCATGCCTGGATGCAGATGTCGCCACCCGAGCGTGCAGGTTCGAGCTCGTCGAGGGGGAAGACCGGCAGCGGGGCGAGGGCGGCGGGCCGATGTGCGGCGATGCCGAACCGGTCGGGCCGAGTGGGGTTCTCGGCGTCGGGACCGAACAGGCCGGGGCCGAAGCCGATCGTCAGCGTCAGCGACGAGGCGGCCAGGCCGAGCGCTTCGCCGGTGTCGGTGGGCGGCCGATAGTCGCTGAGCCCGACCGCCCCGTTCTCGAAGGTCTCCTCACCCCGCGTCATCCGTTCGGCCGCCGTCGTCCACTGCTGCAGGAGGGCGACCAGCTGTGAGCGATCGGTGGTGATCACGTCGAAGGCGGCGAAATGCAACCGGTCCTGGGCGGCGGTGATGATCCCGGCCTGCCGGTCGCCCCGGAAGGCGACCACCTGCGACGGCGGCTGCGGGGTGCGCGTGCCGGCGATTTCCGTCGCGGTGACGCCGGCGGCGATTCCGGCTACGCCGGCACCAGCGGCCGCCCCGAGGAGTGCGCGCCGCGAGAACCGCGGTACCCGAGACCCGCTGGGAGCGTCCGGGGCCGCGTTCTCATTCACCGGGACAACCGGTCGTGGCGCCCGTCGCTGGCCGGCGGGGCGCACCATCGAACATTGAGGCCATGAGCGCATCCTGTCCCAACCATGCTTAGGGGATGCTTAGCGAGTGTGGCCATGCCCACGTTGTGCCGTGCCGACGGCGAACGCGATTCGGGTCAGGCGAGGGGATGGGCGCGCCCGGAAACCGGGGGTGCGAGAATCACGGACCCGCCGTCCAGGTGGTGCCGCCGCACAGGATCGCCCGTCCCTGCCGATCCCGTGAGACCCGGTCGACGCTGCTGTCACACGGCTCGCCGATGGTGTGGACCGAGTCGTCGTCCTCGGCATGCCGGACCCACCGGTGGCCGGCGTCGGCTCCCAGGAAAACGCATACGAGGCTGGTGCCGTCGGCGGCGGTACCGAATGAGCGGGCCTCGGACTCGAGGCACGGACTGCCCTCGGCGGCAACCGAACCGGTGGGCACCGCGGCGGTGGCGGTCTCGGTGACCGTCTGCGTGGGTGCCGGTGTCGGGGCGGGCACAGGCGATGCGCTCGCCGGGGAAGTGTCGGTGGAAGCCTTCCGCCCGTCGGAACCGCCCTGCGACACCGTCACGGTGGTCGCCGACGACGCGGCCCGGCCGGTGTCGTCACCGCGGGTGACGAGGTAGACGATCGCGACGGTCAGCGCCGCGACGAGCCCGAACGCCACGACGCCGAGTACCCACACGGTGCCGCGACCGTGCCGCGGCGCGGGTTCGGGGTGGGTCATCGTCATGCTCCCGGATCTGGTTCTTCGCGGATCGGTCCTCGGCGCCCGCTCCGTGGACATCATCCGGCACGGACACGACATCTGCTAAGCGCGACGCTCGCACGCCCGCTGCCGATGTGGCCGAAGGCGGACCCAGACGTCGGTGGACGCGCCTACCCTCGGGCCCATGGCACTGAGCACCGACGAACGACAAGCGTTTCTGGCCGAGCCCCATATCGGTGCGCTCTCGATCGCCGCAGGCCCGGACGCGGCGCCGCTGCTGATCCCGATCTGGTACGACTACAGCCCCGGCGGTGACCTCTGGTTCCTCACCGGCGCCAGATCTCGCAAGGTGGCACTGCTCGAGGCCGCCGGCAAGTGCACGATGATGGTCGAACGATGGTCGCCCAGCATCCGGTACGTGTCGGCGTCGGGAACCGTCGTCTCGACGACGCCCGCCACCCTCGCCGACCTCTCCACGATGGCCAACCGCTACCTTCCGGCCGAGGCGGTCGGCGGATACGTCTCCGCGGCATCGGCCGGGCTACCCGATCAGGTGCGTGTCACCGTTCGGCTCGACCACTGGCTGGGCGCGGACATGGGGCGCGTCTCGTGATCGCAGCGCCTGAGCGCGGCTGATCACCGGAACGTTCCGGCGACCGGTCTGATCGTGGAAGTGGTTGCGGGCGCGGTTGTCTCATCGGTTGTCGACCGACGGCCAGTGCTCGTCGGCGCCGGCTCGGTGATCGCGTGCCGTCGCGAGGGTGACCTGCGCAACCGGCGTCGGGCATGGTCTCGCCCGATCGCCGGCGGGGCGGGTCAGTCCCAGATGCCGGTCTGCTCGAGATGGTTGACCAGGCGGGCGGCGCCATCGGTGAACTGACGGCGGGTCTGGACGATCACCTCGTCGCGATCACCGGCACGGTAGGCGGCGATCAGCTTGTCGTGACTGTCCACGGCCACCGCGCCCCACTCCGGATCCGAGGCGTAGAGCTGCGTCGGGGTGTAGCGGGTCGCCGACAGCAGGAACCATGCCAGCTTCTTGCCCGCGGCGATCAGATTGTGCTGACGGTGGAACTCGAACTCGGCATCGGTGACCGCCGTCGAGTCGCCGGCGGTCACCGCCACCCGCAGTTTCTGGTTGCACCAGGCGAGCTCGTCGAGTTGCTCGGTGGTGATCACCTCGGCGGTACGCAGTGCGAGTTTGATCGCGATCTCGCCCTGTAGCCAGAACAGGTCGTCGACGTCGATGCGGTCGAGCTCGGACACCATGTAGCCGCGGTGCGGTTCGAGGCTGACCATGCCCTCGCCCCGCAGGGTCAGCAGCGCCTCGCGGACGGGGGTGACACTGACGTCCAGACGCTCGGCGGTGTCGTCGAGCCGGATGAACTCACCGGGCCTGAAGTCGGCGGTCATGATCAGATGCCGCAGGTGTGCGGCCACCTCCTCGGACAGCTGGGGACGCCGCCGCAGCCGGGACTGCCCCCGAGTCCCGCCTGCGCGCGTCTCCGAGCCGTCAGAGCCCGAAGGTTTTCCCGATGATGTCGCGCTGGATTTCATTGGTGCCACCGTAGACCGTCGAGATGATCGCGCCACGCATCAATCGCTCCGCGTCGAATTCCGTCGCATACCCGTAACCGCCCATCATCTGCATGGCGTCGATGGTCATCCGCTTGGACGTCTCGGTGGCCTTGAGTTTGGCCATCGATGCCTCGCGGGGCAGCAGCTTGTCGGGGTGCGCGTCGGCCTGCTCGGCCACCGAGTAGACCAGCAGGCGGGTGCACTCGATCTCGGTGGCCAGATCGGCCATCCGGTGTCGTAGCGCCTGGAACGTGCCGACCGGGCGACCGAACTGCTTGCGATCGGAGATGAACGCCAAGGTGTCGGCAAAGGAGCGCTCGGCCACACCCAACTGCATCGCGGCCAGGATCAGACGTTCGGAGTTGAGTCCGGCCATCAGCTGGTTCCAGCCGTTGCCCACCCGGCCGACGACCGCCGAGTCGGGTACCCGACAGTTGGTGAAGTACAGATCGTTGACCTCGCGCCCGCCCAGGGTGTCGATGCCCTGGATCTCCAGACCGGGTGTGCCGGCGGGGATGTGGAACTGGGTGAGCCCCTCGTGTTTCTGGGGTGTGCGTTCGGTGCGGGCGACCAGCAGGATCGACGTGGCGAAATGGGCGTTGGAACACCATGTCTTCTGCCCGTTGATGATCCACCCGCCGTCGACCTTCTCCGCCCGGCAGGTCAGGTTGGCCACATCGGAACCGGCCTCCGGCTCGGACATCGAGATCGACAGCGAATCACCGTTCGCGACGCCGGTGAGGACCTCCTTCTTGAGCTGCTCGTCGGCGAACTTCTGATAGGCCGCCGCCGTGATCAGGGTGGGGCCGATGCCGCCGATCGGCGCGTTGCCGCGCATGGCCTCCTCGAGCAGGATGCACATCTCGACGTTGCCCGCCCCGGCACCGCCGTACTCCTCGGGTACCAGGATTCCGGCCCAGCCGAGCGCGGCCATCTTCTGATACAGCTCCTGCGAGTGCAGTTCGGTGCCGCCGGCGGTGAGTGCGTCGCGCTGCTCACGGGTACCGGCCTCGCGGCGGCAGAAATCGGCGACGGCCTGTGCGAAGACGGTCTGTTCCTCGGTGAAGTTACCCATTCCGGTTCCCCTCGTCTCGGTGGTGGGTGGATCGATCCGCGGCCGGCGGATCGATCGTCGTCATTACAACACATATATTTGATATGAGTTTCGGTGACGGGCGACACAGTCGGGGCCGCTACATTGGTGGCCATGCCGAAGTCAGCGCCCTCGTCAGCGCACCCGGGGACCACGTCGAGTACGGAGACCGCCGTGACCGCCGACGAGAAGACCGGCGTGGACGAGAAGACCGGTGCGGACGAGCAGTCCGGCGATGTGACGCCCCTCGACGGCGACGACTTCCTGGCCGCCAACCGCCGCAACCGGGAACGTCATCGCGACGAGGCGGCACGTAAGTCCGCCCGCAAGGCGCGTCGGGGCGCGGCGCCGGAGCCTGCCGACGACCGGGTGCCCGGCAAGATCGCCGGTCCTCCCGGACGCTCTGCAGGCAGGCGCCGGCAGATCGCGGGCAGCCGGCGGTTGTTCGTGGCGGTCGGGATCCTCGTCGTCGCCGTGGTTGCCCTGGCCATCTCGACCGCGGTGCTCGCCGTGGCACTGCACGACGCCCGGTCGACCGTGGCGTCGACCCCCGACGACGCCGCGCGCCGCACGGCCCTCGACACCGCCGAGCGGTATGCGGTCACCCTCACCACCTACGACTCGGCGAACTACGCCGATCTGGATCGTCGGATCCGGGAGATCTCCACCCCGGAGTTCGCCCGCACCTACATCCAGTCGTCGCAGGACGCACGCGCGGGCAACACCCAGGCGAAGGGGACGTCCACCGCCGTCGCCGAGCACGCCGGGATCGTGTCGATGACCCCGGATCGGGCGGTGGTGCTCGTCGCCCTGGACCAGACCGTCACCTCGCCGGAGATCGGCAAGCAGGTGCCGGACGGGATTCCGTATCAGTCGCGGGTGCAGATCACGCTGGCCGAACGTGACGGCGAATGGAAGCTCGACGAGCTGTCGACGGTGTGATCTTCTAACGCAGGGTGATCTTCTGGCGCAGGGTGATCGGGTGGCGCGGGGCGGGCCGGTGGCGCAGGGCGTCAGGCGCCCAACAGGATTCGCTGTGCCAGCGGGCCGATCCGGGCCGGCTCGGACGAGCGATCCAGGCGGACCAGATCCGAGATCGCGGCCAGCGCGGCGTGCACCAGGTACCGGGCCCGGGCCGCACCGAGTTCGGGGCGGCTGCGCACCACCCAGGTGGTCCACTCCTCGACGTTGATGCGTTGCTGTCGGCGCAGCGCGGTCCGGCGATCGGGTTCCAGGTGCCCGATCTCCGAGGCGTAGACCATGATCAGATCGCGGTTGCCGCACCACACCTCGACGTAGCGGCGGACCAGCTCGACGATCGCCTCACGCGGCGTCGACGACACGGCGAGGGCATCGGTGATGCAGGCGGTGGTACGGTCGGAGGCACGCCAGAACGCGGCCTCCAGGATCGCCGCCTTGCCGCTGAAGTGCCGATACACCCCCGATGCCGGGACACCCGACGCGGCGCCGATCTCCTCGATCGTCACATCGTGGAAACCGCGGGCGGCGAACAGTGAGATCGACTCGGCGAGAATGATCTCGCGCTTGGCCGACGGGGCGAGACCCGCAGGCGCCGGGGGCTCGAGACGGGGTACGGGCAGCTCCACGTCGACCAGTCCCGCCGCCACGTCGCGCAGCAGCGTCTGGGCGTCCCGGATCGGCAGTGACGCGCGGTGCGTGGCCGGGCTGGCCACCACACTCGTCATCGCCGAGGTGATGAGATCGGCGTCGGCACGGGACAATTCGGGCCGGATCCGGATGAGTTGGGTACGCATCCGCCGGTGCTGGGTGATCACCACCGAGCGGACCGGCTCGGCATCCGAGCGATCCAGATACTGCGACTCCCATCGGTACAGGCCGCCGGTGCGCCGGTTGTCGATCGCGGTCGTGGCGATCGTCGCGAGTAACTCCGACAACTCGGTCCGGGGATCGGGCTGATCGGACTCGACGCCGGCGATCGCCACCGCCAGCCGTTCGGCGAGGCCGGAGGTGGTCTCGCAGAACAGCGCGTACTTGTTGGGGAAGTGCCGGTACAGCGCCGCGGCGGAGATCCCGGCATCGTCGGCGATCTGGTCGAGCCGGACCGCGTGGTAGCCGCCCTCGCTGAACGCGCGGGCGGCGGCGTCGAGGATCTGCTGCCGACGGTCGGCGGGCCGGCGCCGAACGGCCGTGGAGCGGCTGCGTCGGGGTCGGCCGCCGGAGGTGGACAGATCGTTGCGGGCGGTCACTCGAATTACCTTAGTCGGGTGTGGTGTTCCTCTGTTGGAAGATCGGTCATATTCGTAAAACTGCAGTACAGAGGCAGCTTATGCGCATATAAGTAAATCGATATTCTCGTGATCTGTGTCTCAGTGTGGTAGGAATTGGACATGGCACGCAGGTGTCGAGCCGTCTCGTGGGAGTCAGGGGAGCAGTGACCGCCAACATCGATGTCAGTGAGAACGCGAACGCCGGATCGGTCGACGGGATCGTGACGACCGTCGACCGTCATGGTGTCGCGCGACTGACCATCTCGCGTCCGGAACGGATGAACGCACTCGACACCGCCGCGACCCGCACGATCATGGAACGTCTGACCGCATGGTCGTCGGATCCGGCGGTGCGCGTGATCGTGATCGACGGCGCCGGGGGTAGCTTCAGTACCGGAGCCGACGTCGTCTCGATCGCACACGGCGGTGGGCTCGACGGACTCACCGCGGAATCAGCACGTGAAATCATCTCCGCCGGAACAGATCTCGCCCGAGCGGTGCGCGCGGTTCCGGTACCGGTGGTGGCCTCGGTGGACGGTGCCGCAGCCGGGATCGGGGCATCGCTGGCCTTCGCCTCCGACCTCGTCTACGCCACCGAACGTTCGTACTTCCTGCTCGCGTTCATCAACATCGGGCTGATGCCCGACGGTGGGGCGACGATGTCGGTGGCCGCTTCGGTCGGCCGCGCCCGCGCCAACGCCCTGGCCATGCTCGGTGAGAAACTCCACGCGCAGGCGGCATTCGACGCCGGGCTGATCACCGAGACCCTCGCCGACCGGGCCGCCCTCGACGCGAAGGTCGAGGCGGTCGCCGCCAAACTCGCCGTCACCTCGCCGGCCGCACTGCGACTGACCAAGGCCGCCGTCGACGCCCACACCATGGCGGGTATGGACGCCGCGCTCGAGCGGGAGCTGCGCGGGCAGACCGAACTCCTGCAGTCCGACGAGTTCCGGGCCGCGCTCGCCGCGTTCACCGGCCGACGCTGACCACCCCTGCCCCCGTTACCACCGCTCCCGTCACCACTGTTTTCATCGCCAACCGAACTCACCATCCCGCATCACCGGACCGCACGTCCGACCCGACGACCAAGGAGATCCTGCCGATGACCGCGACACTCGACAATCCCAACGACCTCACCACCGAACCGCTGCGTTCACGTCGGAACCACTGGAACAACCAGATCCGCCGGCATGCGTTCTCCAACCCGGACGGCCCGGCGCTGAAGTTCCTCGGTGCCGTGACCACCTGGAAGCAACTCGACGATCGGTCGCGGGCCTTCGGCGCCGCGCTGTCGCGTCGCGGCGTGCAGTTCGGTGACCGCGTCCTGCTGCTGATGCTCAACCGCAGCGAATACGTCGAGGCGGTCATCGGCGCCAACCTGATCGGTGCGATCGCCGTGCCGGTGAACATCCGGATGAGTCCGGCGGAGGTCGCATTCCTCGTCACCGACAGCGGTGCCAAGGTGATCGTCACCGAGACCCTGCTGGCCCCGCTGGCCGACGCCGTCGCCGCGTCGACCGGTGCGATCGACCACACCGTCGTCGTCGGGGACACCGCCGGTGAGGGACACCTGCAGTACGAGGCGCTGGTCGCCGAGGATGCGTCGGATCTCACCGACGTCGACATCCCCGAGGAGACCGTCTCGCTCATCATGTACACCTCGGGCACCACCGGAAAGCCCAAGGGCGCCATGCTGACCCACCAGAACCTGCAGGCGCAGGCGGTCACCTGTATGCAGGCCCTGAACACCCGGACCGACGACGTCGGGTCGTGCGTGGCGCCGATGTTCCACATCGCCGGCCTCGGGGCGATGACCCCGCTGTTCTACATGGGTGCGCTGTCGGTGATCCATCCGCTCGGTGCCTTCGACCCCGACGACATGCTCGACACCCTCGAGCGTGAGGGCACCACGTCGATCTTCCTGGTGCCGGCCCAGTGGCAGGCGGTGTGCGCTGCGCAGCAGGCGAATCCGCGCAAGCTCGACCTGCGGGTGATCAGCTGGGGTGCGGCCCCGGCGTCGGACACGGTGTTGCGCGCGATGAGCGAGACCTTCCCGGAGGCGCTCAACGTCGCGGTCTTCGGCCAGACCGAGATGTCGCCGATCACCTGTGTGCTCGAGGGCAAGGACGCCCTGCGCAAGCTCGGGTCGATCGGCAAGGCCGTCCCGGCGGTCACCGCACGTGTGGTCGATCCGCAGATGAACGACGTCGCGCCGGGTGAGGTCGGTGAGATCGTCTACCGCGGCCCCAACATGATGAAGGGCTACTGGCAGAACCCGCAGGGCACCGCCGACGCCTTCGCCGGTGGCTGGTTCCACTCCGGTGACCTGGTGCGCCAGGACGAGGAGGGCTTCCTCTACGTCGTCGACCGGGCCAAGGACATGATCATCTCCGGCGGCGAGAACATCTACTGCGCCGAGGTCGAGAACGTCCTGTTCGGCCACGAGAAGATCGCCGAGGCCGCGGTCATCGGACGCGCACACGAGAAGTGGGGCGAGGTGCCGGTCGCGGTGGTCGTCCTCGCCGCGGGAGTCGACGACCTCACCCTCGAGGAACTCGAGCCGTACCTGAACGAGAACCTCGCCCGGTTCAAGCACCCGAAGGACCTCGTGATCATCGACGAGTTGCCGCGCAACGCCGGCGGCAAGGTGGTCAAGCCGTCCCTGCGCAACAGCTACGGCAGCAAGGACGCCGGCCTCGCCAACTGAGCGTCGACGCCCGATCCGAGCATGACCGGAGGGCTCCGTCGGCCGCTGCGCGGCCGGTCGGGGCCCTTCGTCGTCTTCTGAGACGTTTGACCGAAAATGTTTCGTCCAGCTACTGGACGCAGAACTGCAACACGTTACAATTTTTGTGGGGCGTGACAGGGGTCACGTTCACTTAACCAACCGGTGGGGACACGTCGGCCGGTCATGAGTGGAGGATTCAGGTGAAGACCAAGGGCGCACTGCTGCGCGAACTCAACAAGCCGTGGCAGATCGAGGAGATCGAGATCGGCGACCCCAAGGCGCACGAGATCAAGATCCGCATGGAAGCGGCCGGTATGTGCCACTCCGACCATCACCTGATGACCGGCGGTATCCCGATGGGCGGCTTCCCGATCCTCGGCGGCCACGAAGGTGCCGGTGTGGTCGAGGAGATCGGTGAGAGTGTCACCGACTTCGAGGTGGGCGACCATGTCGTGCTGTCGTTCATCCCGTCGTGTGGCAGGTGTCCGTCGTGTAAGTCGGGGATGGCCAACCTGTGCGACATGGGTGCCATGTTGCTGCAGGGGGAGGCCGTCTCCGACAACACCTTCCGGATTCACACCGCTGCCGGCGAGAACGTCTACCCGATGACCCTGCTGGGTACCTTCTCGCCGTACATGGTGGTGCACGAGGCGTCGGCGGTGAAGATCGAGAAGGACATCCCGTTCGAGGTGGCCGCCCTGTGTGGCTGCGGTATCCCGACCGGATACGGCTCGTCCACCCGCAGCGGTGACGTCCGTCCGGGCGAGGACGTGGCGATCGTCGGTGTCGGCGGCGTGGGCACCGCGGCACTGCAGGGTGCGGTGATCGCGGGCGCGCGCAATGTCTTCGCCATCGACCCGGTCGAGTGGAAGCGTGAACAGGCACTGAAATTCGGTGCGACACATGCCTTCGCGTCGGTCGGCGAGGCGGCGATGACGATCGCCGAGGTCACCTACGGACATATGGCGCACAAGGTGATCGTGACCGTCGGGGAGGTGCACGGCAGCGATGTCGACACCTGGATGGGCATCACCGCCAAGGGTGGCACCTGTGTGCTGACCGGTATGGGCAACATGCTCGAGAGCGATGTGACCCTGAACCTGGCGATGCTGACGCTGCTGCAGAAGAACCTGCAGGGCACCATCTTCGGTGGCGCCAACCCCAAACTCGACATCCCGCAGCTGCTGTCGATGTACAAGATCGGCAAGCTCAACATCGCCGACATGATCACCCGCCAGTACCGACTCGACCAGATCAACGAGGGGTACCAGGACATGCTGGACGGCAAGAACATTCGCGGGGTGATCCGCTACACCGACGCGGATCGCTGAGCGGCGCGGATCCGGCGGACTCCCGTGGGCCGCGAGTAATGTGGCCGGGGTGTCTGCGCTTGCTGCCCTCGACGACTGGCCCGTGGAGAACGTCGCCGGGGCGGTGATCACCGCCTCCGGTGACATCACCGTCCACGGTGACGCCGACCGTCCATACGAACTCGCCTCGGTCACCAAACTGCTGGTGGCCGAGGCGGTTCTGGTCGCGGTGGAAGAAGGGGCGATCGATCTCGACGATCCGGCCGGTCCGCCGGGATCGACCGTCGCCCACCTGCTCGCCCACGCCTCCGGGCTCGCCTTCGGTACCCGCGACGTCGAGGCGCCGGTCGGCACCGCGCGCATCTACTCCAGTGCCGGATTCGAGGTCCTCGCCGAGACCGTCGAACAGGCCACCGAGATCGCCTTTCCCGACTACCTCGCCGGGGCCGTGTGCGAGCCGCTGGGCCTGACCGGCACGGCCCTCGAGGGGCCGGCCGGGCACGGCGCCGTCTCCACGGTCGCCGACCTCGCCGCATTCGCCGCCGAACTGCTCGCGCCGACGGTCCTGTCCGCCGGTCTCGCCGCACGCGCGACGACGGTGAACTTTCCCGGTCTGGACGGGTTCGTCCCGGGCTACGGCAAGCACCGCCCCAACGACTGGGGGCTGGGCTTCGAGATCCGCGGCCACAAGTCACCGCATTGGACCGGCACCACCAACTCGCCGTCGACCTTCGGGCACTTCGGCCAGGCCGGTACCTTCCTGTGGGTCGACCCGGAGCTCGGCGCCGCCGGGGTGGTGCTGACCGATCGCCGATTCGGTCCCTGGGCGAAGTCGCTGTGGTCGGGTTTCAACGACAGCGTGGTCGCCGAGCTCTCTGCCGGGCGGTGACGGTGCACCCGGACGGTGACATGGCGGGGGCGCCGGTCGCGGTGTCCGCCGGAGCGGTGTCCACTGGGGCATCGTGAATCACTGTTATCTCATCGGATGACAGAAATTGACACAAGAAACTGGCGCAACACGTGCATCGTCAGGCACAATCGAACCAAGGTATGTGCTATCCGGTGTCCCGAGGTGTGTTGGGGAAGACGTTCCTCGTCGACAACCGGAGGTGAAAAGGTGCGCAATCTGAACCAGTTTGCGGACGTGACAACGGGAGTGGTGTACATCCACTCGGCGCCGGTGGCGCTGTGCCCACATGTGGAGTGGGCTCTGTCGTCGACCCTGAACGCGCGAGCGAATCTCAAGTGGTCGGCGCAGGATGCCGAACCGGGGATGCAGCGTGCCACCGTCGACTGGACGGGCCCGGTCGGTACCGCGGCCCGGCTGGTCAACGCGCTGCGCGAGTGGTCCGGACTGCGGTTCGAGGTCACCGAGAACGCCAGCGACGGCGTCGACGGCGAACGCTTCTGCTATGTGCCCGGACTGGGTCTGTGGCGCGGTTCGATGGGCGCCAACGGCGATGTGATCGTGGGGGAGGCCCAGCTGCGCGCGATGCTCGACTCACAGCCCGACAGCGCCGGACTGGCCGCCGAGGTCGAGGCCGTCCTGGGCACCGCGTGGGACACCGCGCTGGAGGACTACCGGATGGGCGGCTACGGCGCCGAGGCCACCTGGCTGCAGCAGCGAGTCGGCTGACCACTCGGGTTCGCGCCCCGGCAACGCAAGTGGCCGGGTTGCGTCGCGCACCGTGATGCGCACGGCCGACGTCCCACCCGCCGCTTCCGGCGAGACGACACGAACAGCAAGGGCACCGCAGTAGTGGTGCCCTTGCTGTTCGTGTTCTGCGTCGTCCGACCGCGGGGTCAGTAGCGCCCGAAGGCGAGCGCCACGTTGTGACCGCCGAAACCGAACGAGTTGTTGATCGCGTAGTCGATCTGTCCGCGGCGCGGCTGCCCGTGTACGACATCGAGGTCGCACTCCGGATCCTGGTTCTCCAGGTTCAGCGTTGCCGGGATGATGCTCTCTTCCACCGACTTGATGGTCAGAACCGACTCCAGCGCGCCGACCGCACCGATCGAGTGGCCCAGCGCCGACTTCGGTGCGTACACCGCGGCGTGGTCACCGATCGCAGCCCGGATCCCGACGGCCTCGGCGGTGTCGCCGATGGGGGTCGAGGTGGCATGCGCGTTGACGTGGGTGATGTCGTTCTTCGTCAGGCCGGCCGTCTGGAGCGCGCGGGTCATCGCCCGTGCGTTGCCCTGACCACTGGGGTCCGGGGCGACCAGATGGAAGCCGTCGGAGGTGATCCCGGCACCGAGGACGCGGGCGTGGATGTGCGCACCACGTGCGACGGCATGCTCTTCGCGCTCGAGGATCAGCATCGCTGCCGCCTCGCCGAACACGAAGCCGTCACGGTCCTTGTCGAACGGACGCGAGGCGGCCGCCGGATCGTCGTTGCGGGTACTCATCGCCCGCATCATCGAGAACGCCGCGATCGGAATCGCATCGATGTGCCCCTCGACGCCGCCGGTGACGACCATGTCGGCATCACCCATGACGATGTGCCGCCATGCGTGGGCGATGGCCTCGGCACCCGACGAGCACGCCGAGACCGGCGTGATCACACCGGCGCGGGCGCCGATGTTGAGCCCGACCACAGCGGCCGGACCGTTGGGCATGGCCATCGAGACGGCCAGCGGGGAGACCTTCCGGTAGTTGCCGGAGGACTCCATCGCCTTGACCGCGTCGATCATCGCGTCACCGCCGCCCTGGCCCGTACCCAGGACCACCGCGAGGCGGTCCGGGTCGACCTCGGGCTCGCCGGCCTGCGCCCACAGGCGCTTGCTCATGACGTGCGCGATCCGCTCGACGTAGGCCATCCGGCGTGCTTCGACGCGGGTGACCTCTTCGGCAGGGTCGGCCAGCAGACGACCACCGACACGGCACGGCAGTTCGCCGTACTTGGTGACGAAGTCGTCGGTCAGCTCACGGATGCCCGTCTTACCGTCGAGCAGCCCCTGCCAGGTCGAGTCGAGATCGACGCCGAGGGAGGTGGTCGCCACCATGGAGGTGACCACCACGCTCGGGAAGTTCCCGCCCAGCGTGGAGTATTCGCGGAGGGACGGCGAGCTCACGAGTTCTGATCTGCCTCGATCTGCGCCTTGATGGCGGCAGCGGCCTCGGGGTTCTCTGCCTCGAGCTTCTGGATGTAGTTCACCGCGTCACCGACGGTGCGCAGGCCGGCGAGATCCTCGTCCGGGATCTTCACGCCGTACTTGTCCTCGGTCTGCACGGCGATCTCGACCATCGACAGCGAGTCGATGTCGAGGTCGTCGACGAACGACTTGTCCATCGTCACCTCGGACGGCTCGATGCCGGTGACCTCTTCGATGATCTCGGCGATACCGGCAATGAGTTGTTCCTGGGTGGCAGCCACTGGGTGGTTCCCTTCTTCCGATTCAGTTGGGTTGTTTCCGGAGCGGCGATGAGGCGTGTGATACCCACGCACGCTTGGACATCCGGCTGACGGCCGGACTTCCGGGGGTCGCGGACCAGCCGCGACCGCTATCCAAGTTCGATGACCTTCTCGAGGTCGTCCGGGGTCTTCCAGGCAACCGTGGGGGTGCCCTTCAGCTCGCGCTTGGCGATCCCGGCGAGCGCACCGGCGGGCGGCAGCTCGACGATCGCGGCGACGCCGACCTCACGCATGTGTGCCGAGCACAGGTCCCAGCGGACCGGGCTGCTGACCTGGGTGACCAGCTTCGACAGTGCCTCGGCACCGTCGGTGACCGGGCGGCCGTCGGAGTTCGACAGCAGCGTGCGGGTGGGGGCCGACGGGGTGATCCTGGCCGCTGCGGCTGCGACCGCGTCCTGCGCGGGAGCCATGTAGCGGGTGTGGAAGGCGCCGGCCACCGCGAGCTTGCGGGTGCGGGCCTTGGCCGGCGGGTTGGCGACCAGCTCGTCGATGGCGGCGACCGGGCCGGCGGCGACGATCTGGCCGGCGGCGTTGCGGTTGGCCGGGACCAGGTCGAGCTCGTCGAGGCGGGCGAGGACCTCGGCCTCGTCGCCACCGAGCACCGCGGCCATGGTGGTGGCCTCCTGGGCGCAGGCCTTGGCCATCTCGGCGCCACGGATGGCGGCCAGGGCCACGGCCTCGTCGGCGCTGATCACCTCGGTGATGGCGGCGGCGGCCAGCTCACCCACCGAGTGGCCTGCGACGACCGCGTCGGCGGGCAGTTCGCCACGCTTGCGGTACTCGTCGTAGGCGAGCAGAGCGGTCGCGACGACCAGCGGCTGGGTGACCGCGGTGTCGGTGATCTCCTCGGCGGTGGCGGTGGTGCCCAGCCGGATCAGGTCGAGCCGGGTGAGCTTCGACCACAATTCGAGCTGATCACGAACGCCGGGCAGTTCGAGCCAAGCCGTCAGCATGCCGGGGGTCTGTGAGCCCTGTCCGGGCGCGAGCATCGTGAGCACGTGACCAGAGAACACCCTCCGGGCCCGAAAAGTGGGTGTAGAGGTCAATGAACCTCACCGGACGGATTTGTAGGGTTCCCACAAAGGTAATCGTGGCGTCACCCGCATCGTCATCACACCGAGATTCGTTACGTAACCGTGTCCATATGGCCGCTGCCAGCGCAAACAGTATCTCCGTGATGTTACTGATGGGTTCTATGTGGCAGTTGTCGACGTTTCGTTCTTGAAGCGTGTCAAACGTCCGACGGTCGCCGCGATGCGTAGGACATACGCGTCGCGGGGGTTAGTTGGATCACGTCCTGTGATTTCTGCAATCTTCTTCAGTCTGTACCGGACGGTATTTGGATGGATATACAGTTCGCGCGCACATGCCTCGACCGAGCCGCCGCAGTCCAGATACGACTCGAGAGTGTGGTTCAACGTCGATCCGCCATGGGTCAGCGGTCGCACGAGCGTGTCGATGAGGGTCGCCGTCGCGGTGGAGTCGCCGTTGAGTGCCCGTTCCGGTAGCAACTCGAGACTGTGCACGGGGCGCGGCGCACCCGGCCAGCCCACCACCGCGGTCATCCCGGCCATCGCCTCGGTGGCGCTGGTGTGTGCGGCATTCAGGTTCGGCATCGTCGGGCCGATCACCACCGGACCGTCGGCGAAGTGGGTGAGCAGCTCCAGGGTGAAGCGATCGGTGGGACGGATCGGGCCGGAGACGATGGTCACCAGGAGGGTGCCCTGGACCACCGACAGCGCCGCCCTGTCGTGTCCCTTGGCGGTGTTGTGGATCGCCAGCGGGACCGAGACGTTCTGCTCGGGCGGGGGCGCCCCGATGATCACCGTCGCCGGGGCGTCGGAATCCCAGTTCAGCGCCGCGGCCCGCGACATCAGCTGCGGGCCGCTGTCACCACGGACCACCGCGTCGACGACGAGGGCCTCGAGGCGGGAGTCCCACGCGCCGCGCGACTCGGCGGCCGAGGCGTAGATGGCCGCCGCGGCGAAACCGATCTCCCGGCCGTACCGCAGCACCGACTCGGTCAGGGCACGTAGCTGCGCGTCGTTGCGGGCGAGCAGCGGCAACCACTTCTCGAAGAACTCCATCGCCACCCGGACCATCTCGACGGTCTGCAGCAGCGTGATGCGGCGGGCGAGGTCCTGGGGGACCACCTGGAATGCCTGCACCGTGAACTTGACGTTGCCCTCGGGATCCTGGATCCACTCGACGAAGTTCACCACCGCGGTCTGCACCACCAGCTGCACGCTGGCGCGCTGTGCGGCGTCGAGATCGGCGAAATAGGGCAGCTGATCCTGCATCGAGTGGATCGCCTCGGTGGCCAGCCGGCCGCTGTACTGCTTGACCCGGCGCAGCAGGGTGTCGGGCAGTGCGTCGTGCACCGTCGCCGGCGCGGGCACGTGGGCGCCGCGCTCCCCGAAGACGTCGGCCGGTGGTTGAGGCTGGTTCACCCGGGCATCGGACACCCATCCAATGTAGTCCGCGAGGCACTCCACCGGCCCCGACACGACGCCGTGGCAGTCCTCACCGGCGATCGGTGGGGACTGCCAGGGGCAGATCAGACGGGCCGACCCGTCGGATGGATGCCGACGACCTACGCGCTGCCGGTGTCGGCGTAGGACACCGCCGCCGCGTTGACGTCGGTGATCTTGTACCGCTCGGCGGCCGCGGCGGCCACCGATGCATCGACGTGTCCGTCGCGGGCCAGGGCGACCAGCACGGCCACCACGATCGACTCGGCGTCGACGTTGAACACCCGGCGTGCGGCCGGGCGGGTGTCGGAGAAGCCGAATCCGTCGGTGCCCAGCGTCAGGTAGGTGCCCGGCACGTAGGCCCGGATCTGCTCCTGGACGCCGCGCATGTAGTCGCTGACGCCGACGAACGGACCCGACGAGCGGCCGAGGACCTCGGTCACATACGGGGTGCCGGCCGCGGTGCCCGGCTCACGGACCGCCGCCCGGTCGATCTCCACGCCGTCGCGGGCCAGCTCGCTCCACGAGGTCACCGAGTACACCGATGCGCCGACATTCCACTCGTCGGCCAGCAGCTCCTGCGCGCGCAGCGCATCCGGCATGGTGACGCCCGAGACCAGGATGTTGGCCGGATGCTGCTTGCCCTCGGGGGCCGGACGGAACCGGTAGACACCCTTGAGCACGCCCTCGACGTCGAGGTCGGCCGGCTGGGCCGGCTGACTGATCGGCTCGTTGTAGACGGTGATGTAGTAGAAGACGTTCTCCGGGTCGTCGCCGTACATCCGCTTGAGACCGTCGGTCACGATGTGGCCGAGCTCGTAGGCGAACGCCGGGTCGTAGGCCACCACACCGGGGTTGGTGGCCGCCAGCAGCGGCGAATGGCCGTCGGCGTGCTGCAGGCCCTCGCCGGTCAGGGTGGTGCGGCCGGCGGTCGCACCGATCACGAAGCCGCGGGTCATCTGGTCGGCGGCGGCCCAGAAGCTGTCACCGGTGCGCTGGAACCCGAACATCGAATAGAAGATGTAGAGCGGGATCATCGGCTCGTCGTGGGTGGCATACGAGGTGCCCACGGCGGTGAACGAGGCCGCCGACCCGGCCTCGTTGATGCCCTCGTGCAGGATCTGACCCTCGCTGCTCTCCTTGTAGGCGAGCATCAGCTCGGCGTCCACCGAGGTGTAGAGCTGACCGTTGCGGTTGTAGATCTTGAGCGTCGGGAACCACGAGTCCATACCGAAGGTGCGGGCCTCGTCGGGGATGATCGGCACGATCCGCTTGCCGATCTCCGGGTCGCGCAGCAGGTCCTTGAAGATACGGACCAGCGCCATGGTGGTGGCCACCTGCTGCTTGCCCGACCCCTTGGCGGTGGTCTTGAGTGCCTTGCTCACATCCGGGTGCAGCGGCTTGGCGACGGTGCGACGGACCGGCAGCGACCCACCGAGGTGCTTGCGCCGATCGAGCATGTACTGGATCTCCGGCGAGTCCATCCCGGGGTGGTAGTACGGCGGCAGGTAGGGGTTCTCCTCCAGCTGCGCGTCGGTGATCGGGATGCGGGTGGAGTCGCGGAACGCCTTGAGATCGTCGAGCGTCAGCTTCTTCATCTGGTGCGTGGCATTGCGGCCTTCGAAGTGCTTGCCCAGCGTGTAGCCCTTGATGGTGTGCGCCAGGATCACCGTCGGCTGGCCCTTGTGGTCCTTCGCCGCGGCGTAGGCGGCATGGATCTTGCGGTAGTCGTGACCGCCGCGCTTGAGGTTCCAGATCTCCGCGTCAGTCATGTTCTTGACCAGTTCCTTGGTGCGCGGATCCCGGTTGAAGAAGTGCTCGCGGACGAAGGCGCCGTCGTTGGCCTTGTAGGTCTGGTAGTCGCCGTCGGGGGTGGAGTTCATCAGGTTGACCAGCGCACCGTCACGGTCGGCGTGCAGCAGCGAGTCCCACTCGCGGCCCCAGATCACCTTGATCACGTTCCAGCCGGCACCGCGGAAGAACGATTCGAGTTCCTGGATGATCTTGCCGTTGCCGCGCACCGGGCCGTCGAGCCGCTGCAGGTTGCAGTTGACCACGAAGGTGAGGTTGTCCAGGCTCTCGGTCGCGGCGAAGCTGGCGAAGCCACGCGACTCGGTCTCGTCCATCTCGCCGTCGCCGAGGAACGCCCACACGTGCTGGTCGGAGGTGTCCTTGATGCCGCGGTCGTGCAGGTAGTGGTTGAAGCGTGCCTGGTAGATGGCGTTCATCGGGCCCAGACCCATCGACACCGTCGGGAACTGCCAGAACTCCGGCATCAGCCGCGGGTGCGGGTACGACGGCAGGCCGCCGCCCGGTCCGGCGTGGCTGTGCTCCTGACGGAAGCCGTCCATCCGTTCGGCGCTGATCCGGCCTTCGAGGAAGGCGCGCGCATAGATGCCGGGGGAGGCGTGACCCTGGATGAAGATCTGGTCGCCGCCGCCGGGATGGTCGATCCCGCGGAAGAAGTGGTTGAAGCCGACCTCGTACAACGACGCCGACGACGCGTAGGTGGAGATGTGACCGCCGACGCCCACTCCGGGGCGCTGCGCGCGGTGCACCATGATCGCGGCGTTCCACCGGATGAACTGGCGGAACTGGCGTTCGACGGACTCGTCGCCGGGGAACCACGGTTCGTTCTCGGTGGGGATGGTGTTGACGTAGTCGGTGGACGTCAGCGAGGGGATCGCGACGTTCTGCTCACCGGCGCGTTCGAGCAGGCGCAACATCAGGTAGCGCGCTCGGGCGGGGCCGGCGTGGGCGACGAGCTGGTCGAAGGACTGCAGCCATTCGGTGGTCTCGTCTGGGTCGATGTCGGGCAGATACGACGCGACACCCTCGCGGATGACCCGGACGCGGGCGCCGGATGTCGCGGACGGGGCGACGCCGTGTGTGGCTGTCGCGTCGGTGGATTCTGCCTGTTCGGTCACGGTGATGCCTACTCCTCGATCTGGGCCGGCGTGGGGTTGTGCGCGGCGGTCGATGACACGCGGACACGGCTGCGAGGATGGTGTGCCCGCTCACGTGTCCACTCCTTATCGTGCCCCATGCGCCGAAGCTTGGCATCGGGTGAGTGGCGATTCGGTATCCGCGCGCTGACCTGCGGTAGCGTTCGCTCAGGCGTTACCGGCGAGTAAGTGAGGGGTGGCGAGATGCGGCACCGTGGTGGTCTGTCCTGCGTCGATGTGTCCTGCGCCGAAGCCCCGTGCACGGGTGTCCGCCGTGGTGACGCCGACAGCGGCGGTGTGGCCGGTGACGGTCCCACCCCGGCGACGCCGGTGCGGGGCACGCGCGGGCTCGCTGTGTCGTTGATCACTCTCGGCGTGGCACTGGTCGCGGCGGTGGTGAGCGGTTGCGCCACCTCGGTGACCGGATCGGGCACGGCGCCGTCGGATCAGCTGGCCCTCCACAGCTCGGAGGTGTCGGTGTCGGCGGCCTCGGCGCACCGGCACGACGCGACGGTCGCGCTGTGCCGGACGGCCACCTCCTCGATGGTCGTGATGGTCAAGGGGTACAACGACTTCCTCGAGGCACTCAACCGCTTCCACTCCTATGACAAGGTCGGTGACCTCGACGATCGTGCGCGCGCGGCGTTGATCGCGGGTGCCGACCGGATCCGTGACGCCCGCGATCCGGAGGTGCCGGCCGATCTCACGACGCCGGTGAACACCTTCCTGGCCAGTACCACCCGGCTCGAGGACGCGATCGGCGCGCACGAACTGACCGGACTCAACCCGGTGGCCACCCGCTGGAGCACCGACAAGCAGGCGGTCCTCGACGTGTGCGCCCGGTATCTGCCGCCGCCACCGGGGATCGCCACCCGCACCTCGGCGGTGGTGCCGGTACCGACCGGGTGATCGATCGGACGACAATCCGGGGGACGCGTCGCGATTCGCCGACGTAAACGGGCCGGTGGTGCACTACGCTGTGTGCTACGGCTGACACGGACGTGTCGCCCGACGACATGAACACAGATCTCAGGAGGTCTCGCGCGGTGGTAGCCGCCTCAGGGGGCATTGGCTCCGACGGCAGCAGTGCACAGAAGCTGGGCTTTGCCCAGGGCATGGTGGTCCAGGAACTCGGCTGGGACGAGGACACCGATGACGACCTGCGGGTCGACATCGAGGACACCATCGATGCCGAGATGGTCGACGAGGACGCTGACGATGTCGTCGACGTGGTGCTGCTGTGGTGGCGCGACGGCGACGGGGATCTGGTCGACCGGCTGATGGATGCGATCGGCCCGCTGGCCGACGACGGATATGTATGGGTGGTGTCACCCAAGACCGGCAACGACGGCTACGTCGATCCCAGCGAGATCGCCGAGGCGGCGCCGACCGCCGGACTCACCCAGACCTCGGTGGTCAGCCTCGGTGACTGGTCCGGGTCACGGCTGGTGCAGCCGAAATCCCGCACCACCGGCAAGCGCCCATGACCGTTTCCACGGGTTCGCCCGTCGGTCACCTGCGTGTGGGTGACATCGCTCCCGACTTCGAGTTGCGGGACCAGAACAACCAGCGTGTGTCGCTGTCGGCGTTGCGTGATGCCGGACAGAAGGTCCTGCTGGTGTTCTTCCCACTCGCATTCACCGGCACCTGCCAGGGCGAACTGGGCTACATCCGCGACCATCTGCCGGAGTTCGTCGACGACGAACTCCGGACCGTCGCGATCTCGGTGGGCCCGCCGCCGACCCACAAGGTGTGGTCGTCGGCGCAGGGTTTTCTGTTCCCGATCCTCTCCGACTTCTGGCCGCACGGTGCGGTCGCCGACGCGTACGGGGTGTTCAACGACACCCGCGGATACGCCGATCGCGGCACGTTCCTGGTCGATCCCGACGGCACCATCCGGTTCGCCGATGTGATGGAACCCGGCGAGGGACGCTCGGAGAAACTCTGGGAGCAGGTACTCGGGGTGGCACGGGCCTGATCCGGGCCGTTCGGTCCGACCGGCCGGACCCATCCGGGGCCGGCCGGGATCTGTCGTCCCGTGACCGCCGTCTGTTCTGCTGGGCCTATACCCGGCTCAGCCCTGTGCGCTCACCGGACGATCGGGGGCCGGTGCGGCCTGGCCGGCGTTCACCGGCGCAGGGGTCGAGGGACCCGGGGCCGGCCTGGTCGGTGACGGCGGCACCGCGGTGACGTCCGACGACCGCAGCAGACACCCACGCGGCGGGGCGTCCTCGGCCGGGAAGACCGTCGCCAGCGCGATCGAGAACCGGTAGGCCCGCTCGGTGTAGCCGGCCGGCGTGTAGTGGATGCCGTCGGAGAACCAGCCCGGCTGTGCTTCTGCCGCCCAGTCGTAGAGGCGAAGATTCGGGTATCGCTTGCACGCGCGCAGGAGTGCCTTGTCGAACTGCTGCATCGCCCGGTTGTCGTACGCCGGGTTCTCGTTGAGCGGGCTGGTGATCACCGTCGGCCACAACACCGGCTGCCCCTTGAGCGGCGCCAGCAGACGGTCGATCCGCATGTCCACCGGACCCGGTCCGCCCACCTCGACATTCGCCGTGTCGTTGATCCCCATCGCCATCACCCAGCAGCCCCGGACACCGCGGGCCAGTTGTCCCTCGATCGAGGTCACCGCGTTGGGCTCGCCGTTCACCGTCTCCAGGCTCGATCGGGCCCCGGCGATGTCGGTGATCACCGTCTTGGCCCCGACGGCCTTGTACCGGCCGGTGATCCGGTCGATCGGATCGGGCAGGGTGTCCGCACTGTTCATGCCGATCGACGTCGAGTCCCCGACGTGGACGACGGTGCTGCAATCGGTGCGCCGTTCGGTGACCGGCAGTGTCGGGCCTGCCGGTGCGGTGGTCGACGTCGGCGGCAGGTCCTCGGCGAGCGCCGCGGTGTCGAGCTCGCCGGGGGTGTCCGCGTCGAGGCTGCCCAGGGCGATGAGCCCACCGATCGCCAGGGCCGCGACCAGCACGATCGAGGCGAGCAGCTGCGGACGGCGTCGGCGACGCAGAGTCGGCGACGGGGTGCTCTGACCACGTGACCCCTGGCCGGGGCCGTGTGCGGAGTGCGGCGGGTGTGCCGGCCCGTGCGGCCCGGCGGCGACGGGGATCCGGCTGGTGTCGGTGTCGTCGTCGAAGACCTCGGTGCTGGTGTCGGTGTCGGTCCCGGTGGACTCGTCACCGGCGGGCGCGGCAGGACTTGTCGGAGACGTGCGGGGGGAACGGGCGTCGAGGGCCGCCTCCACCTCGGCGGGCAGGTCGTCGTCTGCGGGCAGCAGATCCGAGGGCAGTACCTCGGCCTCGGAAGCATTCTCGGAAGCTGCCTCGGCGTCGACCGCCGCGGTGACCTCGGTGTCGGTGTCTGCCACGGTCTGCATCGGCACCGTGCGGGCCCCGTCGGCCGGGGCCGTATCGGACACCCCGTCGGTCGAGTCGTCGCTCCCGGTGGCCTCGAGGTGGGGGACTTCGAGGTGGGGGGCCTCGTCAGGTGCGGCCGCGTCGGGCGGCGTGTTCGGTCCCGTGGTCTCCGGGGCGTCGGTCGTGCCCTCGGGGGCGGGTGAGGCCACGGACTCGGCGTCGGCCCGGCGCCGGGCGTCCATCCGTTCCTGCAGAACGGTCAGCCGGTCGGTGAACCGGGTGGTCAGCGCGATGAGCCAGGCGAGGAAGTGGTTCATGAGGGTGTCCTCCGGATCTCGCGGAGTGGTGAAGGCCTTACGGAAACCGAATCGGCGGATCGGGTCCTCGACGTAGCGCCACGACACCGCCGACAGGACGAGGGTCGTGATGATCACGACAGATGCGGTCGCGACGGGTTTCTCGGAGCGGAAGGCCGCCGGGAGGAACGCGATCACCGGCATGTGCCAGAGGTAGATGCCGTAGGAGCGCTCGCCGATCCACCGCAGCGGGGGGAGTGCGAGCACGGTGGCGACCAGGGTCTCCGGGACGACGGTGGCCATCAGTACGGCCATCGTCGCGAGGGTGAGCAGCACGATCCCGCTCCGGTAGAGCGAGATGTCGCCATCCGGTGTGGTGGCGATCAGATAGCCGATGAGGGCGAGCCCGCCGAGGGCCAGGACGTCGAGGGTGCAGCGGGCGTTGTGGCCGACCGTCCGTGCCCGCGCCGGCCACCAGAACGCCAGCGCCGCCCCGAGGAGCAGGCCGCCGGCCCGGGTGTCGGTGCCCTCGTAGGCGCGGGTGTTGTCGAATCCCGGATGGGCGATGCCGTTGAGCAGCAGGAACGATCCGATCGCGAGCGCGAGGATCGCCAGGGTGACCCAGATGCGTTTCTTGAGTACGGCCAGCAGTGCGGCGAGCAGCAGCGGCCACAGCAGGTAGAACTGCTCCTCGATCGACAGCGACCACAGATGGTCGAACGGCCCCGGGCCGCCGAACCGGTCGAAGTACGAGTCGGCCGACCCGATGTTGTACCAGTTGTTCACGTAGAACAACGCCGACAGCGCCTGCCACGAGTACTTCGCCACCTTGTCCGGTGCCACGACCGAGGCGGCGACCAGCGAGGTACCCAGCACCAGCACCACCGCGGGCACCAGCCGACGCAGGCGCGCCAGCCAGAAGCGCTGGAGCGCGAACCCTCCGGTGTGCTCGCGGGTGGCCAGCAGCAGTGAGGTGATCAGGAAGCCACTGAGTGTGAAGAAGACGCCGACGCCGAGGAGTCCGCTGCTGAACCCCGGCACATGGAGGTGGTAGAGGACGACAAAGCAGACCGCGAGCGCGCGGAGACCATCGAGGGCCGGGAGGTAGGTGGCTCCGGCATGAGTGGGACGTGGCATAGAGGCAGAGTGCGTCTTCGGGTCGGCGTCGGTGGGGGACAGCACAGCGCTGCTGTCGCGGTGCCGGACAGGGGCACCAGGCGCCCCGAGTCTAGCCCGGGCCCACCGGAGGACCCAGCCGCCACGTCGGCCGTGTCGTCCGGTTGTACGACGTTTTGCTCGGATTGCGTAACTTTTTGTGGCGCACCAGATCTGGTTGCGTAATCAACCACTGCCGGTGGCCCGCCCGATCAGCCTGCGACCCACCGGGTGGCGGGTGCGACGCCGGCTCGGGGCGGGAAGGCCGTGGCGAGTGCGTCGGCGAATCGGCGGTTGCGTTCGGCGGTCCCGGCGGCGGTGTAGTGGATGCCGTCGGCGAACCATGCCGGTTGTGCGGCCGCGGCCCAGTCGTACACGGCGAGGTTGGGATAGCGCGCCACGGCGCGACGCAGGGCGGCGTCGAACGCGGTCATCGATTCGGCGCGGTAGGCGCTGTTCGACGGATTCGACGTGGCCACGGTGGGCCACAGGACGGGCTGCCCGGCGAGCTGGCCCATGATGCGATCGATGCGCTCGTCGGCGTCCACCGTGCTGCCCACGGCGATGTTGGCGGCGTCGTTGACGCCCATCGCGATCACCCAGCATCCGCGGGCGCCGCCGGCCAGCTGTGTCCGGACCGCGTCCGCGGCGTTCGGCCGCCCGCCCACCTCCTCGACGATCGATCGGCCGCCGTCGGCGTCGAGGGTCACATGTGTGGCCCCGACCCGCTTGTACTGCGCGGTGAGGGTGTCGTCGGGGGTGGGTACCCGGGCGGCGTCGTCGACGCCCACCGATGTGGAGTCCCCGACCTGGATCACCGATGTGCAGCGGGTGGTGCCGGCCGCGCCGTCGGGACGGAGCAGGCCGTCGAGGCCGGGGATCAGGCCCAGGATCTCGTCGAGCGGGAGATCGGCGGACGAGGTGCCCAGTGCGCCGGCGAGATCCCCGAGCGGTTCGGCCGCGGCCGGGGACGCGCCGAGCACGGTGACGGCCGCAGCCATGCCGAGGGTCGCCGCGGCGACACGCCGCCGGAGCCGGCGGTGACGGTTACGCGGACCACGGGCGGGACGAAGACGCAGATACATAGTCACAATGGTCCCACTGAACTACACCGGTCACTTCTGTCGCAATCCAGCGGGGGATACAGCTTGATAACCGGGTGATCACGGTGAGCTCGGGACCGGTCGCGAGCACGGCGCCTATGCCGGGAACGTCACCTTTGTCGGGGCATTGCGCGTCTGGGTGGTGCCGTCGCCCACCTCGCCCTTCGAGTTCAGACCCCAGCAGTAGGTCTCGGCGTCGGCCACCGCGCAGACATTCGATCCGGACACCGCGAGCGTGGTCACATCGTGGAGGCCGGGGACCGAGGCCGGCCGGACCGTGTCGGCGCCGGTGGCGATTCCCACGCCGCCCCAGCACTTCAGTTCCCGGGTCAGGGTGATGGCACATGTCGCCTCGGCTGCGGCCGTGACCACGGCCAGCGCATCGGTCAGGACGGGCGTGGGCGTGGACCGGGCGGTCGTGGTGCCGTCACCGATCTGGCCCTGATCGTTGGAGCCCCAGCAGTAGGCGACATCGTCGACCTGGACGGCGCAGGTGGTGGCATTGCCGATGGTTCCGCCGGTGCTGATCGCGGGTGCGTACTCCACACCCTTGATCTGGGTGGGCGTGTGCCGGTCGACGGTGGTGCCGTCACCGAGCTGCCCGTTCTTGTTCGATCCCCAGCAATACGGGGCGTTCGCCGCGACCGCGCAGGTCACGTCGTCGCCGACGGAGATCGCGGTGACCCCGCTCAGGCTCTCGACCTTGGCCGGGGCGGTACGCGGGGAGGTGGTGCCGTCACCGAGCTGTCCGGAGCCGTTGGCGCCCCAACAGTAGAGACTGCTGCCGGCGATGGCGCAGATGTTGGACCCGTCGACGTCGACGTCGGTCACATCGGTGAGCCCGGCGACCTCCTTCGGGACCGTCGTCTGCTGCAACGTCGGCGATCCCCAGCAGTACAACGTGCGGGAGGCCACCGCGCAGGTGGTGGAGCCGCCGGTCGCGATGTCGGTGACGTCGCTGATCCCGGCCACCCTGGTCGGTGTGTGCCGGTCCACCGTGGTGCCGTCGCCGAGTTGTCCGTCGTCGTTCTGGCCCCAGCAATAGCCGACGGCGTCCCGGACCGCGCAGGTGGTGAACACGTCCACCGACAGCTCGGTGACCTGACCGGTGAGTGCGACGGGATCGCTCGCGGTGCTGTCGGAGCGACCGACGGCCAGCGTGACGCCCACCGCGACGGCGGCGACGACGACTGCGGCGACCAGGGTGAGCAGGGCCGGGAGCAGCCGTCGTAGGCGGGACGGTGTCGGCGGCCTCGGCAGGATCGTGTCGGCCGGGGCGGTCGTGTCACCGGAGTAGCGGGCCGCCTCGGCGGGGACCGCCGGTCCGGACGACGACGAGCGCGTCGGTGTGGGTGCCGCGATCGCGGCCTGCGGGCCGGCGTCGGAGGCACCCAGGACGCCCGAGAGGGCCGCGGCGAAGGACTGGCAGTCGGGGTAGCGCTGCGCGGGATCCTTGGACAGGGCGCGGGCGAAGACCGGATCGAGCGACGCCAGATCGGGGCGTCGTCCACTCAGCGGCGGTGCGGGCCGCGACAACAGGGCCGCCATCATCGCCGACGGGGTGGGTGCCTCGAACGGGGTGACACCGGTCAACAGTTCATAGATCGTGCAGGCCAGCGCATACTGATCGGTTGCCGGGCCGGCGGGCAGTCCGTCCATGAGCTCGGGCCCGGCATAGGCGAGGGTGCCGATGAAGGCCTGGGTGGCGGTCATCCGGGTGGAGTCCATCAACCGGGCGATGCCGAAGTCGAGCAGCACCACCTGGTCGATCACGCCGTCGTCCTCGCGCGTGACGATGATGTTCGCGGGTTTGATGTCGCGATGGATCACCTGGTGGCGGTGTGCGTAGTCGAGCGCCTCGGCCGACCGGACCGCGACCAGACCGATCTCGGCGTCGGAGAGCGGGCTCCGCGACAGGTCCTCGCCGTCGAGATAGGTCATGGTGAACCACGGGGCGCCGGCCTCCACGCCGTAGTGGTGGATCGCGACGATGCCCGGATGCCGGAGCAGGGCCACGGTGCGGGCCTCGTTGGTGAAGCGTTCCTGGAAATCGGCGTGATCGGCGGCGGTCACCGAGATCACCTTCATGGCCTCGCGCCGCAGCAGGTGCGGGTGCTCGACGAGGAAGACCTGTCCCATCCCGCCCTCGCCGAGCCGGGCGAGCACACGGTAGCCGGCGAACTCGGTGCCGGGATCGAGTCGGCTCATGGGCGGTGCCCTCTCGTCGTCGGGACCGGTGCGGGCGGCAGCATCGGCGGCGTTGCGCTCAAAACCGCACCTCGACGGGGTGGAAGGTGGAGTCGTCGGTTCCGATGCCCAGCTGCCCCTTGCGATTGAGGCCCCAGGCGAACAACCCGGCGTCGGTGCGCACGAACGTGGTACTCGAGTCGGTGACGACCCCGGTCACCGGGCCGAGCCGGCCGCCGAGGTCGTCCGGGCCCACCTCCACCGGTGCGGTCAGGTAGCCCCGCCGGTCGTCGGGCACCATGCTGTCGAGATTGTTGCCCCAGCAGAACAGGCGCTGGTCGGCGACCGCGCAGATCGCCTGGGTGTTTGTGGAGACCGCGGTCACCGGCGGGAGCCCGTCGACGCGAAGGGGAGTGCGTGCGTATCGGCGGGTCGCATCGCCCACCTGGCCGTATCGATTGTTTCCCCAGCAATAGAGTGCGGAATCGCTGATCACGCATGTGGTGCCCACCGCGGTGGTCAGCGCGGCGGCCCGGCCGAGTCCGGGGACGTGGGTGGGGGTGTGGCGGTCGGTGAACGTGGTGTCGCCGATGCCGCCGGATCGGTTGTAGCCCCAGCAGTACACATCGCCGGGGGCGGTCAGACCACAGGTGATCGCCGACCCGGTGTCGAGCACGGTGAAGTCGGCGGGGCCGTGCACGCGGGCCGGGACGAGTCGGTTCTCGGTGGTCCCGTCACCGATCTGCCCGTAGGTGTTGGCGCCCCAGCAGTACGCACCGCCGTCGGCCACCGCGCAGGTGGTCGATCGTGGTGTGATCTCGCCGTCGACGAGGTCGATGTCGGTACCGGTCGAGACCGAGGTGACACGGTGGAGCGCCTCGATCTTGGTCGGCGTGGTCCGGTCGTCGGTGGTCCCGTCGCCGATCTGGCCGTTCTCGTTGCCGCCCCAGCAGTAGAGCGAACCGCCGGCGATCGCGCAGACCGACGTCCACCCGACGGCGATGCTGGTGACGTCGGCCAGTCCGGGGACCCGGGTCGGGGCGTTGCGGTTCTCGGTGGTCCCGTCGCCGACCTCGCCGTGTGCGTTGTCGCCCCAGCACCAGACCGCACCGTCGTGGACGGTGCAGGTGGTGGCGTTGGCGATCGCGAGGCTCGACGTGGTGGTCTGGACGAGTGCGGGTTCTCGGGTGAGGGCGAGCGTGGTGCCCACCGAGACCAGGGCCACGACCAGCAGCAATACGATTCCGCCTGCGATCATGCCGACCGTGCGGGTGCTCCGACGCCGATGTGCGGGTTCGGTGATCGCACCGGACGCGGGGTCGGTGCTGTGGGTGCCGGAGGTGGCGACGGCGTGGGCGTCGGTCGGCGCGTCGGGGGCCGGTGGTGTCGGCCTGGCGGGCGGGGCTTGGGGTGGGAGCGTTCGGGGTGGGAGCGTGTCGCCGGAGGGGCGGTCGATTGCACCGCCGGCGGGGAGAACGGCAGAGGGTGACGCAGCAGGGGGTGGTGCAGCAGAGGGTGACGCGGCAGGGGGTGAACCGGCGGAGAGGCCACCGGCCGGTGGGAGCTCGGCCTGGATGCCGGTGCGCTCCGGGGCGTCGCCGTGTTTCGGGCTGCCGGTGTGTTTCGGGTCGCCGGTGGGGACGATCGTCGGCTGCGCCCGGCCACGGAGCGAGGGAACCGGGTCGTCGGCGACCGGGATCGTCGCCGAGCGCGCTGCCGTCACCGAGCCGATGAAGCTGCGGCAATCGGGGTAGCGGTGGGCGGGTGAGTCGGTCAGGGCGCGGGCGAAGATCGGGTCGAGCACGGTGAGATCGGTGCGATGGGCGCCGAACCCGGTGAACGTCGGACCGGGCGGCGTGCCGGTGAGCAGGGTGAACAGGATGGCGGCCAGCGAATACTGGTCGGCAGGAGCCCCGGCTGTGCCTCCCGCGCGTACTTCCGGGGCAGTGTAGGACGGCCCACCGGACAACGGGTTGGCCGAGCGGCGGGGCATCAGGCCGATGACGCCGATGTCGAGGACGACGACGCTTCCCGGAGCACCGGGCGGCGAGGCGGCGGTGAGCAGGATGCCCTCGGGTGCGAGATCGGAGTGCAGCACTCCGTTGCGGTGCGCGTGGTCGAGGGCGTCGGCGATCAGGGCGCCGACACCGAAGGCCTCGGCGTCGTCGCGGCGCCCGGGACCGAGCGGCGCGCCGTCCACGTGGGTGGTGGCGACCCATGCGTACTGCTGATCGATGCCGTGATGGGTGATCCGGGGGAGTCCGGGATGGTCGAGATGGGTGAGTGCGCGCGTCTGCGCACCGAATCGTGCGCCGGAATCGTCGGCGGTCGCCCCGGGAGGGAGGACGCGCACGTCCTCGCGTCGGGGCGGGGTGTCGTGGTCGCCGAGGAACACCTGCCCGATGCCGTCGATGCGTATCGGCCCGAGCAGGCGATAGCCCGCGATCGAGCCCACATACTCCCCGCTCACAGAAAACCGTCCCCTCGGCATGCTCCGCCCGTGCAGCCCGCGTCGACGATACCGAAATGGTGTGTCGCCGCGGTCGGACCCCGTCGTCGGGGCGCGATCATGGGGCCTGGTCATGGGGTCTGGTCATGGGGTCACCGGGGGGAGTGACCCCACGACCGTGGCGGACGGACCCGGGGAGCGGAAGCGGTCCGTGTGGGCGCGGTGCGGTCCGGGGGCGGTGTGGCGCCGGACCCGGCGGATCAGGAGACTGCGCGGGCGGCCTCGGCGATGATGTCGGCGACCGCCTCCGGGCGCGAGGTGGCGACGGCGTGCGATGCGTCGACCCGCACGATGTGCGACCCGGCGCGGGCGGCCATGAACTCCTGCTCCTTCAGCGGGATCGCATTGTCCTGGGTCGCGATGAGCGCCCACGACGGCAGCGTGCGCCACGCCGGCTCGCCTTCGAGGTCCGCGGTGAGCGCCTTCTGGGTGACGGGTCGCTGGATGGTGGCGCTGAGGCGGACGCGTTCGGATGCGACGTCACCGGCGATGACATCGCCGAAGCTGTCGGCGTTGACCCGCAGCTCGGGCTCGCCGGCGTGAGTGAGCACGGTGGAGGTCTCGGCGCCGAGCGCGGTTGCCCCGGACAATCCGAAGGCGTTCTCGCCGGTGTCCGGCTGGTAGGCGGCGATGTAGACCAGTCCCTTGACGTTCGGCAACTGCTGCGCCGCGCGGGTGATGACCACACCGCCGTACGAATGGCCGACGAGCACTACGGGTCCGTCGACGGCGCGCACGATCGAGGAGACGTACTCGGCGTCGCCGTTCACATCACGAAGCAGGTTCGGTGCGGCGACCACGTCGAAGCCCCGGCTCCACAGCTGCGGGATCACATCACTCCAGCTCGACGAGTCGGCGAACGCCCCGTGTACGAGAACGATGGTCGGGTTGCTGCTCATGAAGATTCCTCACTTGTAGAACGACCGGTCTCTCCGATGGTAGAAAGACTAGTCGTTCTACCAAGTGGTGCGCAAGCCAGAGATACCGGTCGTTCTCGTATGCTGGGCGGGTGACGACTTCTGAATCCGTGACGAGCCCCCGGGATCGGCTCCTGCGCACCGCCTCGCACCTCTTCTATACGGAGGGGATTCAGGCCGTCGGCGTGGAGCGTCTGGTGAAGGAGGCGTCGGTCACGAAGGCCACCTTCTACCGGCACTTTCCCAGCAAGGACGACCTCGTGTCGGCCTACCTCACCGACACCGCGCAGGGCATCCGCGCGTCGGTGGACGCCGCACGGGCGGGGAAGGCTCCGATGGAGGCCTTGCATGCGGTCATGGCCGCACTCGGGGACTCCACGCTCGAGGACGGATTCCGGGGATGCCAGTTCCTCAACGCCGCCACCGAGTACCCCGATCGGACGCACCCGGTGCGGGCCGTCATCGACGGACAACGGGCCTGGCTGTTCGGGGTGCTGCGCGAACTCGCCGTCGATCTCGACCACCCGGACCCCGACCATGCGGCACGGCTGCTCATGCTCCTGCACGACGGTGCCTTCCAGTCGGCCGAACTGGACGGACCCGCGCGCGTGCGCGAGACCCTGCGCCGGGCGGTGGACCAACTCTTCCCGGCGCCGCGCTGACCGGAGGTCGGCGCGGCTCCGGGAATCGGTGCTTCGGGAAGTGTTGTGCCACAGGTGTTCTGCTGATCCGTCCCGGCCCCGGTCCCGGTTTCGACGGACCGGTCGGGGCATCGGATCAGGCGTCCGTGGCGGAACCCCTCGTCGTTGTAGTGCGTACGAGAAGGGTGGGCTCGGGTCTCGGCGCGGGCGTCCGACTCTGCACGATGCAGGCGGCGGCTCCGAGCAGAAGGCCCCCGATGGCATACGGCGACAGGGTCTCACCCAATCCGACCCATGCCATCACGCTCGCGGCGGCGGGGATCACCGCGAAGAGGATCGACGCCGCGCGCGCTCCTGCCTGTCGGATGCAGGCGGCATACAGGGTGGTCGCACCGACCGAGGTCAGCACCGTCATGACGACGATGAGGACGATCGCACGTGGCCAGTTGCTGCACTCCACCGGACCGGTGAAGGTGAGGACCGCGGCGATGGGGGTGGATGCGGTGACACCGATGGCGGTGACCGTCCACGGATCGACGTCGGCGCAGTAGCGTCCCTGGTGGATGCCGCCGTAACACAATCCGAGCATCGCGACGACGACGGCGGCGACGGGGATGCCGATGGAATGGTCGGCGAGGAGTTTCGGAGTGCAGGCGAGCACCACCGCCGCGACGCCGAGAACCAGGGCGAAGGCACCCGAACGGCTTTCGCGATGCCCCAGCGTGACCGACATGATAAGTGCTGTGACAACGGGATTGAGCGCCACGATCAGCGATGCGAGTCCCGGTGAGACGCCGTTCGTCAGCGCCCAGTACAGGCTCAGGAACTGCACCGCCTGCGTCAGGACCCCGGCGATGACGGCATGCATGACCGCGCGCCGTGACGGACGGTTCGGGCGCCGGACGGCGACGATCACCCAGAGGATCACCGCCGACAGCGCGAACCGCAGGAGGACGACCAGACGCGGGGACATGATCGCCACGGTCGAACTGCCGAGGGGATATCCGGCGCCGTACAAGATGACGGTCGGGACGAGAAGCCGGGCGGACAGGGTGCTTGATCGCATGATCTAGATCGTCGTGGACCTGCCGAGGCAACCCCAAGACCAATCACGAATCGTGAATGGTTGTGGCACGCTGGGTGGGGTGACCACTCTGGATATCGTCCCGCTCCGGAGCTTCGACGCCGTCGTCGCGTTCTCCAGTGTTCGCTGCGCCGCGCAGGCGCTGCACCTGTCGCAGCCCGCGGTGTCGGGGCATCTTCGACGGCTCGAACGGCAGCTCGGCGCCGCGCTGGTGATGCCCCAGGGCCGCGGCATCACCCTGACCGGTGACGGCGAACTGCTCGCGACCTATGCGCGGTCCATCCTCGAACTCCACGACGAGGCCGTGCATGCGCTGACCCCCGCGGCCGACGGGGAGCTGATCGTCGCCGCGTCGGAGCATGCGGCCGACGGGCTGGTGCCGTCCCTGGTGTCCGCACTCCGCGCCGAGCTGCCCGACGTGCTCGTCCGTCTGCGCCTGACCCGAAGCGCCCGGGCACGGGAGATGCTGCACGACTCGAGGGCCGACATCGCGGTCACCCTGACCAGCCACGCGCAGGGCGGCGAGAAGGTCGCGACGGTGCCGCTGGAATGGCTGGGGGTTCCCGGTGCCCCGACCGACCGGGTGATCCTGTTCGAGCGGCCGTGTGCGGTCCGCGATCAGGCCGTCGCCTCCCGCCGTGCGGCCGACTTCCAGATCGTCCGGGAATGCTCGAATCTCACCGCGGTGGTGTCGGCGGTGCGCCACCGGGAGGGCATCACCCCGCTCCCGCGCATCGGTGCGCGCCCGGACGGGCTCGAGCGGGTGCGCGATCTCCCACCACTGCCGCCGGTACCCCTCTACCTGGCCACCGGACCACGGGTACCGGCCGCTGTCCGGGCTGCGGTGACGCGCCGCATCCGATCGGTGCTGCCGCCGCAGGACGTCATCGCCAACTCGTGAATCCGCTACCCGGTCAACGAATCTGGTGGCCGTTGCCGTTGTCGTTGCCGTTGCCGTTGTCGTTGCCGTTGCCGTTGTCGGGGCCGACGACCGGCCCACTCGGTGGGTGGCCCGGCGGCCGCCGGTCGCGGTTCTTGTTGAACACCACCGTCGCGATCGGGACGGCGACGGCGATCATCACGAGGATCAGGAGGAAGGCCGCGACGATGCCCAGCATGTGAAGCACCCTAGGGTGTTTCGGCGCACCGGTGGGCGAGGAGCGAGTCCGCGTCGGCGATCCGAATGAGGGTTCGCGAAGCGGCGATCACCTCAGATCCGGGTCGGTCCCGTCGTCGAACCGACCGACTGGAATGTGGTCGCGATGGCGTCCGCATCCAGATCGCCGGCGAGGCAGAGGGTCAGCAGCAGACGGGATTTGAGCCCGTCGAGGGCTCCGGCCCGGACCAGGCCCATCGCCATCAGCTCGATCTCCGAACCGGAGAATCGGTAGGTGGCGGTGAGAACCTCACCGGCCCCGGTGCGGGACGCGAGGACCACCGGCATCACCGCGACCAGGTCGGCGATCGCCGGCAGTGCGGCCACCGGGACGTGACCACCGCCGAACGCCTCGATCACCACCCCGCGATAGCCGAGGTCGGCGAGGGCCCGCAGCTGCCGGCCGTCGTCACCGAGTCCGAGCCGGACCAGCGCCACCGGCGGGACCGCAGGATCGTCGGGCAGGGTGAGGTGGTGTCGTGTCGCCGGGCGCAGGGCGATGACCGGTCGCCCCTCGGCGACCCACCCGATGGGTCCGAGACCCGGCGAGACAAAGGTGGCCGGGCTGGCCGTGTGGCCTTTGTGAACGTAACGGGCGGAATGGATCTCGTCGCCGAGACAGACGGTCACGCCGGTGCCGACGGCCTGCGCCGAGGCGGCCACCTGGACGGCGCCGAGCAGATTCACCGACCCTTCGGAACCCGGCAGCGACGGATTGCGCATCGCGCCGGTGAACACGATCGGCGGATCGCCGGACCACAGCAGATCCAGGACGAACGACGTCTCTTCGATGGAGTCGGTGCCCTGGGTGACCACCGCGCCGACGGCCCCGTCGGCGACTGCGGCCGCGATGGCGTCGCGCAGCCGGACGAGATCCTCGATCGTGATCTCCGGTGACGGTGTGAGCAGGAACTGGTGCGCCCGGACGTCGGCCACCTCGTGGAGGCCGTCGACCGAGTCGGCGATGTCCTGGGCGGTCAGGGTGGGGACCGCACCGGCGACGTCACCGCGGACGCTGGCGATGGTGCCGCCGAGGGCGAAGTAGTCGATGCGGGGCAAGCTGGACGATGCTGCGGTCACGATTGTCCTTCTGGGGAGATCACGGGTACGGCGGAGATCATCGGCGCGGCGCGGCCGGCGGTGGTCGAGGGGTCAGGGATCGGCGCTCAGCGCTCGGCGGTGGACGTTCCACGACTCTGCGACGGCATCGGGATCGAGGTCGCGGACGAGGACGAGCAGGCCGCAGTCGTCGTCGGTGACGTCGGCGTCGCGACGACGGGTGGGCACGCCGATGGCGCCGCGCGCGGCATGCAGGATCACCGGTCCGGCCGGGGTGCGCACGAGGCCCTTGATCCGCAGGATCTGCTGCGGGTGGGCGGTGACGAGGGCGCCGAGCCATAGTGTCAGTACGGTCCAGTCGACGGTGCGGGGGACCGGGATCCACCGCGAGCGGGGCGCGGACAGGTCGGTCGTCGCCGGTAGCGATACCGCGGCGGCCCCGTCGAACGATCCCATCGGTCGGAGGTCACCGAACGTCGCGGCCCGTATCGCTGCTCCGGGGTTCAGTGCGGTGACCGTCGCGGCCACCGTTGCGAGTGCGGCGGCGTCGACCAGGTCGGTCTTCGACACGATCACCGAGTCGGCCTGCTCCAACTGGACCCGGGCCAGCTGCTCATGCACCAGGTCGGAGAGCCCGCGCTCGGCATCGACGACGATGACGACGTCGGCGACGACCACATTCGATGACAGGACCGGATCTGCCTCGATCGCGTGCAGCACACCGGCGGGATCGGCCAGGCCGCTGGTCTCCAGGACCGCGCGCCGCGGCCCCGCACCGGAGTGTCGGGCTGCGCACAGGTCCCGGAGCAACTCCGCCAGCGCATCTCGTCGGTCACAACACGCGCAGCCGCCGAGCAGCGCGTACACACCGGTCGCCAGGTCGGGGGCTCGATCACCGGCGTCGTTGACGATGATCGCGGTGTCGGGGTCACGGTAGGCGGTCGACCAGGGTCGTCTTGCCCGAACCGAGGAAGCCGCCGACGACGGTCAGCGAGAGCCGGCGGTCCAGGTTGTCGACGGGGGTGTGGATGGTCATCGGTCGGCCGTTCCGAGCTCCCGCAGCCGAGCCAGCATGCCGGGGTCGAGGGGATCGAACGGCCGGCCGGGCAGTTCGGCGAGGGTCGGCCACACGGCCGCGAGATCGGACACCACGCGGCTGCGTCCGTCGGCCGAGCTGACGGTGTAGCCGATGCCGGCCAGATCGGCGGTCACCCGGACCGCCGACCCGGCCAGCATCGCGGCGAGGACCCGGACCGATGCCGCGCGGGCGCGGCGGCGCGCACCGGCGTCGTCGACGATGCCCGCCCCGCACCATTGCGGCGGCGGCACGGGTGTCCCGCACATCCCACACATTCAGCTGCTGCTGTCGATCAGTAGTCGACGGGGCGTTCGGTGCCGGCGAAGGGGAAGCGGCTGCGGAAGTCGGCGGCGGTCTCCTCCATGGTCATCCAGCGGACACCTTCGTGGCCGTTGATGTAGTCGATGAGGCGCTCGAGCATGAGCAGGACCTGCGGCCGGCCGGAGACGTCCGGGTGGATCGTGATCGGGAAGATCGCGTAGTCCAGTTCGCGGTACACCCAGTCGAACTGGTCACGCCAGAGCTCTTCGATGTCGCGCGGGTTGACGAATCCGTGCGAGTTGGGCGAGGCCTTCATGAACATCATCGGGGGCAGGTCGTCGACGTACCAGTTGGCGCCGATCTCGACCAGGTCGATCTCGGTGCCGTGCACCATCGGCTTCATCCAGTCGGCGGCCTGCTTGGAGTAGTCGATGCCGGTCCACGAGTCGCCCGAACGTGCGTAGAACGGGACGAAGTCCTTGAATCCCTGGCTGTGGTCGTACTCGAAGCCGTACTTGAGCAGCAGGTCCGGGGTGTTGGACGACAGCTCCCACCACGGTGCGACATATCCGCGCGGCGCCTTGCCGCTGAGCTCGGTGACCAGTTCCACCGCGCGGGCGAGCACGTCCTCTTCCTGGGCCGCGGTCATGGCGACGGGGTTCTCGTGGAGGTAGCCGTGCGCACCGATCTCGTGGCCGTCCGCGGCGACCATCGCGCACTCGTCCGGGAAGGTCTCGATGCTGTGGCCGGGGATGAACCAGCTGGTCCGGATTCCGTGACGCTTGAACATCTTGAGCAATCGCGGGACGCCGACCTGTCCGGCCCACACTCCACGCTGGATGTCGGACGGCGAGTCGGCGCCGCCGTACGAACCGATCCAACCCGCGACGGCATCGATGTCGATACCGAAGCTGACGATGATCTCCTTGGCCATGTCTACCTCGCACACTCGGGGGCGCATCCCGTCAGGGGGAGCGACCGAAAGCTGAAAGAACGATTGCGCAAACGTTCTTGCGAGACAGTAGGTGATCGCTGTTACAGCGGTCAAGGCGGGGTCGCCGACGACTCACTGCCGTGCGGGCAGCGGTGTCAGCGGCCGTCGACGATGATGCTGGCCGAGACCGGATACGGCCGAGAGCGGACCGTCTGGCCGGCGAATCCTGGTGCGGGATAACCGCAAGAAGGGCGTGAAGGGCATCCGTGCTGAGTCGATTGCTCGCCGCGAGTCCGAGGAGCTGGACAATATCGGCGACGGTGTCGCCGACGAAGAGGACGAGTAGTGAGCAATTGTTCGGAGAACCGGACGGATAAGGCCGTCTGAACGCGGGGCTCGCCAACCGTGCGTTGGCACACCCGCGGCACACTGCGGGGAATCGGGACACTGGTCGCGATCGTATGGACCGCCCGCTGCCTGCGTCGATGATGGTGCGCGCAAAGGGATTCGAACCCCTGACCGCTGGTGTGTAAGACCAGAGCTCTACCGCTGAGCTATACGCGCCGGGCGGACGTCGCGACGTCCGCACCAGTCAACGAATGTAGTCGCTGAACGGCGCAACTCCCAAACCGGCCGGAACCGGGCAGATCGTCAGGGGCCGTCGTGGTGGGCGGCCCGGCGGTATCGCGCCGCGAGTTCGTCGTGATAGTCGGCGACACTGCGGCATTCGTCGCGCAGGGCGTCGGGCTCCATCACGGTGAAGTCGACACCGAAGGCATACATCCAGCGGGCGATCGAGGTGAGCGACGACGAGTACATGCGCAGTTCACAGCTCGACTCGTCGCCGGCCTCGATGGTGCCCCAGGAATCCGACATCATCGGGGCGATGGTCTCCAGCGGTGCGTGCATCCGCACCCGCGCCGACACCGCACGGTAGACCGCGCCGATACTGCGTTCGAGAAATGCCGACGCCCCGCCCTCCGGCAGCTCGCGGGGGACGAATCGGGGACCGGTCGGGGTCTTGGGGACCATGCGGTCGATCCGGAACGACCGCCAGTCGTCGCGGTCGGGGTCGAAGGCGACCAGATACCAACGCATCCCGTTGCGGACCAGCCGGTACGGCTCGACATCACGCCGGGACTCGGTGCCGTCGTGACGCCGATAGTCGAACCGCAGTCGCTCGTACCGATGGCAGGTCGTGGCGATGTCGGTGAGCACCTCGGCCGACACGTCGGCGGCCCGCGGCTCGTGGGGGATGGCTTCGAGTGCGAGCGCGTCGAGCCGATGCCGGAGTCGGGACGGCATCACCTGCCGCAACTTGGACAGTGCGCCGGCCGACGCCGCGGCCATGTCCGACACCGGACCGGTGGTCACCGCGTCGAGACCGAGCGCGACGGCGAGAACCTCCTGGTCGTCGAGCAGCAGCGGCGGCATCTGGGCGCCCGCTCCGAGCCGATACCCGCCGCCGACGCCGACCGTGGCGTCCACCGGATAGCCGAGTTCACGCAGTCGGTCGATGTCGCGCCGCACCGTGCGCGTGGTGATCTGCAACCGGTCGGCGAGTTCCTGTCCCGACCATTCGCGTCGCACCTGCAGCAGCGACAGCAACTGCAACAGTCGGGCCGAGGTCTCCAGCATGGCGTCCATCGTGCCGGACATCGCGGACAGCCGGTGTCCGCATTGGGCAGAGCCTCCCGCTCAGGCACCGCACTGACTGGGCGTGATGAACGTGGTGGGGTCGGTGGTGTTGTCGAGCCACTTGCCGTAGGACTCGCCACCGAGCTGGTTGCGCACCCGGCAGATGTCGGCGAGCGAAGACCCGGCCACCTGGTAGACGGCATAGATCACGTTGCCGTTGTCGTCATGGTCGCGCAGGGACCCGCACGACTCGTCGGTGCGCAGATAGTTCGACCCCGGGTACTGGTCGAGGATGCGCTGGATGTCGGCCGGGTACTGGCCGGGGGTGACGGCATTGCCGACGACGACGATCCCGGTGCCGTCGCAGGCGGGGTGACTGATCGGGGTGGTCAGCCCCAGGTCACTCGAGCTGCGCGCCTGCGTCGTCGGTGTGGCCGTCTGGGTGACGGTGGCGGTCGCGGTCTCGGTGGGGGCGGAGGTCACGGTGGTGGCCTCGGTGGTCGCGGCCGTGGCGGGAATCTGCGCGTCGGAGCCGCCCGACGCCGCAGTGCCCGACGACGAATCCCCCGACAGCAGCACCCAGCCGCCGATCCCGATCCCGGCCAGCAGCAGCACCGCGACCACGCCCAGTGCGATCGCGGCCGCCGAGCCGCGCCTCGGTTGTGCGGGGGCCACCGGATAGGGGTAGGAGGCGGGCGGATACGGAACCTGGCCGGTCGGCGCGTAGGCGCTGGTCGATCCGGTGACCGGACGCGGACCCGACGGATACGACGACGGTGGCAGCGTGGGTGTGGTGGACGGAATCCGCCCGGACGGCGGCGGGGGCGTGGCCGATGGAATCCGTCCGGACGGCGGGGGCGTCACCGTGGGAAACCGCTCCGACGGCGGCGGGGGAGTCGGCGCCGGCGGCACGACGGTGGGCGGCGAGACGGCCGAACCGCCCTGTGGGGCCGGTGCTTCGAGCGCCGCGCGGGCCGCGGCGATCAACTCGCCGGCGGTGGCATGGCGCGCGGCGGGATCCTTGGCCATGCCGCGGGCGATCACCGGGTCGAGCGGGGACCCGGTGACCGGCGGCTGTTTGTGCAGATGGGCGGTGATGAGCTGTTCGATATTGGTCGCCGACGCGAACGGCTGTGTGCCGGTGACACTTTCGAACAGGACGCACGCCAGGGCGTAGATGTCGCCGGCGGCACCCACCTCGTCGGAGCCGAACCGTTCGGGTGCCATGTAGCCGAACGACCCGATCGCCGCACCGGTGGAGGTCAGCCGCGTATCGGAATCGGCTTGGGCCAGACCGAAATCCGCGAGATAGGTGAAGTCGCGGACATCGACCAGGATGTTGTCGGGTTTGACGTCCCGATGGACCAGCCCGCTCTCGTGTGCGGCGTCGAGGGCGTCGGCCACCTGACCCAGGATCATCACCGCCCGTGCCGGATCCAGCGCCCCCGAGTCGGTGAGCAGCCGGCGCAGGTCGGCTCCGCCGACCAGCCGCATGTCGATGAACAGCAGTCCGTCGATCTCACCCCAGTCGTGGATCGGCACCACATGCGGCTCGTTCAGCCGTGCGGCGACCCGCGATTCCCGGAGGAACCGGTCGCGGAAGTTGCTGTTGCCGGCCAGCGTCGAATGCAGCAGTTTGAGGGCGACGACGCGACCCTTGCGGGTGTCGGTGGCGCGGTAGACCTCGCCCATGCCGCCGCGGCCCAGCAACTCCTCGAGCCGGTAGTGCCCGAGCGTGGTTCCCGAGCGATCGTCGGGGTGACTCATCGGTTCCTCCGTCAGAACGCGGGGTGGCGGCCGAAGAACTGCCAGATCAGGGACGTCGCGGAGATGCTGTCGCTGGGTCCGGTACGACTGGTGCGCACCGCCGAGCCCGGCCACAGATGGCTGCCACCGGAGATCCGGTAGTGCACGATCTCCTCTCCGAGCGACGAGCACAGCGGCCAGTTCTCACGCACGACGACGCCGTTGACCGGAGTGGTGATCGGCACCGGCACACATCCGGCGCGGCGGGCCCAGGTCTGCGTCGCGTCGGCGATCCCGGTGTAGCGCGACCCGAATCGCACGCCGCCGGCGTAGTGGATCACCGGGTCGGCGGTGCCGTGGAAGCTGATCACCGAGGCCGGCGGGGCACTCGGACACGCCCGCCAGGTCTGGGCGTACAGCGCGGGGTTGACCACGGCGTAGGCGGCGAACTCGCGGGGCAGACGACACGTCAGCATCGACACCAGCCCGCCCCCGTTGGAGCGGCCCACCGCGTAGGTCCGCGCCCGGTCCACGCACGCCAGGCCGCGGACCTCGCGCAGGATGGCCGAGGTGAAGGCGATGTCGTCGGCCTTGGGCGCCGAATACGGTGCGCCCTGCCACGAGGAGGTGCCGTCGGTGCCGGCCAGGCCGGTCGGATACACCACGATGGCCGGCAGCCGTGACAGTCCGGTGTAGCGCTCGAAGGCCGCGGTGTTCTCGGCATGGCCGTGGTAGGCGAGGATCAGCGGATTGGCCCGGGAACGGTTGTAGCCCTGCGGGATGTGCAGCCGATAGCTGCGCTTGACGCCCTTGACCTTGGTGGTGCGCACGGTGGTGCCCGGGGCGAGTGCGGTGCGCGTGGTGCAGGCGGCGACCTCGGTCACTGCGCCGGCCGGCGAGGCCGCGGCGGTGGCACCGAGTCCGGCGACGCCGAGTCCCGAGATGCCGAGCACCGAGACCACCACGCCGAAAACGACGACGACACCACACCACAGGGAACCGACCCGACGCACACGCACCGGAACAGCCTAAAGGGTGCGACCGCCGTTTCTCTCACGATGGTCGGTGGTCGGCCCTAGGGTTGGGGACAACGGCCTCACCACACATGACCCAACAGCCCCACCGGCACTCAGACCTCACAGAACTCAGCCCTCACAGAACTCAGACCGAACCGGAGAACGTCCATGGCACGCACGATCGTCCCCGTCGTCGAGATCACCGGCGCCCTGATCGCCCAGTGGGCCACGATCCGGGAGGTCGCGGCACGGCTGTCGGCGCAGCAGTGGGCCGCACCGTCGATCCTGCCCGGCTGGTCCGACGCCGACATCGTCGCCCACGTCATCGGCACCGAGTCGATGCTCGCCGGCCGCGACGTCGACGCACCGGCCGGCCTCGCCGACCGCGACCACGTCCACAATCCGATCGCCGAACTCAACGAGAAGTGGGTGGAACACTTCCGGGGCCACACCCAGGCCGACGTGCTCACCGCACTCGACGAGATCACCGCGGTTCGGACCGCCGCACTCCAGGCGATGACGCAGACCGACTTCGACGCCGAGTCGCTCACCCCGGCGGGCCCCGACACCTACGGCCGGTTCATGCGAATCCGGGTGTTCGACTGCTGGTTCCACGAGATCGACCTGCGTGACGGCAGCGGCGCGGGGACCCCCACCGACCCGGTTCCGGCCGGATTCGCCCTCGACGAACTCGCCGCGTCGTTGCCGTTCGTCGTCGGTAAACGGGCCGGGGCACCCGACGGCAGCCGCGTGGTGATCGAGGTGACCGGTCTCGCACCGCGCACCGTACGGATCGCGGTGGACGGCCGGGCCGGCCTGGTGGAGGCATTCCCCGGTGGCGACGCCACCGCCGACGTCACGCTCACCGTCGACGGCGTGGATCTGGCCCGGCTCGCCGGCGGACGCCGCAGCGCCGACCCCGCATCGGTGACCGTGACCGGGGATGCCGACCTCGCCGCAGCCATCCTGGGCACGCTGAACTACACGATCTAGCCGAGCTAAACGATCGAGCCGAGCTAAACGATCGAGCCGAGCTACAGGAGCTAGCCGAGCTGGCCGAGCTAGCCGAACCAGCCGAGCCACACGAGTCAGGAGCCGGTCGTCCGGCTCGCCGCAGGAGCCGGTCGGGGACTCGATCTAGCCGGTCGGACCAGTCGGATCGTGGCGTGCCTGTCCGCGACCGAACGCCCGGGCGTCGTCGCCGGCGACGGTGTGTGCCGGCAGCGGATCGGAGAGCAGCCGCCGGACCAGCGCCGCCGACGGGTCGAGCGGGGCGTCGCTGCCGACGATCACCACATTGCCGGTGCGTCGGCCCTTGAACATCGCCGGATCGGCCACCAGCAGCACATGAGCGAAGACCTCGGCGGTCGCGGCGACGTCGGCACGGACATTGCCCAGATCACGCGAGTCCCCGCAGTTGGCCAGGTACAGCCCGCCCGGCGCCAGAACCCGGTGCACGGCGGTCACGAACTCCACCGTCGTCAGGTGTTCGGGAGTGCGGTCACCGGAGAAGGCGTCGCGCACCACCACATCCCGTGACTGCGGCTGCAGCGACTCGACGACGGCGCGGGCGTCGCCGACCCGGATACGCAGCCGTGGGGCGCGCGGCAGGTCGAACCACTCGCGGACCAGCCGCGCGAGTTCGGCGTCGATCTCCACCGCCACCTGCCGCGACGACGCGTACCGGTGCGCGAGATAGCGGGGGAGCGCACATGCCGCCCCGCCGAGATGCAGTGCGCGCAGATGGGCGTCGGCGGGATGGCGGTCCTCGATCACCGCGGCCATCTGCCGCAGGTACTCGAAGTCCAGGACGGTCGGGTCGTCGGGATCGATGTGCGAGGAATGGGTGCCGTTGATCTGCAGCAACCAGCCGCCCGACACCGGGTCGGGTGCGAGCTGGGCGGTCCCGCAATCGATCGGGTACTCGCCGGCGACGGGGGTGGGGTGTGGTCGGGCCATCGGGGACGCAGTCTATGCGCCCGCGCGGTTCACCTGTCGGGGGCTCCCGGCGGCACCGGTAGCGTTGCCGGGGTGAACCTGCTGCTGTTGTCGCTGGGATTCGGTGCGGCGCACGACTTCCTGACCGTGGCCACCGGCCGTGCTCCCGAGGCACTGACCATCGGCTACCTCGGCGACGCCCAGATCCCGTATGCCGACGCCCCGTGGGTGCATTCCGAGCGGGCCCGGCTGGCCGAACTCGGCTGCGCGGTGGTCGACGTGTCGGCGGCCGAGCTCGGCCTCGACGCGTTCACCGCCACCCTCGACACCGCCGACGCCGTGTACGTCTCCGGCGGCAACACCTACGCCCTGCTGTGGGCGTTGCGCCGGGCCGGTGCCGCCGACGTCCTCGCCGAGCGTGTCCGCGCCGGTCTGCCCTACATCGGGTGCAGCGCCGGATCGGTGATCGTGGGCCCGTCGATCGCACCGATCGGCGACATGGACGACCCGGCCGAGGCGCCCGGACCGGTGGACCCGCGCGGGCTGGGCCTGATCGACCACGTCGTCATCCCGCACGCCGACGGACAACTGCCGTGGTATCCGCCGGAACGGATCGACCGGGTCCGCACCGAGTTCGGCGACCGGTTCGCGCTGGACTTCGTCGGCGACGAGCAGGCGGTGCTGGTCCGGGACGGCCGGACGACGACGATCGTGTCGGGGTTCTGATGAGCCGGGTGACCCGAATGATGTGGCGGGCGTTGCGACCGTCGCCGACCGGCCTGGCGGTGGGCCTGCTCGCCGACCGTGTCCTCGGGGATCCGCGCCGATTCCATCCCGTCGCGGGGATGGGGCAGGGTGCCGCCGCGCTGGAGGCCCGGCTCTACGCCGACCGTCGCGGTGCCGGTGTCGTGCAGGTCGCGGTATGCGTCGGAGCCGCTGCCGGAGTCGGTGGACTCACCGCGGCGGTCGTGTCCTCGCATCCCGGCGCCCGCATCCTGGCGACCGCCGCCGCGACCTGGGCGGTGTGCGGCGGGACCACCCTGGCCGGGGTCGGCGGACAGATGGCCGACGCCCTCGACGCCGGTGACCTCGAGGCCGGTCGCGCGCTGGTGCCCAGCCTGTGCGGACGAGATCCGCAGGCCCTCGACGCCGCGGGGATCTGCCGGGCCGCCACCGAATCGATCGCCGAGAACACCGCCGACGCCACCGTCGGACCCCTGGTGTGGGGTGCGGTCGCCGGCCTGCCCGGTCTGCTCGGCTACCGGATGGCCAACACCCTCGACGCCATGATCGGCCACCACAATCGGCGCTACGAGCGGTTCGGGTGGGCCGCAGCACGGTTCGACGACGTACTCAACCTGGTGCCGGCCCGGCTGTCGGGGCTGCTGGTGGTGGCGCTGGGGCCGGACCGTCGCGGTGCGCTGCGCGCCTGGCGAGACGACGCGGCCGCACACCCGAGCCCCAATGCGGGGGTGGTGGAGGCGAGTTTCGCCGGGGCCCTCGGTGTGCGTCTGGGCGGCGAGACGGTGTATCCGCATCGGGTCGAACAGCGGCCGGTGCTCGGCGACGGCCGACCACCGGGAACCGCGGATCTCCGGGCGGCGGTGGCACTGTCGCGGCGGGTGCAGCTCGGTGCGCTGGCGGTGTCGGCGGGGGTGGCGGCGCTGCTCAGCCGCCGTAGCGCTGGGTGAGTTTGTCGCGGACCACGCCCTCGGCGTGCTCGGTGTCGGGTCCGGCGCCGATGCCGACGGGCATCGAGGTGTCGTCGGCCTCCGCCTCGGGCGCGGCGGTGCTCCCGGCGTTGCGGAGTTCGGCGCGGAGTCGTTTGCGCCGGTCGGACCGGCTGAGACCGCCCGCGTCGGCCACGGACACACCGGCTTCCGAGGTCTCGGCACCGGATGTCGCCGCCACGGCGGGGGAGCTCGCGGCCGCGGCCGCGGCGGCGGCCTTGGACCGACGGCGCTGACGGATCTCCGAGTACAGGAAGTACCCCACGCCGAGCGGCGCCATGATGCCGAAGGCCAGCCACTGCAGGCCATAGGAGAGATACGGACCGGAATCGAGCTGGGGGAGCGCGATCTCGCCCAGCGAACCCGGCTGATCCGGTGACAACTGCAGATAGAACGGGTCCATCGCGGTACCCGTGGCCTTCGACAGTTCGGCCGGGTCGATCGTGTAGACGGTCAGCGAGCCGTCCTCGACGCGGGCGCCACGGCCCTCCGACGTCCCCTCGCTGGCCCGGATGCGGGCGGTGATCGTGGTCTGCCCGGCGGGCGGGGCGGGGATCACCGGCGTCTGGCTCTGGTAGGGGCGGACGAAGCCGCGGTCGACGGCGAGGACCCGGTCGGTGCCGGCGACCCGGAACGGGGTGAGGACCTCGATCGCCGGGCGCTCACCGGCCGAACGCAGCCGCACCAGGGCCTGCTCGTCGGTCAGATAGGTGCCGGTGAGGGTGACCTCACGCCATTCGGTGGACCTCACGAACGGCACCCCGGCGGGGGCGACCTCGTCGATCGGGGCCGGTCCGGTCGCGACCGCATGTTTGATCAGGTCGTTGCGTTCGGAGGTGGACGCGTTCTTTCCCAGCTGCCAGGGGGCGAGGATCATGAAACAGGCCGCCGCGAACGCCACGACCACGATGACCAGGGCGATCCAGCCCGGCCGGAGAAGGGTCCGCAGCACGCGCATACCCACCACGGTACTCAGGTGCACCGGGGTGGGCGGGTGACGGGTTCAGTCGTCGAGTTGTTCGCGTACCCAGAGCAGCAGACCGGGCACCGCGGCCTCGATCTGTCGGCGGGTGGCCGCGAAATCCTCGGGTGTCCCGTAGTACGGGTCGGCGAGGTCGAGATCGTCACCGGCCGCCGGGTCGAAGCTGCGCAGCAGCCGGACGCGGTCGCCGAGACGTTTGCGTTCGAGTTCCTTCACATGACCGGCATCGGCGGCGACGAACAGGTCGGCCTCGATGTGTTCGCTGCCGAGCTGGCTGGCGGCATGCCCGTCCGGGTAACCGTTGGCCAGCAGTTCGGTGCGGGCCCGGTTGTCGGCCGGCTCGCCGACATGCCACCCGCTGGTGCCGCAACTGCTGACCTCGACGCGGTCGGCCAGACCCTCGTCGGCGAGCAGTTTGGCAAAGATGTTCTGGGCCATCGGTGACCGGCAGATGTTGCCGGTACACACGAAACAGATATGGAGTAGATCAGACACCGAGTACCTCGCGCAGATGTGCTGTGGACTCGACGCTCCAAGCGGCAGCGTCGCGCTCCCCCGGCAGAGCGTAACCCCACTGCACGTGGATCGTGGGGATACCGAATTGTCCGGCTCCCTCGATGTCGTGGGATCGGTCGCCGATCATCACCACCGGCCGAGCCGGCCGGCGGGTCTCCGGGTCGAGCGATATGTCCAATTGTGCCAGCGCATGGGCGATCACGTCGGGCTTGTGGCGGCGCACACCGTCGTCCCCGGCGCCGGCGACCACCCGGAAGTGGTCGACCAGACCGAAATGTTCCAGGATGCGATGGGCGGTGGTCTGGTTCTTCGACGTGGCGATCGCCAGGGTGCGGCCGGAGGCGTCGAGATCGGCGAGCAACTGTCCCATCCCGTCGAACACCGAGTTCTCCAGCCATCCGACGTCGGTGTAGCGGGCGCGGTAGGCGGTCATCGCGGCGTCGGCGGTGGCCTGCTCGAGTCCGAGCCCGAGCAGGGTGTCGATCATCGGGGGTCCGGCGATCCCGGCGACGACGGATTCGGGGGCCGGTGGAGCGCCGACCTCGGCGAGGGCATGCCGGAAACTGTTGGCGATTCCGGCGAAACTGTCGGTGATCGTGCCGTCGAGATCGACGAGCAGAACGGTGGTGGGATCAGCGGGGTCCGGTCGCGACATCACCTCACCATCGTGCACGTAGGCTCGATGTCCATGACATCGGGGCTGTTCGCACTCGACCGGCACGGCGACCGGGACTGGGCGCCGGGAATGCTCGATTTCGCCGTCAACGTCCGGGGCGCGCCACCGGGGTTCGTGCGGTCGGCGATCGCCGCCACGCTCGACGACCTGGCGCGATACCCGTCGTCGGAACTGTTCGATGCCGTCACCGCGCAGATCGCCGCACTGCACGGGCGCGACCCCGGCGAGGTACTGCTGCTGGCCGGGGCCTCCGACGGATTCGAGTTGCTCGGCCGGCTCGGTGCGCGCCGGGCCGCGCTGCTGCAGCCGTCGTTCACCGAACCGGAACTGGTGCTGCGTGCTGCGGGCGTGCCCATCGTGCAGGTGCCGCTCGACCCCACCCGGCCGCTCGATGCGCGTGCGGCGGCGAGGATCCCCGACGACGCCGATCTCGTCGTGATCGGCAACCCCACCAATCCGACGTCGGTGCTGCATCCGCGGACCGCGATCGAGGCACTGTGCCGGCCCGGGCGGATCGTCGTGGTGGACGAGGCGTTCGCCGATCTCACCGTCGACGAGGTCACCGGGATGCGTGAACCGGAATCGCTGGCCGGTGTGCGGCTGCCCGGGCTGGTGGTGATCCGCAGTGTCACCAAGACCTTCGGACTGGCCGGCCTGCGCGCCGGATATCTCCTCGCCGACCCGGCGCTCGCGGCCCGGTTGTCGGCGGGCCGGCGGGCCTGGCCGATGTCGACCCCGGCACTGGCCGCGCTCGCCGCCTGCTGCGGGCCGGAGGGGGAGAGCCACTGCGACGAGCAGGCCCGGCTGGTGGCCGTCGAGCGCGACGCCATGCTCGCCCGGCTCGCCGACGTCGGGTGGCGACCTGTCGCCGACCCACGCGCACCCTATGTCCTGTTCGAGGTGGCGAATGCACTCTCGGTGCGGGAAGAACTGCGGCGCACCGGTATCGCGGTGCGAAGCTGCGCGAACTTCGTCGGCCTGACCGACGATCATCTGCGCCTGGCGGTACGGTCCGACGATCAGGTGACCCGCCTGGTCGAGGCCCTCCGTCGGGTCCCGACGGAGGTGAAGTGAGTGACTACCGACAACTCTTCTGGCACGGACGTCTCGGATTCGGTGACGGGTGCGGGCTCGGTGGCGGTGTCGACGGTGCTCGACGTCCTCGACGCCGCCTACCCGCCACGGCTGGCCGAGAGCTGGGATTCGGTCGGCCTGGTCTGTGGTGACCGCACCGAACCCGCGCGCCGGGTGCTGGTCTGCGTGGACGTCACCGCCGACGTCGTCGACGCCGCGATCGCCGGCGGATACGGGCTGATCCTGGCCCATCACCCGCTGCTGCTGCGCGGGGTGGACTCGGTGGCCGCCGACACCGCGAAAGGGTCGGTGCTGCACCGGCTCATCCGCGCCGGGATCTCCCTCTACAGCGCCCACACCAACGCCGACCGGGCCCGCCCCGGCGTCTCCGACGCCCTCGCCGAGGCGCTCGGCCTGGTCGACCTGCGCCCGCTGGAGCCTGCGCCTGCCGCCCCGCTCGACAAGTGGGTGGTGATGGTCCCCGAGGGCAACGCCGAACAGGTCAGCGAGGCGATGTTTGCCGCCGGTGCCGGGGCGATCGGCGACTACCGCGACTGCGCATGGTCGGTGGTCGGCGTCGGACAGTTCGAGGCGCAGGACGGCGCCAACCCGACGATCGGGGAGATCGGTGTCCGCGAACGTGTCGACGAGTCGCGGGTCGAGATGGTCGCCGCGCGCGGCCTGCGCCCGGCGGTGCTGGCCGCCCTGCGCGGTGCCCACCCGTACGAGGAACCGGCCTTCGACGTGCTCGAACTGGCCGCCCTGCCCACCGATCTCGGGCTCGGCCGGATCGGCCGGCTGCCGGTGCCGATGACCTTGCGTGACTTCGTCGACCATGCCGCGGCTGCTCTCGGCGGGCCGTGGGGGGTCCGCGGGGCAGGTGACCCGGCGCGCATCGTCGAGCACGTGGCGGTGTGCGGCGGCGCCGGGGACTCGTTGCTGTCGACGGTGCGGGGTGCCGGGGTGGACGTCTACCTGACCGGCGACCTGCGGCATCACCCGGTGGACGAGTCGTTGCGCACCGGCGGGCCCGCCCTCGTCGACGCCGGGCACTGGGCCACCGAGTTCCCGTGGTGCGCGCAGGCCGCGGCACTGATCACCGAGCACACCGGGCTGACCGCCGACGTCCACCGCCCGACCACCGACCCGTTCGTCGTGAACGGTGCAGCGCCGACGGCATGAGAACGGCCGCCGCGGGCGGCCGGTACCTGACGGCGTCGGTGGGCGCGTAACGTGGTCATCTCATCCCGGCCACTCCGACAGCCCTGCTCCGGACACCGGTGATTCACCCCACGACCGAGGAGACACTCGATGAAGGTCGATGCCGCCCGGCAACGACTCCTGCTCGAACTGGCCGACGCCGACGCCGCTGTGGCCCGACTCGACCACCGTGCCCGGACCCTGCCCGAGGATGCCGAGATCGCCGAGGCCACCAGCCGGATCGAGGCCGCGCGTGAGGATCTGGTGCGCGCCGAGATCTCCGCGGAGGATCTCGACCGCGACTATCGCAAGATGGACAGCGAGATCACCGGCATGCGTGACCGCGAGCAGAAGGACTCCGCACAGCTGACCGCCGGCGGACTGGCGCCGCGGGCCCTCTCGGAGCTGCAGCACGAACTGAACGGACTCGGCCGGCGCCGATCGGCACTCGAGGACGACATGCTGCAGCTGATGGAGCAGCAGGAGGCCGTGGCCACCGAGCAGGAGCGCGCCTCGGCGACCGTGGCCCAGCTCCAGGAACAGGTCGACACCCTGCAGGCCCGCCGCGCCGAGTCGCTGGGTGCGGTCACCGCCGACCGCGAGGTGGCCGCGCAGCGTCGCGCCGGGATCGCCCAGGACGTGCCCGCCGAACTGCTCGCCATCTACGACCGCCAGCGCGCCGACAACCGGATCGGTGCCGGACTGCTGCGTCAGCGCCGGTGCGGGGCATGCCGGATGGAGATCGACCGCGGCACCCTCACCCGGATCGCCGCCCTCGCCGACGACGACGTGGTGCGCTGCGAGGAATGCGGTGCGATCCTGGTCCGCAACCACGAGTCCGGTCTCTGATGAGCACCGACGCCACCGACACGGCTGACGCGGCCACCGGCGAGGGCCGGCCGGCCGACGCCGCCGATGCGGGCAGGGCACAGCCGACCTGGCAGGGGCAGCGCGCCACCCCCACGCGTGTGATCCTGTTGCGCCACGGGCAGACCCCGTTGTCGGTGCAGCGTCGGTACTCCGGCCGCGGAAATCCGGAACTGACCGAACTCGGTCTCGCCCAGGCGGCGGCGGCCGCGCGCCGCGTCGCCCGGGAGACCGACATCGCGGCCATCGTGTCGTCGCCGTTGACCCGCACCCGCCAGACCGCCGACGCCGCGGCCGCGGCACTCGGTCTCGACGTGGTGACCGACGACGGGTTCATCGAGACCGACTTCGGGCGATGGGAGGGACTGACCTTCGCCGAGGCCGCCGGTCGCGATCCGGACCTGCACACGCACTGGCTGTCGGACACCTCGCTGCCCGCCCCGGGCGGGGAGAGCTTCGACGAGGTGGCGCGCCGCGTCGTCGAGGCCACCGATCGGCTGCTCACCGAGTACGCCGGGCAGACCGTGCTCGTGGTGTCGCATGTGACCCCGATCAAGTCGTTGCTGCGTCATGCCCTCGACGTCGGACCGCAGCTGCTGTTCCGGTTGCACCTGGATCTGGCGTCGGTGTCGATCGCCGAGTTCTATCCCGACGGCGGTGCCGCGGTGAAGGCGGTCAACGAGACCGCACACCTGTTCTGAGCGCTGGGACGCGCAGCGTATCCTGTACAGGCGAACGAGTCGGCCGGGCGGCCGCGGCGCGCGGGACGGCCAGTCACTGGACACGCCGCTCGCCGAGGAAAGTCCGGACTCCGCAGAGCAGGGTGGTTGTCAACGGCAACCCGGGGTGACCCGCGGGACAGTGCCACAGAGAACAGACCGCCGGCCGTCAGGTCGGTAAGGGTGAAACGGTGCGGTAAGAGCGCACCAGCGATACGGGTGACCGCATCGGCTAGGTAAACCCCACCCGGAGCAAGGCCGAAGCACGGACCGTCAGGTGCGTGTGCGCGGATGTATGAGGGCTGCTCGCCCGAGTCCGCGGGTGGGCCGCTCGAGGTACCCGGCGACGGTGTGCCCAGATGGATGGTCGCCACCGACCCTCGTGGTCGGGACAGGATCCGGCTTACACGCCGACTCGTTCGCCCCACACCCCGGCCGCTCTGGCTAGGGTCGGGGAGTGCAACGCAGACTCTCCGCCCCCGACATCGACTTCGACGCCATCCGTGGCGAACTCGGCGTCGACGCGAACTACGGGCAGGACGCGCTCACCGAGGCCGAGAACGCCGTCGACCGGCATGCCGCCGACCGCATCGACCGCACCGACATCCCGCTGGTCACCATCGATCCGCCCGGTTCGATGGACCTCGATCAGGCGGTGTGCCTGCGCGCCGACGATGACGACATCGTCGTCGACTATGCGATCGCCGACGTCGCCGCGCTGATCGAACCGGAGGGCGCCCTCGACTCCGAGAGCCGACGCCGCGGCGCCACCATCTACTTCCCGGACCGGTCGGTGCCACTGCATCCGCGGGTGCTGTCGGAGGGTCGCGGATCGTTGCTGCCCGACGTCGAGCGTGCTGCGGTGCTGTGGACCATGCGGGTCAGCGGTGCGGGTGAGGTCGTCGAGGTGAGCGTCGCGCGGGCCCGGGTGCGTTCACGAGCGCGCCTCGACTACGCCGGAGTGGCCGCCGACGCCGCAGCCGGGCGACTGCACCCGTCGATCGTCGACCTCCCGCGGTTCGGGGAGCTCCGCCGCCGGACGGCGTTGGCGCGCGGGGCGATCGAACTCGACCTGCCCGACCAGGAGGTCGTGCGCTCACCGTCGGACGGTCCGTGGACGCTGCAGATCGCGCCCCGCACTCCCGCCGACATGTGGAACTCGCAGGTGTCGCTGATGACCGGGATGTGCGCGGGCACGATCATGGCCGACGCCGGAATCGGTTTGCTGCGGACGCTGCCACCCGCCCCGGCAGATGCCGTCGAGCAGTTGCGGGCCACCGCCGCGGCGTTGCGGGTGCCGTGGCCCGACGGGGCGACGCCGGGGGAGTTCCTGGCGGGTCTGCCGCAGGATGCGCCGTCGACGCTCGCGTTGATGAGCCACGCCGGGACGCTGATGCGCGGTGCCGGATACAAGGTGCTCGACGCCGGGGAACCCGAGCTGACCCACGACGAGATGGTGCATGCGGCGATCGGGGGGATCTATGCGCATGTGACCGCCCCGCTGCGGCGCCTCGGCGACCGGTTCGCCACCGAGGTGTGCCTGTCGGTGTCGGCGGGCCGCCCCGTCCCCGACTGGGTGGTCCGGGCCCTGCCGACCCTGCCGAAGATCCTGCGGTCGGCGGACTCGCTCGGGTCGTCGGCGGACCGGGAGAGCATCGACCTGACCGAATCGGTGGTCCTGGCGGGCCGGGTGGGCGAGCGGTTCGACGCGGTGGTGTTGTCGGCGGGCACGGACAAGCGCCCGGCCAAGATCTTCGTCACCGAACCCCCGGTGATCGCCGCGTGCAGCGGCACCCCCGACGCCGCCGTCCGGTTGCCCGTCGTCCTCGCCGCCGCCGACCCGGACACGCGCAGCGTCGAGTTCGCGCCGGCGTGATGGTGGGATGTGGTCGCCGCTACCTCGGTGATCGGGCAGGGACCGGCTCGACCAGCGGTTACCTCGGTGATCGAGCCGGGACCGAGCCCGGTAGGGCGAGGACCCTTGTCGAAATCTGGTGGGGTGACGGTGTCGGTGACCGGCTCGGGGGTGGTTGCCGTGGGTGGTCGGGTGGCGGAGGTTTCGACTCGTCTCGTCGCTGGCGCTCCTCGTCGGCTCAACCATCGGGGGCTCGTCGTTCGTCGGGCGGGGTCCAGGCTCAACCAGCGGGTACCTCGATGACCGGGGCGGGGTCGAGGCTTGACCAGCGGTTACCACGGTGATTGAGCCGGGACCGAGCCCGGTA
>NZ_BCNF01000001.1 GCF_001485495.1 Gordonia desulfuricans NBRC 100010 | reverse complement strand
GGGCAGGGGTGGAGGCTCAATCAGCGGGGGCTCGTCGTTGGTCGGGCAGGGGTGGAGGCTCAATCAGCGGGGGTACCTCGGTGATTGAGCCGGGACCGGCTTGACCAGCGGGGGTACCTCGGTGATCGGGCCGGGACCGGCTTGACCAGCGGTTACCACGGTGATTGAGCCGGGACCGAGCCCGGTAGGGCGAGGACCCGTGTCGAAATCCGGTGACGCAGCGTTGTCGGCGACCACGGCCACCGACAACGCACGCAGGTCACAGATCCTTGGCGGCGCGGCGGTAGGCGGCGATCGCGCGATCGCCCGCGGCCTCCTGCAGGGCATCGATCCGACCGAGCAGGAACAGGTCGGAGTTGGCCAGACCGTTGTCTCCGGCGGCGAGTTCGGCGAGCCGGGCCCGGTTGATCCGGGTGTCGTTGTAGTCGCCGAGGGCACTCTGGATCCGTTTGGCGACCGAGGCGATCTGACGGTGTTTCTTGACCTGCAGCGGCTCGCCCGCATCCGTCGCGTACCGCAGCTTCTTGGCGCGTTTGCGGATGGTGTGGAGTTGTTCCTCCCAGTCGTCGGACCCCTCGGTGAGTGCGGCGAGGTCGGCTTGGGCCTTACGGATCTGCTTGCGGGACTTGGCGATCGCCTTGTCGACCGCGGCCACCGCGGGGATGTCGGCGTCGGGGCCGACGGGCGGGTCGACGATCAGGGCGTCCAGGTCGTCGAGCAACCGGAAGTACCGATCCGAGCCCATCGCGGCATGGGCGGCGCGCAGGGCACGGTCGTGGATCGCGGTCTCGGTTCCGGTGAGCGCGGCGATCAGCGCCGGCGACGCCGACTGCCCTTGCAGCAGCCCCGAGTCGATCTCCATCTGCACCTCGGAGTCGCGCGCATCGCCGAGGATTCGTGCCAGCAGGCGCAGTTCGCGGTCGATGTGTGCGGTGCGCCCACGATCGAGCACGGTCGGGAATCCCGACAGGATGCTGCGGATGCGGCGCGTGGCCACCCGCATCTGATGGACCGCGTCGTAGGCGTCGACGCGGACCTCCGGGTCGTAGGCGAGCAAGGAGTTCCGGTGGATCGCGAGGTCGGTGACCACCAATTCCAGTGCGGTGGGCCGCTTCCCGATCCGCGGTTCGGAGATGGTGGGGGTGGAGCCGATGGCGCGGGCGAGTTTCGACGCACTCGACGGCTCGTTCCCGCCGGACGCCCGCAGCAACTTGGCGGCCGCCTTCAGCAGGCGCGGGGTGCCGCCCTCGAGCAGTTCGAACTCCCACTCCGACCACTGCCGGGCCTCGCCGTCGGGCAGCAGCGACTGTGCGGTCACCGCGTCCTCGGCGAACTCGGCCAGCGGCAGGTCGTCGACGCCGAGCAACGTGGTGACGGTACGCGTGGTGGAGATCACCGCGACCGGGACGAGCGGCCGGTTGCGGGTGAGCGCGAGCACCGGCGTGAGCAGGTCGTCGGGCACGCCGGCAGCGGCGGGGGCCTCGTCGAAGGTCACCTGCAGCTCCTTGCGCGCACCGGGAATCCCGGTGGGGCGCTTCAGATGCCATCCACTGTCGGTGCCGCCGGTACGGCGTCGCAGGGTGATCTTGTTCCCTGCGAGATCGAGATTCTCGGTGTCCAGATAGGTGGCGTCGAGGGCGTAGGTCTGCGGTCCTCGCTGTGCGACGACACCGGGCAGGACCCTCAGGTCCGGTGCGGTGGCACCTGCCTCGACATCGAACTTGAGCTCCACCTCGACCTGCTCGGCTGCGGCCACGGATCCTCCTGTCGGAAAACGACGTACGTGTCCGAGTCTATGTGGTCGGCGTCGATCCGGTCGGCGGCACGGAAGGTCGGCGGCTCACCGATCGGCGAACGCGTCGGTCGCCTCGATCAGGTGGTGGGCGATGCCGGGCTCGAACGACGCGTGCCCGGCGTCGTCGACGATGTGCAGGCTCGCCGACGGCCACGCCCGATGCAGGTCCCAGGCGCTGCGCATCGGGCAGACGACGTCGTAGCGGCCCTGCACGATGACGGCCGGGATGTGGGCGATGCGATCGATGTCGCGCAGCAGCTGACCGTCCTCGAGGAACCCGTGGTTGACGAAGTAGTGGTTCTCGATGGCCGCGAACGCCAGATCGAAACGCGGGCCGGCGTCCTCCTTGGCCGCCGCGGCCTCGTCGGGCTTGGGCAGCAGATAGCTGGTGGCCTGCTCCCAGCCGGTCCAGGCCCGGGCCGCGGCCTGCGCCACCGCCGGGTCGTCGGAGGTGAGCAGCCGGTGATAGGCGGCGACGAGGTCGCCGTCGCGTTCGGCCTCCGGGATCGGGTCCAGGTAGCTCTCCCACACATCCGGGTAGATGTGCGACGCACCGCCGTTGTAGTACCAGTCGATCTCGCTACGGCGCAGCAGGAAGATGCCGCGCAGCACGAGTTCGGTGACCCGGTCGGGATGCGCCTGCGCGTAGGCCAGGCCCAGCGTCGACCCCCAGGACCCGCCGAACACCTGCCAGGACTCGATGCCCAGGTGCTCGCGCAGGGCCTCCATGTCGGCGATCAGGTGGGGTGTGGTGTTGGTCGACAGGTCCGCGCCGTCGGCGACATGGGGGCGTGACCGGCCGCAGTTGCGCTGATCGAACAGCACGATCCGATAGCGGGCGGGATCGAAGAACCGGCGCTGGTTGCCGGCGGTGCCGCCGCCGGGACCGCCGTGCACGAACACCACCGGCTTGCCCTCGGGGTTGCCCGAGGTCTCCCAGTAGATCTCGTGGCCGTCGGTGGTGGGCAGGTGGCCGTCGGCATACGGCTCGATCTCCGGATAGAACTCGCGCATACCTGCAGACAATAGGCGACGCCGCGCCGCTCCCCGAGGAGGCCGGCGCGGCGTCGGATGATGTCGGGTCAGTAGCTGTGCTCGGGGCCGGGGAAGGCGCCGCGGCGTACCTCGTCGGCGTATTGGGCTGCGGCGGTGCGCAGTTCGCCGCCCACGTCGGCGAACCGCTTGACGAACTTGGCGGTCTTGCCGTGGGTCATGCCGGCCATGTCCTGCCAGACCAGCACCTGCGCGTCGGTCTCGTTGCCCGCGCCGATGCCGATGGTCGGGATGGTGAGTTTGCGGGTGACCTGTCCGGCGATGTCGGCCGGGACCATCTCCATGACGACCGAGAAGGCGCCGGCCTCCTGGACGGCGATGGCGTCGGCGATCAGCTGGTCGGCGCCGTCGCCACGGCCCTGCACGCGGAAGCCGCCGAGGCCGTTGACGCTCTGCGGGGTGAAGCCGATGTGGGCCATCACCGGGATGCCTGCGGCGGTGAGCGTCGCGATCTGATCGGCCACGCGCTCGCCGCCCTCGAGCTTGACCGCGTGCGCGCCGGTCTCCTTGAAGAACCGCACCGCGGTCTCGAGGGCCTGCTGCGGGCTCGCCTCGTAGCTGCCGAACGGCAGGTCGGCGACGACGAGGGCATGCGGGGCACCGCGGACCACGGCACGGGCCAGCGGGATCAGCTCGTCGATGGAGACCGGGATGGTGGTGTCGTAGCCGAGGACGACGTTGGCGGCGGAGTCGCCGACCAGCAGGACGGGGATGCCGGCCTCGTCGAAGATCCGGGCGGTGGAGTAGTCGTAGGCGGTGAGCATCGACCACTTCTCGCCCTCGGACTTCATCTGGGCCAGGTGGTGCACGCGGGTGATACGGCGGCGCGGGGCGGCGGAGTCGCCGGCCGGGGCAGAGTTCGAGGCGCCGTAGATCGAAACGTCGGACATCGTTGTCTCTTTTCTTCCTCGAGTCCTGCGGCGCAGGTACCCGGGCGGGTGGGACGCCACCCATTGTGGCACCGGGATCGGGCGTGATCGGCGCCACGAGCTGTGCATTTGGTCACACCGGCGTGGCGGCCGGGGCGGCGGCGCGACGGCCACCCCGGGGGCCGGGGGTTGGGGGTGTGGTTAGGATCGGCGAGCACCGCTCACCGGGATGGGTCTCATGAACCGATACTTGAAGTCCATATGGTGAGATCACTTCCGAAAAACCCCAGGGTGTCGAGTTCGAATTGTGTCTGTAACACGGATTTAACAGGGAATCCCTAATGTCGGCGACCATGGATCGCCAAAAGGAATTCGTGCTGCGGACTCTCGAGGAGCGCGACATCCGATTCGTACGCCTGTGGTTCACCGACGTCCTGGGTTATCTGAAGTCAGTGGCGATCGCTCCGGCCGAACTGGAGGGTGCGTTCTCGGAGGGTATCGGCTTCGACGGCTCTGCCATCGAGGGCTTCTCCCGGGTGTCGGAGGCCGACACCGTCGCCAAACCCGACCCGTCGTCCTTCCAGGTGCTGCCGTGGACCACCTCGGCCGGCCGCCATCACTCGGCCCGCATGTTCTGCGACATCGCGATGCCCGACGGCACCCCGAGCTGGGCCGACTCGCGCCACGTGCTGCGCCGACAGCTCAACAAGGCCGCCGAGATGGGTTTCAGCTGCTACGTCCATCCCGAGATCGAGTTCTTCCTGCTGCGTGAGGCGCCGCTGGACGGCAGCGTCCCGGTGCCCGCCGACACCGGCGGCTACTTCGACCAGGCCGTACACGACTCGGCCCCCAACTTCCGGCGCCACGCCATCGACGCCCTCGAGTCGATGGGTATCTCGGTGGAGTTCTCCCATCACGAGGGTGCGCCCGGCCAGCAGGAGATCGACCTGCGCTACGCCGACGCGCTGTCGATGGCCGACAACGTGATGACCTTCCGCTACCTGATCAAGGAAGTGGCGATCAACGAGGGCGTGTGGGCCACCTTCATGCCCAAGCCGTTCAGCGATCACCCCGGCTCGGCCATGCACACCCACATGAGCCTGTTCGAGGGTGACACCAACGCCTTCCACAACCCCGACGACCCGATGCAGCTGTCGGAGACCGGCAAGAAGTTCATCGCCGGCATCCTGCACCACGCCTCCGAGATCAGCGCCGTCACCAACCAGTGGGTCAACAGCTACAAGCGCCTGATCCACGGCGGCGAGGCACCCACCGCGGCCACCTGGGGTGGGGCCAACCGGTCGGCGCTCATCCGCCTGCCGCTCTACACCCCGAACAAGGCGTCGTCGCGGCGGATCGAGGTGCGCAGCCCGGACTCGGCCTGCAACCCGTACCTGACCTTCGCGGTGCTGCTGGCCGCCGGGCTCAAGGGCATCACCGAGGACTACGACCTGCCCGAGGAGGCCGAGGACGACGTCTGGGCCCTCACGCCGGCCGAGCGTCGCGCGATGGGCTACCAGGAACTGCCCGGCAGCCTGGCCGAGGCCCTGCACGCGATGGAGAACTCGGAGCTGGTGGCCGAGGCGCTCGGCGAGCACGTCTTCGACTACTTCCTGCGCAACAAGTGGACGGAGTGGACCAACTACCGCAGTCTGGTCACGCCGTTCGAGCTGCAGAACTACCTGCCGCTGTAGCCGTCCCGCGAACCCGCCGTCGGCGCACCGAGGAGACCCGTGGAGGTCTCCGGCCGGGCGCCGACGGCGGGTTCTGCGTCGCAAAACGCGGACCGCCCACCCGCATGTCCGGGCGAGTCGCTATTTTCGTTACGTGACTTCGCTCTATGGCCGTGGTGGCGTGCCCAGTGCGGGACGGCTCGGGTTCCTCGACTCGTCGGCGCCGGAGAACCTCGCAGAACTCGGCTGGGACGACGAGGGGTCGGTCGGGCTGCTCTGGGCGCTCTCGCGTGCCCCGGACGCCGACCTGGCCCTGCGTACCCTCATGCGGTTGCGTGGGGCCGTCGGTGACGACTGGTCGGAGATCGACGCCCTGCTGCGTACCGACACCGGCTTCCGCGGACGTCTGTTCGGCGTGATCGGGTCGTCGGACACCCTCGGTGACCACCTGACCGCCGGGGTCGGCTGCTGGCGGCTGCTGACCCGCGACACCCTGCCCGACGTCGCCGAGATCAACGAGCACATGCTCGCCTCGGTCGGTGCGGTCGCCGAACCCGGCGAGGTGGAGCAGGGCAACAAGATCTATCGCGCCGCGTTCAGCGGACCCAAGGCCGTGGTCGCGATGCGCGATGCCTACCGCAACCTGGTCCTGCAGCTCGCCGCCCACGACGTCGCCTCGACCGTCGAGGACGAGCAAGTGATGTGGTTCCCGGAGGTCGGCGCCTATCTCGCCGACCTCGCCGACGCCGCCTTGACCACCGCACTGGCGGTGGCCTTCCGCGAGGTGTGCGCCGACAACCCGATCCCGGGTCGGCTGGCCGTGATCGCGATGGGCAAATGCGGTGCCCGCGAACTCAACTACGTGTCCGACGTCGACGTGGTGTTCGTCGCCGAACCCGCCGACGGCACCTCCGCACGCATCGCCGGCGAGATGATGCGGGTGGGCACCCTGGCGTTCTTCGAGGTCGACGCCGCGCTGCGCCCCGAGGGCAAGGCCGGGGCGCTGACCCGCACCCTGGACGCCCACCTGGCCTACTACAACCGGTGGGCCAAGACCTGGGAGTTCCAGGCGCAGCTCAAGGCCCGCCCGATGACCGGTGACATGGCCCTGGCCGAGGCCTACCACGAGGCGATCAACCCGATGGTGTGGCGGGCCGCCGAGCGTGAGGACTTCGTCCACGAGGTGCAGGCGATGCGCCGTCGTGTCGAGGAACTCCTGCCCGACGGCGAGCGTGAGCGCAACCTCAAACTCGGTTCCGGCAGCCTCCGCGACGTCGAGTTCGCCGTCCAGCTGCTGCAGATGGTGCACGGCCGCGTCGACGAGTCCCTGCGCGTGCGGGCCACCGTCGACGCGCTGGCCGCACTCACCGCGGGCGGATACGTCGGCCGGGACGACGGCGCCAACCTGAGTGCCTCGTACCAGTTCCTGCGGCTGCTCGAACACCGTCTACAACTGCAACGGCTGTCGCGGACGCATCTGTTGCCCAAGTTCGACGACGACGAGGGCATGCGGTGGCTGGCGCGTGCCGCCCACATCCGGCGTGAGGGCGACCTCGATGCCACCGGGGTGCTGCGCCGGCAGATCCGGCACCAGTCGTTGCGGGTGCGCAAGCTGCACCAGAAGCTGTTCTACCGGCCGCTGCTGGAGGCGGCGACCCGCTTCAACACCGACGAACTCACCCTCACCGACAAGTCCGCCGAGCGGCGGCTGTCGGCGTTGGGCTACGCCATGCCCGACCGCGCGCTGAGCCACATCCGGGCCCTGGCGTCGGCGCCGGGACGGCGCGGGCAGGTCCAGCTGCTGATCCTGCCGCAGTTGCTCGAGCACATCGGCGACACCCCCGACCCCGACGCCGGCCTGCTCAACTACCGTCGCCTCTGCGAGAGCCTCGACGTCGACTGGTTCCTGCGTCTGCTGCGTGACGACGGTGTGGTGGCCGAACGGCTGATGAAGGTGCTGGGCACCTCGGAGTTCATCGCCAACCTGTTGATGCGGTCGCCGGAGGTGATCCACCTCTACTCCGACGGCGCCAACGGTCCCAAGCTGTGCGAGGTGGATACCGACGACTTCGCCAAGGGACTGATCGCCTCCACCGTGCGCCAGACCGATCTGCGTCGTGCGGTGGCCGCGGCGCGTTCCCACCGGCGCGCCGAGCTGGCCCGGATCGCCTCGGCCGACGTGCTCGGCATGATGGACGTGTCCACGGTGTGCCGGGCGCTGTCGAATGTGTGGGCGGCAGTGCTCAACGCCTCGCTGACAGTGGCGATCAAGATCTCCGAGACCGAGCGTGGCAGCGCGGCGCCGGCCCGGATCGCGGTGATCGGCATGGGGCGTCTGGGCGGGCTGGAGCTCGGCTACGGCTCCGACGCCGACGTCTTGTTCGTCTGCCAGCCCAAACCGGGGGTGGACGAGACCGATGCGGTCAAGTGGTCGCAGACCATCGCCGAGTCGGTGCGGTCCATGCTCGGCTCGCCCAGCGAGGACCCGCCGCTGGTGGTCGACACCGGTCTGCGCCCGGAGGGCCGCAACGGCCCGGTGGTGCGGACCCTGGCCGCCTACGCGTCCTACTACCAGCAGTGGGCGCAGCCGTGGGAGGTACAGGCATTGCTGCGGGCCCATCAGGTGGCCGGCGACGACGACCTGGGCATCGACTTCCTGCACATGATCGACTCGATCCGCTACCCGGCGGGCGGGGTCTCGTCGGCCGCGGTGCGGGAGATCCGCCGGATCAAGGCCCGGGTCGACGCCGAGCGGCTCCCGCGCGGCGCCGACCCGGCCACCCACACCAAACTGGGCCGTGGCGGCCTCGCCGACGTCGAGTGGACCGTCCAGCTGATCCAGCTGCGCAATGCGCACCGGTTCCGGTCGCTGCACAACACCTCGACCGTGGAGACGCTCGACGCGATCGGTGCGGCGGAACTGCTCGGCGAGAACGACGTGGCCACGCTGAAGGACGCGTGGCTCACCGCCACCAAGGCGCGCAACGCGCTGGTGCTGGTGCGGGGCAAGCCCGTCGATCAGCTGCCCGGACCCGGAAAACAGTTGCGGCAGATCGCCTTTGCCGCCGGCTGGCCGGAAGATCAGGCGGCGGAGTTCCTGGAGCACTATCTGCGGGTGACGCGCCGGGCGAAGAATGTGGTGCTGAAGGTCTTCGGGGCCTGACATGCGCGGATTCCTCACCTTCGTGGTGCTCGCGCTGGGGTGGGTGTTACTCGCGGTGTCGGTGGTGGCGGTGTGGCTGCACTACCACTCCTCCCGCGGGACCGTCGCCCTGTATGCGACCGCCGCGGTGCCCTACGCGCTGGTCGCGGCCGCAGTCGCGCTGATCGTGTTCGCCGTGACCCGACGCTGGGTCGCACTGTCGCTGACCGTGGTCGCCGCCGCGGCGCTGTGCTTCACGCAGGGTCCGATGTGGGTGGCCCAGAGCGCGCCGGCGGGGGAGCGGTTCACCGTCGCCTCCGCCAATCTGATGGTCGGCAACGGCGACGTCGACGCGGTCGCCGACGCCGTCGGCGGTGCCGATCTCGTGTCGCTCCAGGAGGTCACCCCCGCGGCCGCCGACCGTATCCGGGCCTCGGCACTGGCCACCCGACTCCCGCACGAGTATCTGATCGCCGGGAACGGTGCGACCGGAACCATGCTGCGCAGCCGGCAGCCGCTCACCGACACCTCCCGTATCCCCAACATGGCACTGGCGAATCTCTCGGCCACCACCGCGCTGCCCGGCGCACCGGAGACGCGGGTGCTCGCGGTGCATCCGGGCGCGCCGCTGCAGGGCTATGCCAACGTGTGGAACACCGACATGCAGATCCTGGCCGAGTACCTGGGCGCGCTGCCCGAAGGACCGGCGATCGTCGCCGGCGACTTCAACGCCACCTGGGACCACACCCGGTTCCGGGCGTTGCTGACCGACGGATTCGCCGACGCGGGCGTGCAGTCCGGATCGGCCTGGGTGCCCACCTACCCGACCGACCGGTGGGGCGGCTATCCGTTGGTCGCCATCGACCACGTGGTGATACGGGGATTCGTCGCGACCGGGGTCCGGACCTTCACGATCCCGGGGTCGGATCATCGCGGTGTGCTGGCGGATCTGGTGGCCGGCTGACGAGCACCGCGCTCCGATGTCCACTGCGCTCGGGACCCACTTACGGCGCGTACAGCGGCCCGCGCAGGGGCCGGTCCCTATGAACACCATCACTCAGGGTCGCCAAACCTTCCCCCGGATCGGACGAAGTGGTATCACTGGGACGCCATGACTTCTCTTTCCGATCCCTCGACCACGGTCTCTGCACGACTACGTGAGGCCACCGCGGTCGCGCACGAACAGGCCGAACACTCGCCGTTCATCGGCGATCTCCTGTCGGGTCGGCTCGATGTCGCGGCGTATGCCCGACTGACCGGGCAGCTGTACTTCGTCTACCGGGCGCTCGAGGAGGTCGGTGACGAGCTGGCCGGAGACCCGGTGGTCGACGCGGTCCACGACGAGATCCTGCGCCGTGTCCCGCGGCTGCGTGCCGACCTCGCGGCCCTGGGCGTCGACGCCGACGCGGTGACCCCGCTGCCCGCGGTCTCCCGGTATGTCGACGCCATCGAGGCCACCCGCGACGACCCGGCGCGCTACGTCGCCCACCACTACACCCGCTACCTCGGGGACCTCAGCGGTGGTCAGGTGGTCGCGCACAAGATGCGGCAGAACTACGGCGTGGGCGGTGAGGCTCTGAGCTTCTACGACTTCGACATCGACAAGCTCAAGCGATACAAGGACGCCTACCGCGACAGCCTCGACGCGCTGCCGATCGATGACGCCGCGGTCGAGCGTCTCCTGGCCGAGGCCGTCGACGCCTTCGGCCACAACCAGGCGCTGTTCGGCGATCTCTCCGGCGCCTGAGCGACCGAGCGCACGCAACCGGTCCGGGTCCCGCGGGCGGCCCGTTATCTGGCCGCAGCGGTGATCAATCCGGCGAGCCCGTCCAGGATCACCTGCAACCCGAAATCCAGCTGCTCACGGTAGAAGTCGTCGTCGGGGCCGGCACCCATCGCCGACACCGCGGCACTGAGCGCGGGGTAGTGCTCGGCGTCGATCAGGCCCGCCACCACGGCGTCGTAGTCGATGTGGGGTCCGCTCGCGGGATCTGCTGCCGCCCCGCTCGCGTCGTCGGCGAGGTGGCCGTCGGCCCGCCGCGGCAGTTCACCCATCTGTAGTGCCTGCCGGGTGTGCTGGCGGACGAATCCGTCCACGAGCAGCAGGGCGCTCATCTTCTGTTGCCCACTCAGTGCGGTGTCGGTGAAGGCCCGCACGCCCGCCTCGGTCCACGAGAGCGTGTTGGGTCCCACCGGTGGCCGGGTCATCGGGATCTCGCTGAGCCAGGGGCGTTTCCGCAGCCGCGTGGCGTAGGCGGCCGCCCAGTCGGTGATCTGCGCACGCCAGTCGCCGGTGCGCGTCAGGTCGTCGGGGGCGCGACCGTGCGCCTCGTCGACGAGCAGGTCGATGATGTCGTCCTTGCTGTCGACGTAGCGGTACAGCGACATCGCGGTCAGCCCGACGCGGTCGGCGATCGCCTTCATCGACACCGCCTCCCAGCCCTCGGCATCGGCCACCTCCACCGCGGCGCCGGCGATGTCGTGGATGGTCAGCGTGGGTTTGGGTCCGCGCCGCGGGGTGTCGTCGGTGCGTCCCCACAGCAGCGCGACCGACTTCGGCAGTGGCGGGGTGGGGGCGTTGCCTTCGGGCGAGCTCATGCCGACATCGTACTGACTGCTTGTGCCATATACAGAAAGGTCCTAGTATCCGCTTACGGAATAAACTGTGTATGACACAAACAGAAAGTGGGCGTGGTCATGACCGCTCGATCCCCCTGGATGGCCCTTCCGGTGCTCTGTCTGCCGATGCTGATCGTCTCGATGGACGTCTCGGTGTTGTTCTTCGCGGTTCCCTACATCGCAGCAGACCTCGAACCGTCACCGGCGCAACAACTCTGGATCTTCGACATCTACGGATTCGTCCTCGCCGGACTCCTGCTGACGATGGGTTCGCTCGCCGACCGGATCGGTCACCGCCGGTTGCTGATGTGGGGTGCGGCAGGATTCGGCGCGGCATCGTTGCTCGCGGCGCTGTCGACGTCGGCAGAGATGCTCATCCTCTCGCGGGCCGTCCTCGCGATCGCCGGCGCCACACTGATGCCCTCGACCCTCGCCCTGATCCGGCATGTCTTCGACGACGACGCCGATCGGGCCAAGGCGGTCGCGGCCTGGAATGCCGTCCTCGCCGGCGGGGTGGCGCTCGGCCCGATCATCTCCGGGCTCCTCCTCGAGCACTTCTGGTGGGGATCGGTCTTCCTGATCAACATCCCGGTGATGCTCGCGCTGCTGGTGGTCGCCCCGATCCTGCTCCCGGGCGACACCGCCGACCCGGCGCGTCGGGTGGATGTGCTCAGCGCCGTCCTCGCCCTCGGTGCGGTGCTGCCGACGGTCTATGCGATCAAGGAGTTCGCCGCGGACGGATGGTCCTGGGGGGCATCGGCGGCGTTGCTCGCCGGGATCGTCGTGGGTGTGGTGTTCGTCTGGCGTCAACGTCGCCTCGCCGACCCGCTGGTCGACCTGGGCTTGTTGGGTGACCGCCGGTTCTCGGTGTCGGTGTGGACCAACCTGATCTGCATGTTCGCCCTGCTGGGCAACTCGATCCTGGTCACCCAGTATCTGCAGTCGGTGCTCGGTCTCGATCCGCTGGTCGCCGCGTTGTGGAGCGTGTTGCCGTCGGTGGCGGTGGCCCTCGCAGCACCGGCGGCGGCGATCGTGGCCGGCCGATGGGGGCGCCCGGCGGTGATGGCCGCAGGTCTGGTGTTCGGCGCGGCGGGATATGCGGTACTGGCCGGGCTCACCGGACAGCACTCGCTGGTGGTGGTCCTGGTCGCGTCCGGGATGCTGGCCGCCGGGATCGTCGCGACGACGTCGGTGGTCGCCGATCACGTCATCGGGGTGGCGCCGAGGGACCGGGTCGGGGCCACGTCAGGGCTGCTGGAGACCTCCAGCGAACTCGGCGGGGCGTTGGGGATCGCCGTGCTCGGCAGCGTGGTCAACGTCGTCTACCGGACGGTCTTCCCGGCAGGTCTGGGCCCGGTCGAGGCAGGACGCAGCCTGGCCGGAGCGGTCGGTTCGGTGGGTTCGGGTTCGGCGGGTTCGATGCCCGGCGCCGAGGCCGCCGACGTCCTCGATGCCGCCCGGCATGCCTTCGTCACCGGGATGACGGCGGCGGCGTGGACCGGTGCGGCGGTCCTGATGTCGACGGCGATCCTGGTGATCTGGGCGACGTATACCGCACCCGGGCGGGAGAACCGGGATCGCGCAGAAAATGATCAGCTGATCCAGAACTCGGAAAAGGTGTCGGATACTGCCCGGAATATGCCCGAGATCGATTCTCGGGCCGATTCCTGAGTATCAGAGAACCTCGACCTTGGAGCCGGACTGCAAGATCATCTCGTTGCGATTGTCCGAGCTGTGCACGAACTCGACGAGGCGCTGATCGGCACCGTGCGGCACCTGCTTACGGACCACACCGTGGAATCCGTCGAGGCTGATCCGGTCGCCGGGGGCAAGGTCTTCGACAAAGAGCATACGAGGGGACATGAAAAGGACAATACGTGCTGACCTGTGAGTAGGTGAGGGGACAAGGTCCCGCGTGGCGCCTTTCACAATCTCTTAACAGTACTCGCAGCCCAATTCGACCCCCATTTCGCGAATCGAATCCGGCGGAGCGCAAGAAGTGGCAGACCGAACGAAAAAGATCGGCCCACCGGAAATCCGGTGGGCCGATCCTGGTCGATCACGGCGACTCGGTGCGCCGCGGATCGTCAGCAGTCGTAGTAGAGCGAGAACTCGTACGGGTGCGGACGGATCTGGACCGGCTCGATCTCGTTCTCACGCTTCAGCGCGATCCAGGTCTCGATCAGGTCCTCGGTGAACACGCCACCGGCGGTCAGGTAGTCGTGGTCCTCCTCGAGGCGGTCGATGACCGCGGCCAGCGAGGTGGGGGCCTGCGGGATGTTCTTGGCCTCCTCCGGCGGGAGCTCGTAGAGGTCCTTGTCGACCGGCTCGTGCGGCTCGATCTTGTTCTTGATGCCGTCCAGGCCGGCCATCATCATCGCCGCGAACGCCAGGTACGGGTTGCCCGAGCTGTCCGGGCAACGGAACTCGAGGCGCTTGGCCTTCGGGTTGTTGCCGGTGATCGGGATACGCACACAGGCCGACCGGTTGCGCTGGCTGTAGACCAAGTTGATCGGGGCCTCGTAACCGGGGACCAGACGCTTGTAGGAGTTGATGGTCGGGTTGGTGAACGCCAGCAGCGACGGTGCGTGGTGCAGGATGCCGCCGATGTAGTATCGCGCCAGGTCCGACAGGCCCGCGTAGCCGGCCTCGTCGTGGAACAGCGGCTTGCCGTCCTTCCACAGCGACTGGTGGGCGTGCATACCCGAGCCGTTGTCACCGAAGAGCGGCTTCGGCATGAAGGTGACGGTCTTGCCGTTCTGGTACGCGGTGTTCTTGATGATGTACTTGAACAGCAGCACATCGTCGGCCGCGTGCAGCAGCGTGTTGAACTTGTAGTTGATCTCGGCCTGGCCGCCGGTGCCCACCTCGTGGTGTCCACGCTCGAGGATGAAGCCCGCGTTGGTCAGGTTGGTCGACATCTCGTCGCGCAGGTCGACGTAGTGGTCGTACGGCGCGACCGGGAAGTAGCCACCCTTCGGGCGGACCTTGTAGCCCAGGTTGGGGCTGCCGTCCGGATCGGTCGGGGAGCCGGTGTTCCACCAGCCCGACTCCGACTCGATCTCGTAGAAGGTGCCGTTCATCTGCGAGTCGAAGGACACCGAGTCGAAGATGTAGAACTCGGCCTCGGCACCGAAGAAGCAGGTGTCGGCGATGCCGGTCGAGGCCAGGTAGTCCTCGGCCTTGCGGGCGACGTTACGCGGGTCGCGGCTGTAGGCCTCGCGGGTGAAAGGGTCGTGGACGAAGAAGCTGATGTTCATCGTCTTGGCCTTGCGGAAGGGATCGATCCGCGCGGTCGCCGGGTCGGGCAGCAGCATCATGTCCGACTCGTCGATCGACTGGAAGCCGCGCACCGACGAACCGTCGAACGCCAGGCCTTCCTCGAACACCGACTCGTCGAATGCCGACGCCGGGATCGAGAAGTGCTGCATGACGCCGGGCAGGTCGCAGAAGCGGATGTCGACGTACTCGACACCCTCCTTCTTGATTCCTTCGAGTAGTTCCTCTTTGCTGCTGTACACCGTCCGGTGACTCCTTTAACTGTTATCGGGGCCCGGCCTCGCACACCCGGGTGTATGAGGCCTGACTCTCCTGGCCCGCCGCGCAATCCCCAGCGGATCTCAGTCTGAACCGTATGGACGTGACGTTGCCCGCGCGTCAAGGCAGTGTTTCCCCTGTGTTACACAGCTCCAGATCTTCGTCACTCTCGGGATGCTGCCCGCCTCGGTGCGTCGACGCCGTCACCGCATGCCACTATTCCGCATCCGCCTCCACAGCGCGGCAGAAGTGCCGGGACCGGCGACGTCAGGGGCGCATCCGGACCCGGCCGGCCCCCGTTCGGCGGACCCTTACCATGGAGTGCATGAGTTTGGTGACGGACACGAGCGGGTACGGCCCGGGACGGCGGTACCGATGGGAAAGGTGACCGGTTCCTGGCTGTCGGGTCCACAATCCGGACACAACCCCGATATCGAATACCGGGGCGCAGACCTGGGTCTCCCGGAGATCGGGCCCGGTTCGCTCGCGGGCGGGTGGACGCGCACCGTCGCCCTGCTCGTCGACTGGCTGATCGGCGGCGGCATCTCGATGATCTTCGTCGGCTTCGGCTCACCCAACATGGGTCTGGCCGTACTCGCCGCCTGGTTCGTCATCGGCGTGTTCACCGTCAGCCTGTTCGGCTTCACCCCCGGCCAGTTCGTGGTGGGGCTGCGCGTGGCCCGGGTCGACCACGGCCCCGAGCGGATGGCCGCCGAGGTCGCCGGTGACGTACCCGTCGCGGCGGTGGGCATCATCCGGGCCTTCATGCGGCAGCTGCTGATCGTCTTCCTGGTGCCCGCGCTGATGAACGACTACAACGGCCGCGCCCTGCACGATCGCGCCACCCAGACCGCGATCATCCGTACCCGCTGAGCCCGCACCCGTCCGGACAGGGGAGCGGGGACGGATGAACCCGCACCCTCGTCCGGGGCGCAGCGCCGGGCGAGCGGACGGCCCGGCGGAGCGAGGTCGACCGGCCACGGCAGACCGACGGCACATCACACAACAGCACACATACGAACCGGGCCCGTCTTCGTGGAGAAGACGGGCCCGGTCGGTATGTGTGGAACAGATCAGCTCTTGCGGCGTGCGGTGCGCTGCATGCTGCGCATCTTGGCGCCGGCCGGCATCGGGCCCTTGGGCATCCCCGGGCCCGGCTGACGGCCGCCGAGCGCCGACAGGCGGCCCTCGAGGGTCTCCATCCGCTTGCGGTCGACGTTCGACGGCAGCTTGTTGAGGTGGCGTTCGAGCTTCGACAGCGGCACCTGACCGTCGGCGTCGCCGACGATGATCTCGTAGATCGGGGTGTCGCCGACCACGCGGGCCGCCTTCTTCTTCTCCTGCGACAGCAGCGTCTTGACCCGGGCGGGTGAACCCTCGCCGACCAGGATGATGCCGGGCTTGCCGATCACGCGGTGCACGGCGTCGAGGTGGGCGTTACCGCTGACCGCCTGCTGTACCCGCCACTGGCCGCGCATGTTGGTCAACGCCCAGCCGGCCGCACCGGGCTGGCCCTCGGCCTTGGCGTAGACGTTCTTCTGCACGCGGCGGCCGAACAGGATGAACGCCGCCAGGACGCCGAGGACCACACCGATCGGGATGAACAGCCAGATCGACCCGATGAACACACCGAGCAGCACGAACACGGCCACGATCAGCACGAAGATGCCGACCATGTACGGAATCAGACGTTTGTCTTCTTTCCGCTGCATCTGGAACGCCTGCCAGAGTTGCTGGCGACGTTCCTTGGAAGCCTTCTTGCGGGCCTGTTTCGCGGCCTGCTTGGCCTCTTTGCTCGCCTGCGCCTTTGCCATGGTTCCTAGAATACGTGCGGCGCCCGGCCTGCCCGAAATCGTGGGCAGACCGGGCGCCGAAGTCGGTGGCCCACTGGGAGCCGGCGCCTGGTCGGGGACACCCCGCTCGATGCGGGTCGGGGTCAGCGCGCCAGGCGGGCGAGCAGGCTCGACGCCTCCTGGCTGGCCGAGCCCTCGTCGGCGAGGTGGGCCAGTGCCGGGGCGATCTCACGGCCGTGATGGGCCATCGCCTGGGCGTAGAGACGGCCGGCACGGTAGGACGAGCGGACCAGCGGTCCGGCCATCACCCCGGCGAAACCGATCTCCTGGGCGAACTCGGAGTGCTCGACGAACTCCTCGGGCTTGACCCAACGCTCCACCGGATGGTGCCGCGGCGACGGACGCAGGTACTGGGTGATGGTGAGGATGTCGCACCCGGCCTCGTGCAGGTCGACGATCGACGACTGCACCTCCTCCGGCGTCTCGCCCATGCCGAGGATCAGGTTCGACTTGGTGACCAGACCGAAGTCACGGGCCTGGGTCAGCACGTCGAGGGACCGCTCGTACCGGAACGCCGGCCGGATGCGCTTGAAGATGCGCGGCACGGTCTCCAGGTTGTGCGCGAGCACCTCCGGCCGGGCGTCGAACACCTCGGCCAGCAGGTCGGGCTTGGCGTGGAAGTCCGGGATGAGATTCTCCACACCGGTACCGGGGTTGAGCCGGTGGATGGCGCGGACGGTCTCGGCGTAGAGCCAGGCGCCCTCGTCGGGCAGGTCGTCGCGGGCCACGCCGGTGATCGTCGAGTACCGCAGACCCATCGCCTGCACGCTCTCGGCGACACGACGGGGTTCGTCGCGGTCGAGTTCGGCGGGCTTACCGGTGTCGATCTGGCAGAAGTCGCAGCGTCGGGTGCACTGCTCGCCACCGATCAGGAAGGTGGCCTCGCGGTCTTCCCAGCACTCGTAGATGTTGGGGCAGCCGGCCTCCTCGCACACCGTGTGCAGGCCCTCGCGCTTCACCAGGCCCTTGAGTTCGGTGTACTCGGGGCCCATCGTGGCGCGGGTCTTGATCCAGTTGGGCTTGCGTTCGATCGGTGTCTGCGCGTTGCGCACCTCCAGACGGAGCAGTTTGCGTCCGTCGGGGGCGGTGGTGGGGGTATCGGTGGTGCGGGTTTCGGGTGACACGGTCACTGCTCCGATGCTACGCCCGGAACGGTGGAGGTCCCGGGCTGGTCGAATGCGGTCTGATGGTCCGGTGCGGCGGGCTGGTCCGTACCGGTGGGCTGGTCCGTTCCGGTGGGGTGGTCCGTTCCGGTGGGGTGGTCGAGGGCGGCGGCGACGGCGGCGGCCACCTCGTCGAGGACGTCGTCGATGTTCAGCTCGACACCGGCCTCACGGCTCAGCGAGGTCACCCCGGCGTCGGCGATCCCGCAGGGCACGATCGCCTCGAACGCCGACATGTCGGGGTTCACGTTGAGGGCGAATCCGTGCAGGGTGACCCCACGGGCCACGCGGATTCCGATCTGTCCGAGCTTGCGTTCGGCCTGCCCGGACGGATGGACGGTGCCGGGCTCGTCGACGACCCACACCCCGGAGCGACCCTCGACGCGGGTCGTGGTGACACCGTGTGCGGCACATACCGCGATCAGCGCGCCCTCGATCCGCCGGACGTACTCGACCACGTCCAGGGGTTCGGCCAGCGCCACGATCGGATAGCCGACGAGCTGCCCGGGGCCGTGCCAGGTGATCCGGCCGCCACGGTCGACGTCGATCACCTCGGCGCCGTTGGTGGGGCGGTCGGCGTCCTCGGTGCGCTTGCCCGCGGTGTAGACCGACGGGTGCTCGAGCAGCAGCAGCACGTCGTGGTCGAGGGTGCCGTCGGCGCGCTCACCGGCCAGCCGGTGCTGCAGGTCATAGGTGTCGCGATAGTCGACCACCCCCAGACGCCGGTTCTCGATCGGTTCCGCCGACCGACGCAGCGACGACGCCGCGATCGCGGTGTGATCGGTGACGGTGTCAGCGGGCATTGGCGTACTCCAATGCCTCGGCGATGGTGGGGTGGGTGAAGGTGAAGCCGTTGTCGGTGAGCACACCGGGTGCAACGCGTTGGGAGAACAAAACCATTTCCTCGATCATGTCGCCGCCGACCGCGCGGGCCGCGAACCGCGGCACACCGAGCAGGGTCGGGCGGTGCAGCGACCGGCCGAGCGCGTCGACGAACGTGGCGAAGTGGATCGCGGCCGGGGTGCACAGGTTCACCGGGCCGGCGATCGTGGAGTCGAGCAGGAACTCGATCGCGCGGACCTCGTCGACCAGCGAGATCCACGAGAAGTACTGGCGGCCGTTGCCGATCGACCCGCCGAGTCCGAGCCGGAACAGTGGCCGCAGCCGGCCGAGCAGGCCGCCGTGCGGGGCGATCACCGGGGCGGTGCGCAACAGCACCACCCGGGTGTCGGGGCCGGCGTCGTCGGTGGCGGCGGCCTCCCAGTCGCAGGTGAGGTCGGCCAGGAATCCGGCACCGGGACCGTCGGTCTCGGTGGCCACGCGGGGACCGGTGTCGCCGTAGAAACCGGTGGCGCTGGCGCTGATCAGGGTGGGGACCCCGGCGTCGCGGACGGCCTCGGCGAGCACCGTGGTCGGGGTGATCCGGGAGTCGCGCAGTTCCTGCTTGAACCGCCCGGTCCAGCGCTGATCGCCCACCCCGACGCCACCCAGGGAGACCACGGCGTCGACGCCGTCGAGCGCGTCGTCGGGCACCCCGAAGGTCTCCGGATCCCAGCTGTACTCGCCGGGTCCGGAGACCTCACGCCGCACCAGGCGGCGAACGGAGTGTCCCGCGGATTCCAACGCGGTCACCAGGGCCGAACCGATCAGCCCCGATGAACCGGCGATGGCTACCTGCATCGTGTCCTACAGGCCGAGCTCGGCGGCGAATGCACCCGCCTCCAGGCGCTTCTTGACGGTGGTCAGGAAGCGGCCCGCGTCGGCACCGTCGATCAGGCGGTGATCGTAGGTGAGCGGCAGGTACGACATCGACCGCACGGCGATCGACTCGTCACCCTCCTCGTCGGTGATGACGACCGGACGCTTGACGATCGCGCCGGTACCCAGCATGGCGGCCTGCGGCGGCACCAGGATCGGGGTGTCGAACAGGGCGCCCTGGCTGCCGATGTTGGTGATGGTGAAGGTGCCGCCGGCCAGCTCGTCGGGCTTGAGGCCGTTGCTGCGGGCACGCGCGGCGATGTCGGCGATGGCGCGGGCGAGCCCGGCGATCGACAGGTCGTCGGCGTTGTGGATCACCGGCGAGAGCAGGCCCTGCTCGGTGTCCACGGCGATGCCCAGATGCACCTTCTCGTAGTAGGTGATCTCCCTGCGGTCCTCGTCGATCGAGGCGTTGACGTTCGGGTGCGCCTTGAGCGCCTCGACGACGGCCTTGGCGATGAACGGCAGGAAGGTCAGGTTGACGCCCTCGGCCGCCCGGAACGACTCCTTCGCCGCCTTGCGCAGGTGGACGATCTTGGTCATGTCGACCTCGAACACCTGGGTGAGCTGCGCCGACGTCTGCAGCGACTCGCGGGTCTTCTTCGCGGTGATCTGACGGATCCGGTTGATCTTCTGGGTGGTCCCGACCAGTGCGGCGAGCTCGGGCTTGACCTCGGAGGCCGTCGACGCGGCGGCAGCCGGGGTGGCCGCAGCAGCAGCGGGAGCGGCCGGAGCGGCGGCCGGGGCCTTCTTGGCCTCGGCGGCGGCGAGCACGTCCTGCTTACGGATACGACCGCCGACACCGGTGCCCTTCAGGCTCGCGAGATCGATGTCGTTCTCGGCGGCCAGCTTGCGCACCAGCGGGGTGACGTACGGGGTGGACTGCAGGTCGGTGGGCTCGGCTGCGGGGGTGGATGCCGCCGGTGCCGGTGCTGCGGGGGCGGCCGGAGCCGGGGTGGGCTCGGGTGCCGGTGCAGCCGCGACGGGCTCGGGTGCCGGGGTGGGCTCGGGGGTGGGAGCCGGTGCGGCGGGTGCCGGGGCGGAGACCGCGGAGGCGTCACCGATGACGGCCAGACGGCCGCCGACCTCGACGACGTCGTCCTCCTGGGCGACGATCTCGAGCAGGGTGCCGGCGATCGGGGACGGGATCTCGGTGTCGACCTTGTCGGTGGAGACCTCGACCAGCGGCTCGTCCTCGGCGACGGTGTCGCCGACGGCCTTGAGCCAGGTGGTGACGGTGCCCTCGGTGACCGACTCGCCGAGTTCGGGCATCAGGACATCGGTACCGGCGCCGGCCGGTGCTGCGGCGGGTGCCTCTGCGGCGGGCGCGGCTGCGGCCGGGG